>NZ_KK211100.1:900680-1244626 GCF_000620305.1 Desulfitibacter alkalitolerans DSM 16504 | reverse complement strand
ATACAGCATGTTTGAAGGAAGGTGGGTATACCCTGGCCTTTCTAGGAAATGGAGTGGATATTTGCTATCCAAAGGAGCATCAAGGTCTAATGGAAGCAATAATAGAAAAGGGTGCTGTCGTATCCCAGTATCCACCAGGGACACCTGCCAGGAGAGCCAATTTCCCCATGAGGAACTACTTAATCAGTGCCTGGGCTCACAAAATATTGGTAGTGGAAGCCAGCCTTTATAGCGGCAGTTTAATCACCGCCCAGTGGGGAATGGAAAATAATAGGACAGTTTTGGCAGTCCCCAGTGGAATTTATCATAGTGAAGGTAAGGGCACAAACAGGTTAATCAAAAATGGTGCACAAATATATATAGAGCCATATCAGCTGGCATTGGATATACTAGATATAGTAGAATTTACCGAGCCAAATGACAAATTGAAACCAAAACACATGACGTTTAAAACCCACCTGGAAAACTCAGCAGATGAAATTGGAAATTCGTTAATAGAAGAGCAAATCCTAGAATTTTTAGGAAACATGACTTTGAATGAAGACCAGCTAGCACAGCCTTTTCAAAGAAATCTATCGAGTTTCCTAGAAGCCTTATCCATACTAGAATTAAAGGGGAAAATAAGGAGACGTCCTGGAGGAAAAATCTCCCGTTAACTTCCCAGTTCCTCCCAAAAGGGGTCAGTCCCCCAAGGAAGCACGGTTGAAAAGAGGTGAAAAGAGATGAGTTGGAAGGCTTATAATGATCTGGCTTGGACAGAGCATATTCTTGCCGCACCGGAAACCTATAAAGATGAGGCGATGATCTACGTAAAGTCCCTAGAAGGCCGCGTTTCTGGAAAGAAACCTACAATGCTGCATCTTGGCTGCGGCGCAGGAGGACATGATTTTCATTTCAAAAAATATTTTTCAGTTACAGGCGTTGACCTTAGCGATGGGATGCTCAGCATTGCGAGCGCGACAAATTCGGAAATCGTATATATAAAAGGTGACATGAGAAATGTTGAACTAGGCAAGAAATTCGATGTAGTTGCTATACCAGATTCCGTTATGTATATGCGTACCTTTGAGGACTTAACGGCCACCCTGAAGACTGCGAAAAAACACTTACAGCCTGACGGGGTTCTGTTGGTTGTCGCCCATATCAAGGAAGAATTCAAAAACAATAATTTTGCCTATAGCGGTGAAAAAGATGACATTCATATCACTGTATTCGAGAGTAATTTTATCTTATCTGACGGCACCTATGAAGCCACAATGATCTACCTGATCCGCCAGAATGGTGAGTTAAACATCCACCACGAGACTCACACACTAGGGTTGTTTACTTATGCGGAATGGGTGAAGGTCTTCAGCGAGTGCCAATTAAAAATGGATGTAATGAATTTGGATCATCTTTATGATCCCTATCTGCTTGAAGATGGCGAATATAAGCTTAAAATATTTTTAGGCACTTCAATTATTTAAGAATGGGCTGACTGCTTAAAAATGACGGTTATACTTGGTCGGAACCAAAAAACCTGACAGCTTTCCAGATCCTCCCAAAAGGGGTCAGTCCCCCATCAGGGAACAAACCTCCCGTTTCCTGCGTCTAATAAGATAACTACATGAAAGGGAGGCTGTTAATCTATGAAAAGTAAGTTACTGAAGGCTGTATTAGCAGGTGCAATTCTAATAGGAGGAACCACAATGGCTTTAGCTGGTGCAAATACTGATAAAGCTGCTTCTTATGAAGAGATTATACCCATATCTGCACCTGCTGCAGGAGAGGTGATACCTATTGCCATGGAGACAAGGTTCACCGACATAGAAAACCACTGGGCATATGAAAATATAACCCTTCTGGAAGCCAGGGGAGTATGGGGAGATTTAGAGGGAGAGTTTGAACCAAACAAGGCCGTTACTGGTGAAGAGCTTGTGAAATACCTGGACAAAATTTTTGAGTTTGATTATGAGCCAGATTTTGGTTTTAATACAGGAAAAGAAATAACAAGAATGGAAGCAGCAATAGCAGTAAACAAGTCCTTTGCATTTAAGAAACTATCAGTAGCAACCACCCTCATGTTCCCCGTATATGAAGATACCATGGATTTGACTTCAGAAGAAAGCAGTGCCTTGTCCTTTGTATTCAATGCCGGTATTATGAAGGGTCGAACCAGTGAAAACTTCTTTCCAGATGCTGCTCTTACAAGGGCAGAGTTAGCCACAGTGCTTAAAAGAACCCTGGATACCCTCCAGTATGCAGAGCCAATTGAATAAATAAGAAAATAAAAGTCTCCCATGGTATTCTCCTCCACGGGAGGCTTTTTGTCTGTCTATATTTATCCTTGTATTTATCCCTTTGCAAATAGGTCGATTATCTTGAAGTTTACCGTATCTATCAGGCCTCGATTTGTGAGCCTTAGCTCAGGCAGCACCGGCAGGCTTATTAAAGCCATGGTCATAAAGGGAGACACCAGCTGACAGCCCAGTTCCTTCCATGCATTATCCGTTTTTTCTACAAGGTCCTGGACTTCCTCTACAGGCCTTGGTGACATGAGCCCAGCAATGGGAAGGGGCAGCAAGGCCAGTATTTTTTCGTCTCTGACAGCTACCATTCCTCCACCGTGTTCTGCCAGGACATTGCCGGCATAGGCCATATCCCTGTCATTTGCACCCATTATCAAAAGGTTGTGGCTGTCATGGGCCACAGTGGAGGCAACTGCCCCGGCTTTGATACCAAAGCCTTTAACCAGGCCTATTCCACTGGTTCCATTAACACCATGGCGTTCCATGACCATTACCTTAAGGACATCATCAGCTAATTGGAGGATGCCATCTGCCACAGGTAATTCCATGATTCTGTGCTTTGTACCAACATGGGCTTCAATTATTTCCATTACATTTACCCTGGACATGCCTTCTTTAATGGGAGCTTTAATGATGAAATGTTTAGGCTCTAGCTTTTCCTTTAGATGAACTGATTGGGTGGCACTAGCTGGATAAGAGAAGGTTTCTAATTCTGTAATCAGCTGGTTATTTTCAGCTATAATCTTACCACCTGCCATGACTCTGGCAACACTTACATCAGCCAGGTCTTTGATAAACAGGATGTCAGCATATCTGCCGGGAGCAATGCTGCCCATGAACCTGTCTACTTCAAAACACTGTGCTGTATTAATTGTTACCATTTGAATTGCAGTAATGGGATTTACCCCTTCCTGGATTGCTCTTTTGACAACATGGTCCAAATGTCCCTGGTTTAAAAGGGTATGGGGATGTGTGTCATCTGATACAAGTACAGCATAACGGGTATCTATTTTGTTTTCTGTAATGGATTTTACAGTTGCTTTTACATCGTGCCAGGCAGATCCTTCTCTCATCTTGGTATACATTCCCAAACGCATCCTGACCAGGGCGTCTTCCATGGTTGTGCTTTCATGGCAGGAGGCAATGCCAGTTGCAGCGTAGGCCTGCAGCCCAATATCAAGATCCGGTATAGAATAGTGCCCTGTAATAACCTTGCCGCTTTTTAAGGTGGCGTCTAATTCTCCATGGGCACCTGCATCACCATATATTACCCCGGGGAAGTTCATCATTTCCCCCAAGCCTATGATTTCGTCCCATTCCATTGCCTCTGCTATTTCGTCCGGTCCAAATACTGCCCCGGCATCTTCAAGGCCTGGTGCTGCTGGAACACATGACGGCATGGTAGCATAGACTCGTAAGGGGAGTTTCCTGCCTTCTTCTATCATGAGCTTGACCCCATTCATTCCCAGTACATTGGCAATTTCATGGGGGTCCATGAAGACAGTAGTTGTTCCCCTGGGCAAAACAGCCCTGGCAAACTGGGTGACAGTGACCATGCTGCTTTCCACATGGACATGTCCGTCCAAAAATCCTGGTGTGAGGTAGTATCCCGAAGCATCAATTATTTGAGTATCATCACCCCTGGTATGTTCTGAATTGCCTACTAGAACAACCCTGCCTGCCTTAATTGCCACATCCTTGCCTTGCTCTATTTCTCCAGTATTAACATTGACAATCTTTGCCCCTGTAATAACAGCATCTGCCTTTTCCATGCCCATGGCAGCTGCTGCCAACACCTTTGTAAGCTGGGCTAGTTTCTTGCCTTCATTATGAACCTTACTCTGCATAACAACCCACCCCTTAACTATTTTTAAAAACAATTTCTTTGTTCGTAGTATATATCCTGCATATAAAGCTATACTTTCTATATTTAAATAAAGTTACTAAACTAAAATAGAAGCTGCAGCAATATAATGGGCTGGGAAGTAATAAAAATCAAGGGGACAGAGAGACAAGGGGACAGGTACGTTGATTTGACAGCCAGAAAGCTTGATGGCTTTCCAGTTCTTCCCAAAAGAGTCAAAAGGGGTCAGTCCCCCTAAATACCCCCTTCCCATTAGACCTGGTTTTTTTGCAGGAAACCTACTCAGTATTTCAAGCTAGAGCCATTTGTGGGGAGTGTATTTATTGTGTTTCTAAAGAGTATAAAGAAGAGTATGAAGATAGTATTCTTCGGCGGGCTGCTGATTTCAGGCCGTTTTTAGAGTTATATCTTGACGAATTGTTAGAGGAGGTAGGGGTAGATGCCTATAGATATGAAATTATCTCTAATAATCTGGATGACATTGAAAAATTTCAAGAAGAAATCTTGGCTTATTTAAAGCAAAATAGAGAATAAATATAGAATTTCTACCATATTGTCTTTACTTCATAGTTTGCAATTTGAGCATCCGCAGTTATCAAGGAGAGGTCTTCCAGCTGTGCCTGAGAAATAAGGAGACGATCGAAGGGATCGCGATGGTGGTCGGGTAGGGCATAAACATGTACTGCATGGCTCAGTTTGATAGGTAAAACTTCAAAATTATTAGCTGCCATCTGTTCGAATATAAACTGCTCAACATTGGCAGGCACTTTTAATTTGCCAAGTCGGGCTTTTATTGCTATTTCCAATCCGCTAGCTGCACTTAAAAAAATTTGGTTTTCCCCATTACTAATAATATTTCGAGCAGCAATGGATAATTGAGGATCATCTGTAATCCACCAAAGAAAAGCATGCGTATCTAAAAGCATCTTCATTCTTCAAACTCCTTTAGCATATCTTCTGGAAGAGGTGAGTTAAAATCTGGACTAATGAATATTTTACCTTTAGCGCTTCCCGGAAGTCTCTTGGAAGCTTTTTCCTTGATGGGGAGCAGCCGAGCTACGGGTTTCCCTGCTTTGGCAATAATAAATTCTTCACCATTAATGACACGTGCTACAAGCTTTGAAAAATGGGTTTTTGCTTCATGGACATTTATTTTCTTGTCAGTCATAAATACTCACCACCTTAATTATATTATAGACTAAGCTTGTAGACTAAGTCAAATGCAGCACAAAGGATTATATCCAAATTATTATTGTGCAGGTTAGCCCCAGCCGTAACAGGCATGATGGAATGGAAACGGTTGGAACCAGAAAGCCTGACGGCTTCCCAGTTCCTCCCAAAAGGGGTCAGTCCCCCATCACTTCTTTACCTCTACCCTTGCCCACTCCTCATAAAGCTTTACTATGGCACACACGTCCTCGTGTCCCAAACCTTTGTTTAGCAGTATGCGGAAAAATTCCTTTGTCATGGACAAGGCTGGTACTGGCACTTCATTTTCTGCTGCAAAAGCTGATATGAGGCTTAAATCCTTATACATCAAGTCATTTTTAAAGGTAGGTGTAAAGTCTCGATTATATATCTTGGGAAGCTTGTATTCAGCCATGCCGCTGCCTGCTCCACCACCTTGTATAACCTTCATAAATGTTTCTGGATTTATGCCTGCTTTTGCTGCCATGGTAACTCCCTCAGCAAGAGCAAGCATATTGACTACAGCAATAAGATTATTTGCCAGCTTTGCAGTTGAACCTGTTCCATGATCCCCCACATGTACAGCCTTTTGTCCCATGACCTCAAACAAAGGGAAGCACTTATCAAAGATTTCTTTGTTCCCGCCAACCATGAAGGTCAATACACCCTTAACGGCATGGGGTTCACTGCCTGTAACAGGAGCGTCTAAAAACTCCATGCCTTTATGAGCCAGGACTTGAGCCAGTTTTTTTGACGTGGCGGGATTGATGGTGGTGCAGTCTACAACTATCAATCCTGAAGCTGCTCCTTCTATGACGCCATCCCTGCCCAGGACAATCTCTTCTACAGCCTTGTCTGCGGAAAGCATTGTAAAAACCACCTCACTTCTGGCAGCTGCTTCGGCAGGAGTATCAGCTGCTGTAACCAGCTCACCTTCTAACAGTTTCACCCTGTCCATTGAACGATTATACACTATAAGTTCATAACCTGCTTTTAAAAGATTGTTTGCCATTGGCAGGCCCATGGTCCCTAGACCAATAAAACCTATTTTTTTCATAGTGACCTCCCCATGTAATTTATTTTATTCACATAAATTATACCATATGGCCTCAATCAATAAACTCCTTAAGCATCAAAAGGCTTGCCATTATAAGTTGAAGCCGTAAAAAATAGCTGTTAATACTATAATGCAGCATAGTTTTTGAAATTCTTCCCTTTTGAAGTTATTTCATAGAACTATAGCCGCAAGAGTGGTAAAATGTAGCTAATTATTAATCCATGCTGCTGCAAGAAGCCCAAATACTATTTTACTAGCAAAAAATAGGCTTTAGGGTTTAAAGCAAGTAAAGGTGTAAAGCAAGTAAAAAAAGAAAGGGGTCTTACAATGCGTATAGGAGTCTTAACAGGTGGAGGGGATTGTCCCGGATTAAATGCAGTTATTAGAGCCATTACACGCTCGGGTATTGGTCGAGGCCATGAAATATTTGGTTTTAAAGATGGTTTTAAAGGCCTTATTGAAAACCGATATATTGTTTTAAACCATGAGAGTGTATCAGGAATACTATCCAGGGGTGGTACCATCCTGGGCACAACCAACAGGGACAACCCTTTTAAATTCAAGCAGATTGTTGACGGCAAAGAGGTTTATCTAGACATGTCAGGGACAATGAATGAAAACTATCATGCTTTAAAGCTTGACTGTCTGGTTGTCATTGGAGGGGATGGCTCCATGAGGCTTGCCAACCAGATATCTGCCAGTACTGATATTAAGGTGATAGGGGTACCCAAGACAATAGACAATGACATTGTAGGAACGGAAATGACCTTCGGCTTTAACAGTGCAGTTGATATTGCAACAGATGCCCTGGACAGGCTCCATACCACAGCAGAATCTCACCACAGGGTCATGATATTAGAAGTAATGGGCAGGGATGCCGGCTGGATAGCCCTCCATGGGGGTGCTGCCGGCGGGGCAGATATCATACTCATACCAGAGATTCCCTATAATCTTGAATCCATCAACAAAACCATACAGGAAAGGATAGCAAGGGGCAAAAGCTTTAGCTTGATCATAGTTTCTGAAGGAATTAAAACCCTCTCTGGCGAGCAGATTGTCAGGGAAGGAATAGGCATGGATATTTTCAACGTTCCAAGACTTGGCGGTGTCAGCAGCTGGCTGGCCAGGGTTATTGAAGAATACACTGGGATAGAATCCAGGGCTACAATTCTAGGTCACCTGCAGAGGGGAGGTTCTCCCAACAGCTTTGACAGGGTCTTTGCCACCCAGCTGGGAGCCAGGGCAGCAGAGCTAGCTGCTAAAGGCAGATTTGGTGAAATGGTGGTGCTTAGAGAAAATAAGATTACCAGCATCCCTTTAGAACAAGTCAAGGGGGTCCGCCTGGTACCTATAGATGACCCATTAGTCAAGACATGCAGAGAGATAGGCCTGTCCTTTGGGGATTGACATTAAAGTGTTTATATTTTGCCAGATTTAAAGCCTCTAATAAAAGCTAGAATATTATGCTTTAAATCATTTACTGCATAGCCTCCTTCCAAAACAGCAAAGGTGGGCAGATTAAGTCTGGTCAGCATACTTCCAATCTTCTCATAGGCAGAAGTAGTCAATCCTAGAGAGGCTAAAGGATCTCTCTCGTGACCATCAAACCCTGCCGAAATGGCAAGCTGTTCAAAATTTTCGTCAGACACATAATCCAGGGCCTCAGCAAGGGTTTTAATATATGTTTTATCACCACAGCGTCTTGCCAATGGAAAATTTAGTATATTTAAAAGCGAATAATTTCCGCTGCCTGGAAATATCCCTGCGTGGTGCAGGGATATAAAAACAACTTGTTTATCGCCATAAAAAATATCTTCTGTACCATTGCCATGGTGTGCATCAATATCAACAATAAGTGTTTTCAAACCTGACTTTTTTACAGCTACAGCTAGATTGTTAAAATAGCAAAATCCTCCCAAAAAGTTTTTGCCTGCATGGTGTCCGGGTGGGCGCATTAGACTGAATCCTTGTACCTCCTGGGCCTTAATTGCACCGCCTGCAGAAAGGGCAGCATAATAGTATAGATTCTCGTAATTTGGACTATTTATGTCATAAAACTTGCCGCTTTTTATTATTTTTACTAGTCTGGCATCATGTACAAGTAAAAGATCCTTTTCATTTGCTAGTTCCGGGGTTAGGATATTAAACTTGTCAAATAAAAACTCGTAAGCAGCTTTAATCCTTTCAGGACTTTCTGGGTGCCCTTTAGCTTTATACCTAAGACAGTCTTCAGTGAAAATCAGGTCCATTTCCAACCACCTTTAGTTGTTTTTTAAAAAATTAAATGATTATCCAACTAGCTCAGGATAAGTAATCGTTGAAACAGAAACGCAGGCTTTTACCAATCTATTAAATAATTCACCTTTAAACATTCTTCTATTAAAGCGATAACAAAATTCGTTTAAGTAGGCCTGCAAATGCTTTGTTCCTAGTCCATGGTAGGTACCTGCTACAAAAGCTTTTGCGTTTGAAATAATAGTATGAAGCCACTTAAGATGCTCGGAATCTTCTTTTGGGTTAAATATCTTTGGTTTATGCTCATATTTAGGATCAGCAGCTAGTACGTTATATGAACGATACTTATCACTGGAAATAACAGAACCTTCTTCAATAGTTCTTTGAGCAAAATCACTAATTGTAGTTCCTCTTAAGTCAGGAATTATTTCCATCTTGACATATAGTGGCTGCCCTATTGAGTTTAATGATAGGCCTACTAATACTTGAGTTTGTTCTGTACCTCTACCACGTTTACCACCTTTAGTAGGAGAACCAAAATAAGCATCATCAAGCTCAACAATACCGGCTAAAGTATAATTTGTATCACGTTCACCCATAGCCTTTCTGATTTTATGAAGCATTGTCCAGGCGGTTTGATAGCAGATACCTAACTGGTTTGAAAGGAAAGTAGCAGAGTTTCCACGCTTGTCATGAGCAACTAAAAATATTGCCAAAAACCAGATACGTAAGTCTGTTCTAGTTTTTTCAAAGATTGTTCCAGCAGTAACAGTAGTTTGATGTTTACAATCAACACATTCATACAAAGGAAACTTTCGGGTTTTAATCTTGTAAGCTTGTGAATGCCCGCATCTTGGGCACTTAAATCCATCAGACCACTTCATCTGGTATAAATGATTATAACAAGCTTCTTCTGAACTAAATATTGTTTGAAATTGCATTAAATTTATTGAGTTTTGTTTTGCCACGACAACCACTCCCGAACTGTTGTTTGTATTAATTATAGCAAACACTAGTTCGAGGGGCAAGGTTTTCCTGAGCAAAATTGATAGTCATTAAAAATTATATAATGAAAAAAATATTGAGACAATATTGGCGGAATTAAGTTCAATTTTGAGAAAAAACCTTGGCAACAACATAAAGATATTCCTATATGGTTCATATGCAAGAAATGATCAAAGTCCTGACTCTGATATAGATATTCTTGTAATTGTTGATAGCTTAACTAAAGAACAAAGAAATAATTTATAAAAGAAATAATTGCAAAAACTTTACTTGCCTATGAAGGTAGTTTAAGTAGTATAATTAATAGATCTTATTACGCTATGTTTTATGCGATTAATTTTCCCACAGGGGCCCCAGCTTAATGGTTAACCCTGGAAAATCTGGATGCTCTAAAACATCCTCTTCCAAGGCTGCAGCAATCAAGGCATAGAGGCCGTCTTTTAGGGCAAAGCACTCCATGGTTTTTTCTTCAGGATCTACAAGCCAGTAATATCTGACCCCGGCCTTCTGGTAGATACGCATTTTTATAAGCCTGTCCTTGCGGCTGGTTGATGGAGAAAGGATTTCCACAACCAGGGTGGGCGGGCCGTCAACTCTGGTGTCTTTAATAATGTCTTTTTGCTCCCCAGAAACATAAAACAGGTCAGGCTGAACCACAGTAATTTCTTTAAAAGTCGTATCAAGGGGAGCATCAAATACTTCCCCCTGGGGATCATGCTCCCAGAAGTAATCTTCCAGGATACGCTGGAGCCTGCGGGAGACCCTCTGGTGCATGACATTAGGTGACGGTTCTTTAACCAGCATACCCTCAAGTATTTCAAAACGGTAACCCGGCTCCTCCGGCAGTTCTAAATAGTCCTGGTAGGTGTATTTTTTTGACGTATCAGTTAGATACTGAGCCTTTTCCTCCTGCACAACCTGCCCCTCAAGCTTACTAATCACTTCCTCCAGATTATAGCGGTATTGTCTGGCCCCCAATTCAATATAGGGGATTTTCTTTTCCCTGGTGTACCTCCAGATTGTTTCCGCAGAAAGGTTTAAAGCTTCAGCTAGCTCTTTAGCAGTCATCAGCTCATTGCCTTTTAACATATACTATCACCCCGATAATAATTATACAACTATTATCAACTAAAATCAACTGATAATAACTAACTACATTATATCATTTCAAATCAAACAAGAACATCCCCCCTGCAGATTACCTGAATCCTAAGTTGACCTTTTTTCTTAACAAAGTATTTGTTAAGTAGTTTTTGCTTGGAACTACTAAGACATTGGATATAATGGGAAAAACTGTTGGTTAAATTTTTTGTTTTTTAGCAGGAATTCATTTAATAATATAGAAGATTAAATAAGAACAGACATTAAATGACAAATAGTCTGTAATTTTTTACGCTATCAGAAAGTATATCTTTAAAATGTAGATAGTATAAGTGCCCCAAAGGGGCTGGTATTTCTACGCATTAAAAATGCTAGAACTATTGGTGCAACTAAGGCTTTCGCTGGCGCCAAAAGTCTTGGCGAAAGCCAAGTTTTCTTTATGATTTGAGATGCCTGGGGTATCATGGTGTGTTACGATTCTAGCTTGCTTTTGAGAAGGGGGAGATTTTTTGAGGATTCTAGTAACTGGTGGTGCTGGATTTATAGGATCCAACTTTCTGAATTTGTTAGTACCAAAATATCCGGAATACAGCTTTATAAATCTTGATAAGCTTACATATGCAGCTAATCTTTCAAATCTAAAAGACATAGAAGATATGTCTAACTATACCTTCATCAAGTGCGATATTGCTGACTATAATCAGGTTATAGATGTATTTGAAAAATATGCACCTGATATAATTGTTCATTTTGCAGCTGAAAGCCATGTTGATAGGAGTATATTAGGACCGGCAGAATTTATACATACGAATATAGTGGGCACGTTTAACCTGTTAGAGGCGTGCAGAAAGAGCTGGATTAATAAAAATGGTAAGATTTTTCATCATGTAAGTACAGATGAGGTATATGGCTCATTAGGGGAAACAGGCTTATTTACAGAAGAAACAAATTATGATCCCAGCAGCCCATATTCAGCTTCAAAGGCTTCTAGTGACCATCTGGCAAGGGCGTATTTTCGTACATATGGACTTCCAATAAAGATAACAAATTGCTCAAATAACTATGGCCCATATCAGTTCCCAGAAAAATTAATACCAGTAATGATATTAAATGCTCTAGAAGGTAAACCTCTGCCCATATATGGTACAGGGGAAAATGTACGGGATTGGCTCTATGTTACAGATCATTGCGAAGCTATTTGGAAGGTTATTCAAGAGGGTAAGCTTGGCGAAACCTACAATATTGGTGGAAATAATGAATGGACAAACATAGACATAGTTCATAAGATATGTGAGGTTCTGGCTGGAGAAGCAGGTAAAAGCCCTGAGGATTTTAAAAGCTTAATTACCTTTGTTAAGGACAGACCAGGACATGATCTCAGATATGCCATTGATTCTTCAAAAATTCAAAGAGAACTAAATTGGTATCCCAAGGAAACCTTTGAAACAGGTTTAAAGAAAACCATAAGATGGTACTTGGATAATAGTAATTGGATAGAAAACATTAAAACCGGTGAATACAAAAAATGGATGGATTTAAATTACACTGATAGGGTCGGTTAAAAAGGAGCTGGTAATAAAAATGAAGGGTATTATTTTAGCGGGTGGCTCAGGCTCTAGATTAAAACCTTGTACAATTGCTATAACCAAGCAGTTGCTGCCAGTTTATGACAAGCCTATGATATATTATCCGCTGTCAACTCTTATGTTTGCAGGAATTAAGGATGTATTAATTATATCTACTCCAGAAGACACACCAAAATATAAAGAGGTTTTGGGTGATGGCAGCAGATTGGGTATGAATTTTTCCTACGAAGTTCAGGAAAAGCCTGAAGGAATAGCTCAAGCCTTTATTATTGGAGAAAAATTTATAGGTAACGATAATGTCTGTCTTATACTAGGGGACAATGTCTTTTATGGGCATGGTCTTACCAACACCCTAAGAAAAGCTGGGGATTTAAATGATGGTGCCATTGTTTTTGGTTACTGGGTAAAGGACCCTGAGAGATATGGTGTTGTAGACTTTGATGAAGCTGGCAAGGTATTAAGCATCGAGGAAAAACCCAGGAATCCAAAATCTAATTATGCAGTTCCAGGCCTGTACTTTTATGATAACCAGGTAGTAGAAATTTCTAAAAACTTAAAGCCATCAGCTAGAGGCGAACTTGAAATAACTGATGTCAACATTGAATATCTTAAAAAAGGCAAATTAAGTGTTGAGCTATTGGGCAGGGGGACTGCCTGGCTGGATACGGGAACACCTGAAAGCTTACTGGATGCTGCAAACTTCATTGCAACTATAGAAAAAAGACAAGGACTAAAAATAGCATGTATTGAAGAAATAGCATATCGGATGGGCTTTATTGATAAGAGCCAGTTGAAAGCTATTATTAGCAGCATGTGTAACTGCTATTACAAAGACTATTTAATCAATTTGTTTAAGGTATCTTAACTAAGGAGAAGCATAATGGCAAATTGGAAAAAGGATAAAATTAGCGGAGTTATAATACAAAAGCTAGTTAAACATGTAGATGAAAGAGGCTATTTAACAGAAACCATGAGGGTGGATGAATTACCTGAAGGTTTGAATCCTATTATGAGTTATGTTTCATATACAGAACCAGGTGTTAGCAGGGGGCCCCATGAGCATGTTGAGCAAACTGATATCTTCTCTTTTATAGGCCCTGGCAATTTTAAAATAAAGCTCTGGGATAACAGAGAGAAAAGTGATACATATGGAAACTATATGCTGCTTTATGGAGGAGAAGATAATCCAATTACAGTAATAATTCCCCCTGGGATTATCCATGGTTATAAGAATGTATCTAAAACCGCCAGGGGTATGGTGATAAATTATCCCGATAAGCTTTTCATGGGCTGGGGAAAGAAAGATGCAGTTGATGAAATACGCCATGAGGATGAAGCTAACAGCCCCTTCAGTATGGAGGACTAACCATGAGGATATTATTGTTAGGTAAAAATGGGCAGATTGGCTGGGAGCTTCAGAGAACCATGGCTACTCTGGGTGAAATAACTGCCTGGGATATTGAAGATCTAGATCTTACAGATGAAAAGGCAATTCGTACTGGAGTAAGAAAGGTCCAGCCTCAGCTTATTGTTAATGCTGCTGCCTATACTGCTGTGGATAAAGCTGAGGAAGAGCCTGAGCTAGCCATGGCAATAAACGGTATAGCACCAGGCATTCTTGCTGAAGAAGCAAAGAAAATCGGAGCAGGTATAATACACTATTCAACTGACTATGTATTTGATGGAACAAAAAACAGTCCATATACAGAAGAAGATGAACCAAACCCTATAAATGTCTATGGAAAAACCAAGCTTGAGGGTGAAAGAAACATCCAAAATAGCGGAGCTCCTTATTTTATCTTTCGGACAAGCTGGGCCTATGGTATAAGAGGAAAAAATTTTTTTTTAAAAATACTAGATCTTATAAAAGATAAAGAGTTTTTTAACGTCGTAGATGATCAAATAGGCTCACCTACCTGGAGTAGAATGATAGCTGAGGCTACTGCACAAATAGTATTACAGTGCAATCAGGGTCTTTTAAATTCATTTGATAAACATAAGGGTATCTACAATATGACTGCTGATGGGTATACAAGCTGGTATGGTTTTGCAAATATAATAGTAAAAAAATACTGTTTGATACATTCCAATAGATTTGTAAAAATAAACCATATTAAAAGTGAAGATTATCCATCAAATGTTGCCAGGCCAAAAAACTCTATCTTGTCTAATACTAAACTTTTTAATGTTTTTGGAATCAGCTTACCGCATTGGGAAAAACAATTAGAATTGGTCTTTGCGGAATTAATTATAACGAACAAAATCGTTAAATAAATAAATGAATTGTTTTTTAAGGAGAGAAAAACATGGGATTACAGCTTTTTGTGCCTACTTTTAGGGTTGATGAGTGTTTGCAAGAAATTAAAGAGTGCTTGGAAAAAGGTTGGACTGGATTAGGTTTTAAAACTGTTCAATTTGAAGAGGAATGGAAAAAATATACAGGATTGCCAAATGCCCATTTTTTAAATTCTGCAACTGCTGGGTTGCATATTGCAATTAAAGTTCTTAAAATGAAAAACGGGTGGGGAGATTTGGATGAGATAATATCTACTCCTTTAACCTTTATATCAACTAATCATGCTATATCTTATGAAAATTTGAAAGTTGTTTTTGCTGACATAGACAATAGTTTATGTATTTCTCCAGAGGATATAGAAAAGAAAATTACAGACAAAACTAAGGCAGTTTTATATGTGGGAATAGGTGGAAACACAGGTGAGTATACAAGAGTAGTTGAGCTGTGCAAGAAGCATGGTTTAAAACTTATATTAGATGCTGCTCATATGGCTGGAACACGGTTAAATGGGGAAATCCCAGGTAAAGAAGCTGATGTAGTAGTGTATTCTTTTCAAGCAGTAAAAAACTTACCAACAGCAGATTCTGGAATGATATGTTTTAAAGATTTTGAGAATGATGAGCTTTGTCGAAAGCTAACCTGGTTGGGTATAAATAAAGATACATACAGCAGGACTAGTTCTAAAGGAGCTTATAAATGGAAGTACGATGTAGAACACCTAGGATATAAGTATCATGGAAATTCAATTATGGCTGCAATAGGGCTTGTGCAATTAAAATATTTAGATCAAGATAATTCATATCGTAGGCAATTATCTGTCTGGTATGACAAAAACTTTGCAAATTGGAGCAATAAAATAAAACCGGTTATGGTATCTGAAGGCTGTGAATCTTCAAGACACTTATATATAATTGAGGTTAACAATAGAGACGAGTTATTATTAGCATTAAATGAAAGTGAAATCTACCCTGGAGTACACTATAGAGATAATACTGAGTATGAGATGTATCTATATGCTAATGGAACTTGTCCTCGGACCCATTATTTAAGTGGCAGAATTCTTTCTCTGCCTTTACATCTGCAAATGACTAAAAAAGACGTAGATTATATTAGTGATAAGATTATTAATTACAGTAAATAAATGAAGGTGAAGGTATTGAAAAAAAAATATCTTATTAAAGATGAAAACTTAATTCTACGTACAATTAATAGAGATGACTTGGAGTTCTTGCGAAAATGGAGAAACTGTGAAGATAATAGAAAATGGTTTATCAATAAAGGTCTTATATCTGTAAAACAGCAATTGGAATGGTATGAAAGCTATCTAAAAAGAACTAATGATTTAGTTTTTATAATTGAGGATGTTAAGAATAACAATTGTTCTATTGGTACAGCTTCTTTATATAACATTGATACTGCTAACTTATCAGCTGAATTTGGAAGGCTGATTATTGGTAATGATAGTTATAAAGGAAAGGGTTATGCTAAAAGGGCTACAGAGCTATTGTGTGACTTTGCCTTTAAAGAACTGAAGTTATTTACGGTTTACTTAGAGGTCTTGTCAAATAACGAGAGGGCTATTAACCTTTATAAAAGAATTGGTTTTAGAAAAGAGTCAATTGCTGATAAACAGAGCATAAGTGTTCTCAAAATGGTTATAGAGAATAGGTAACAGACATGAGAAAAACAAGGGTATTAGCGTTATGTTTAAGTACAATTCCATCTGCTACAGTGGGGGTCATTAAACCTCTTCAGGAAATAGAAAAAAGGGGTTTATTAGAGTTTAGGTTCAAAGAGAGCTTAAAAGTAAATAAAAGTGATATTGTATTTGCTGACGTTGTAATTTTTATTAGAGGCTCTGAAGATTTAGAACTCGACTTAGCAAAAGAGTGTAGAAAGCTCCATAAGTATAATATATATTTCCTTGATGATGATTTGCCAAATATAACTGAAACATCAAATAGTTATATTTATTACAGTAATAAAGTAGTTCAAAATAATATTTTGTCTATTATGAAACAATGTGATGGACTATGGACAACTAATCTACTATTGTTGGATAAATATAAATGTTTTTTTCAAAAAGCATCAAAATTAGATGCACCGGCATTACTAGCAGATATGGATATAAATATTGATAAAATACAAGACAAAATTAAAATAGGATTTGCTGGAGGTTTGGATCATAAATACTTTATCGACACTTTTTTAGAAGCACCTATTAAAGATATTTATGATAGATTTTCAGATAGAATTGAATTTCAGTTTTTTGGAGTAAAACCTAGTTTTCATGTTGATTATCCAGTGATTTATCTACCGTATGAAACATTACATGATAAATATTCAGAGAGGATGCATTCATTAAAATGGGATATTGGGCTAGCTCCTTTACCACAAACAGATTTTCATGCATGTAAATATTTTAATAAGTTCTTAGAATATGGAGCTCTAGGAATAGCCGGAGTGTATTCTAATGTTGAACCCTATAAAAGAATTGTAGTAAATAATATAAATGGAATGTTGACAGATAACGATAAACATCAATGGATTAATGCTATTTCATATTTAATTCAGAATCCTAATCATTTGCTAAGAATAAAGAATAATGTGTTAAAACAGGTTAGAGAACAATTTAACCTAACTACGATATCTAATGATGTTTGCAGAGCATTCCCTGAACTAACTGAATATAAGGCTCCTAGCATTTTGGAACAGGATGTATGTATTTCATGTTGTAATAAAAACTATTGGGCTTATAAATTGATAAATTTAATTAAAAGAGAAGGATTGAATTCCGCCAAAGTTTTATTGCAAAAAATCTTGGAAAAAGCACGGCACTAATATTATCACGGAGAGGCTGGAAACTCTTGAGATATTTTAAAAATATATATAATGGTAGATACATACTGTTTAGTTTGGTGAGTAGAGACCTTAAAAATAGATATCGTGGTACTATACTTGGTATAGCTTGGTCATTAGTTACCCCATTAGGTTTGGTAGCAATAATTGGAACTGTTTTCTCTTTATTATGGGGCATATCAATGAAAGTCTTTGTACCTTATTTGTTTTCAGGATTAATCCCATGGTTGTATATTTCAGCATGTGCACAAGGAGGAACAACTTCATTTATTTCTGCGCAAGGTTATATTAAGCAGACACAGACACCAATTGAGATTTTTCCAATTAGGACAGCACTTGTGGAATTTACAAATCTGTTATTTGGTTTGGGTGCATTTTTTATTGTATATTTATTTATAAGCCCAGAGAATTTTAATTATTTTATGCTTATGGTAGTTCCTGCCCTTATTATATGGTTAGTATTTGGTATTTCTTTAGCAACATTGGCAGCATTAATTAATACACATATACGGGATTATGCCCCACTTCAAGGACTGATAATACAAGGTTTTTTTTATGTAACCCCAATTGTATGGAAACCTGACATTCTTGCTGAAAAAAACTATGGCATTATATATCAACTTAATCCGATTTACTATATGTTAGAGATTATTAGAAGACCATTGCTAGGTGAAATGGTTACAGACTTTCATGTATGGACGATTGCACTAGGAATTACCTTGTTACTTGCGTGTGCATCTGTGTTATTTACTATAAGAATCGGCAGAAAAATTACTTTTAAATTATAGGTTATAGGTGAACAATGAGTATAATACAACTAATTAACTTAAACTTAATGTATGATATTAATAATGAGAAAAGGTTTAAGGATATATTTGTTCCAAACAAGAGCTTAAAAAACCACTTGAGTAGACCTCAACGTATTCATGCACTTAGAGATATTAGCCTTAGTATTAAAGATGGTGATAAGCTAGGTATTATTGGATACAATGGAGCAGGAAAAAGTTCACTTCTCAAAGTAATAGCTGGTATATATCCCCCTACATCGGGAGAGTTATATGTTGAAGGTAGAATAGCCAGCTTGTTTGAACTAGCAACTGGATTTGAAATGGAAGCAAATGGATGGGATAATATATATTTAAGGGGATTAATGTTAGGTGAAACACCTAAAAGTATTAAAGCTAAAATGTCAGAGATTGCTAAATTTAGCGAATTAGGAGACCATTTAAATGTTCCTGTTAAATACTATTCTTCTGGTATGTTTATGAGGCTTGCTTTTTCCATTTCTACTGCTATAGAGCCAGATATTCTTTTACTAGATGAAGTAGTAGGTGCAGGTGATGCAAGGTTTTTAGACAAAGCAAAACAAAGAATTAATAGTCTAATGGATAGGGTAAAAATTT
Organism: Desulfitibacter alkalitolerans DSM 16504; assembly: GCF_000620305.1. Lineage (NCBI taxonomy): Bacteria > Bacillati > Bacillota > Clostridia > Neomoorellales > Desulfitibacteraceae > Desulfitibacter > Desulfitibacter alkalitolerans. The sequence continues at coordinate 1,225,744 of NZ_KK211100.1, read as the reverse complement.
TAGTATTTGTAACCCATAGTATGACTTCTTTGAAAGATTTTTGTAATAAATGTATATGGCTAGATGCTGGAAGCATTAAAATGAGCGGAACCCCTGAAGAGGTATCTAAATGTTATTTTGTTTATAAATAGGAGAGATGAAGTCTGAAAGAATTCTTGCATTACATTTTGTGCCTTGAGCGAAGCGAAAGGAATGGTTATATATATGAAAATTGACTTGGGTTCTGGAAAAAGAAGACAACCAGGTTATATAGGAATCGACAGAATAGATATTCCAGGGGTAGATATTGTAGCAGATATTAACAAAGGCATTCCTTTAGAAAATGATGTTGTAGATTACGTTATAGCTTCCCATTCTTTAGAGCATGTTGATGATTTAATGAAAACAATGGAAGAAATATATAGAGTATGCAAGCATATGGCCATTGTCTGTATAGTGGCACCTTATTTTAATACATCGTTAAATATGGCTAATCCTTACCACAAACAAGCATTTAATGAACATACTCCAAGGTTTTTTACTTCAAATAACAACTATCTAATACCAAAAGAGGACTATAAATTTCCTAGCTCTGCTAGTTGGGGTCTGGGAGAGAGTGATAACAGTAATTTAAAAATAGACTTTAGATGCCTATCTATTGAATACTTTTATTTTCCAGAATATAGAATGTTGTCGGAAATTGAAAAAAGTGAGCTTCGTAGAAGTAGAATTAATGTTGTTGATGAAATAATGTATCACCTCTTAGTAATTAAAAGGCCTACATCAGTTGAAGAAATTGAAAAAATGAAACTTTTTCTCAAGCTAGAGGAACCAAATCATGTAACAATAAGAAGATATGTTGAAAAGTATCAGGATTTAATGTCTTTATATGAAAAGGACAAAACAAGCTGGCAAAATGAATTAATGGCAGTGAAAAAAGAATTAACAGATTATAGACTAATTTTTCAGGAGAAAATTGTAAAGGAAATGCAACATAATGATAAGGAGACCAAAAGTGATTTAAGGAAAGAATTAAGAAATAAAGAAGAAGACATACAAAAATTAAAAGAAGAATTAAAAAAATATAAAGATGAAAAAGAAAAAATGTCCATTCAATTTAAGCACAACTTAGAAAGTTTACTTACGGAAAAAGAAACAGAGGTTTCAAAAAAAATTCAAGAAAAGAATGAGATTTATAGACAAAAGGAACAACTTGAAAAAGAATATATTCATGTGCAGAATAGTTTATCGAATAATACTAAAATGTTAAAAAAGGTTATATTGCAAAAAAACATTATAATTGAGGAACTTCTACATGAAAATAATTTATTAAAAAAGACCAAAGCATATAGATTAATGAATGTATTAAGATATTTAATCAAAAAAGAAAGCAGAGATCTTACACAACTAATAAATAAAGATTGTAAACCTCTACTTGACTCCAGTATACTTAGCAACACAAAGTCACTAAACAGATATATTCTAGGTTTTTCATCACCGATTACTACTGATGAAATCTTATATTATAATGTCTATTGTGAAAGAGATGGTTGGAATAAAGTTGAAGTAGCATTAAGTTGTATTAACGATAGTATCCAGGGAGTTGTTTTAGGTTTCGAAGTATTATCTGCTGATGGTAAATCAATTCTTAGAACAGTCTTCTTAAAAACTGAAAACATTAAACACAATAATGTTTCAGTAATCAACTTCGAACCTATCAAGCAATCTAATAACAATAGTTTTATAGTAAGATTTGTTGGCTTAAAGAACATAGAAAAAGCTGGAGTAAGCATATATGAATGGCAAAAACTTAATATGTTTGGAGTGAAAAGGGATGTGCAGTTTTTTGGGAAACTTTCTTATGCTTTGTAATATTGTCATTATAGTCTAAATCGATAAGGGGGAGGATTAATGTTATCAGTTAGCAGATTTCTTGAGGATCAGAAAATTATTAGAAGGCATGATGAAATTTCTAATCCACAGGTTAGTGTTATCATGCCTACCTACTGTAGAGGCGAGATTTCCTTGAGAAGAGCTATCGAAAGCGTATTGAAACAAACATTTCATGACTTTGAATTTATTATTATTGATGATGGTTCAAAGGATGGTACATTTAATATATTGAAAGAGTATCAGGAAAAGGACAATAGGATTGTAATTATTCGCCATAATCTAAACAGTGGATTACCTGCATTACGTGTTAATGAAGGTATTTTAATTGCCAGGGGCAAATATATTAGTTATCAATTTGATGATGATGAGTATTTGTCTGAGTGTTTAGAAATACTTTATGATTATATTAATAAACAGTACAAGCCCTGCCTGGTTTATGGAACTTGTTCCATTGAAATTAAGAGCCCTGATGGCAGTATTAAACATAGTTATCTTGGAAAAAGCTTTAACTATGGATTGTTGATGAATGGAAACTATATAGCAAATAATTCAGTAATGCATAATAAAGAAATCTTTAATAGATGTGGATTGTATGATCCACATGTTTTAATAAGAAGATATAGTGATTATGATCTGTGGTTAAGGATGGCAAAACACGTGCCATTTTACTGGATTGATAAGGTAGTAACTAACGTATATGCTGGAGAGCAGAGTTCCTTAGGTGTAGAGGTTGACTATAAACTGTCGTATATTCGCAAATATCTAGAGATACCCAGAGAAGCACATTTAAGTGAAGCTCAAATTAATCAGTATGAGGTAGATAATGTTGAAATTTATTTTCGTTATTTTAACAGTATTGAAAAGGACTATCTTAAAAGATATGAAATTATTCCTTATAGAAATTTAGTGCCGTATTATATAAAAGATATAGACACTTATACTTCCAGTCTCTCAAGAATTGAGAGAAAAACAATAGCGGTAACAAAAAGTGATTTTTCAACATCTATTGATGTTACCATAAAAAACTTCATACAGCGTATAAAGGGATTCCCTTACAAATCCTTCTATATTAACGAGGCATCCTTATCGGCTTTAGAATTGGATGATTATGATATCTTAATTTTATATAGAACTATTGGGCAAATATCCTTACAAACTCTACACAAGAACAAAAGTTTCAATAAACCAGCTATATATTTGATGGATGATAATATGTTTAAGTTTCATGAGTTGGGAACTGAGTTTTCTTATATAGCCCCAGCTACTGAGGGTTTTAGGAATTTGAAGCAACAGGTAGAAGAAAGTGACCTTGTTATTAGTTACAATTCAATAATTACAGATGACTGTCAAAGATACAATGCAAAAGTAATAGAACTTAGGACTAATATACCAGGAGAGTACTTGGATACTTGTAAGGAAATAGATAATTTTGATGTGGTAAAAATAGCAATTTTTTCTGGGCCTGTTAGAACGCAAGAATTAAAAGAACTTTGGCCAGTCCTACAGGAGATATCCAAAAAATACTCTAAGAGAATAGAACTTCATTTTTGGGGAATTAATCCACACGAATTTGGAGAGTTAAACTGCCCTGTGATTTATGAGGAGTTTACCCATAGCTATGATTACTATTTAAGAAAACTATATGAGAGTTCATTCCATTATCATATATGTCCTTTGAAGGGTGACAAAGACGCTTCACTGAGTAAAAGCCCTGTGAAATTTCTTGAGGGTACTGTTGCAGGAGCCGTTGGGATTTTTTCTAATGTTAAGCCGTATAATTCCATTCCAGAAAACATGTGTTTAAAAGTCAACAATACCAATGACGAATGGTATAAAACTATTGATGAAGCAATTAATCTTGAGCCTGCTAGTAGACAAGAATTATTTAATAATGCTAAGGCTTTTATACTGACTAACTTTTCAACAGAATCTCAGGTATGTAATCTAATTTCAGCACTTGAAGCCGGAGTATTACATGCTAGATTAAAAGAAAAACAGATAGCATATTTTTTTCATGAGTCCTATCTTGGTGGAGCTACATTACATTTGTTAAAACATGCCTTAATACTTAAAAAGCATGGATTTAAAATTATTTTATGCCTTCCCTCTAAAAATAAACATGTAGATGAACTACAAAAAATGGTTGCTAAATATGGCTTGGATATTACATTTCATGAATATGATCCTAGTGTTAACTTAATTATGCCTACAAAAAAAGATATAGAAGATTCAGACGCTATTACACAATGGATTCTGAATAACAATGTTGGCTTAATTCATTCAGTTACAGTAATTCCAGCAGTAGGCTTAGCCAGTAAACAAGCTAACATACCTCATGTGGCAACATTGCATCAGTTCTATCAATCTCAAGTTAGCGAAGACTATCCATATAAAAGCAGGTTAATAGACATTATCCATTCCTCATCTTTATTTTATGCAAGAAAGTGGAGTGAGAGGTTAAAAATACCCGCAAAAAGGATTGTGTGTCCTGTTGATGATATATACTTTGAAATGTATAAGAGTAATACTCATCGTCAAAGAAATCTAAAAAACAAGATAAATGTACTGGTATCAGGAACCATACAAGAAAGGAAAAACCAACTCAATGCAATTATAGCTGTAAACTTATTAACCCAAAAAGGTTATAAAATTGAATTAAATATTATAGGATATGATAATTTGTGCCAAGAATATGTAAGTTTGTGTAAACAGGCTGTTATTGATAAGCATCTAAATACCTGCGTTAGGGTCCATGGATTTACAAACCAGCCAAAAATATACTACCAAACTTCAGATATTTTGCTGTGTTGCTCTTTAGATGAATCAATGCCACAAACAGTATTACAAGCCATGGCGGCAGGAGTAATGGTCGTTTCTACAAAAGTGGGTGGTATAAAAGAAATTGTCAAGGATTACTACAATGGGATAATAGCCAAAGGTAGTGATGCTTTATCCATAGCTGAAGCAATTGAAAAGGTTATACTAATGGAATCTACTGATAGAATACAAATGGCAGAAAATGCACATAAGACTATAAAAATGATAGGGACAAGCTCCTTTGTTGCAAGTGAATTATTAAATATTTACAATGAGGCTTTTGAACAGTCACGTAAAGGTCTTCAGTCAGAAAAGTCCTATGTGCCTAACACCATTTCCCCAGCTATAAAACTTCAAGCAAACCAATTGAAAAACAAAAATCATTATTTAAAGGAGAGTATGATCCCTAATATATATAAGTCTAAAACCATTCTTTGTGGTAGCCCACCTATAACAAATGGTCGGATATATAATATTATAGCAAAACATGATAGCTTGTGTGGTTTAAAGATAATGATTGGAACCCATGGGTTTCATTGTAAAGGGGTTTTGTCAATGGAATTATCATCACCAAACAAACCCAATGTTGTATTACGCCGTGTTGAGATGAATACTGAAAGCTTGGTTGATAACCAGGAAGTTGAACTATGCTTTGAACCAATATCAAATTCTCAGAATAAGGAATTCATTGTTAAATTTAAATATAGCAATGTATCAAATAATGAGATTTTATCAATCTATGAATATGCTGTTAAAAATTCCTTTTTAGATAGGGTTAAATATAGATTAATATTCAATAACACATACTCTTTATATGGTAGTGCTCTCTATAATTGTTAATTGGGTTAAAAATTTAAAGTAACAAGAGGTTATCATGACTTATCATATAACAGTTATAATAGTAAATTATAATCAAGACTCTTGGTTATTGAAGTGTATAAAGGCCTTATCATTCAATAACATAAACTATAGAGTTCTAATAATAAGCAACAGCACCATAGAGAAACAGGTTTATGAACATTTGGCTCATATTCCTAACATCGAAATTATAACAAATGATACTAACAAAGGGTTTGCTTATGCTAACAATCAGGTATTTATTGCATAATAGAATTGGACAAAGTTGCAAAAGGAATTCCCCACTTTTGCAACAATAAATTCCCCATTATTGCAAAAGGCCATTGAAGGCACCACACCAAAATAGTACCCTTGTAATTGGAAAAAGATTACGAGGGGGATTGGAGGATGCTAACAATGACCCAAATAAAGTATATCAGAAAATTATTTCACGAGGAAGGAAAGAACGTCAGCCAGATATCGAAAGAAACAGGACATGACCGTAAGACAGTAAAATACTATCTTGAAAAAGAAGATTGGAACAAAGAAGTACCTACTGCATCACCAGTAGCTCAGTTCCCAAAACTTGACCCTTTTAAAAAACACATAGACTCTTGGCTTTTAGAAGATAAGAAAGCCAAGCGTAAGCAGCGTCATACCTCACAAAGGGTATATGACAGACTCAAAGACAAGTATAAGGAGAACTTCAACTGTTCCTACCGAACAGTAGCAGGCTATGTAGCCCAGAAGAAAAAAGAGATATTTGGTAAGCAGGCTGGATATTTACCGCTAGAGCATATTCCAGGAGAAGCACAAGTTGACTTTGGAGATGCAGAGTTTTATGAAAAAGGCAAGATCTACAGCGGTAAGTATTTAAACCTCTCCTTCCCATACAGCAACAAAGGATACTGCCAGTTATTTAAGGGAGAGAACCAGGAATGCCTGTTTGAAGGATTAATTAGCATATTTACGCATATAGGTGGTGTTCCCCAAAGAATTTGGTTTGACAATGCAAGCACCATGGTCACCAAAGTTCTGAAAAACGGAGAACGCAACCTGACAAATGATTTCATGAGATTCATGGAGCATTACAGATTTGAGGCAGCCTTTTGTAACGTAGATTCTGGGCATGAAAAAGGCAACGTTGAGGGCAAAGTTGGGTACCATCGTAGGAACATGTTAGTGCCAGTGCCACGGTTTAACTGCCTAGCTGAGTTTAACAAAGAGCTGCTGCAAAAATGTGAAAACGATGCCTTTAGAGAACATTACAGAAAAGAAGGTACCATAGCACAACTACATACTGAAGATAGAGAGGCTCTTCTTGAATTGCCAACAGTAGCACTAGATGTTAGTAAATATATAACAGTAAATACCAACGGATACGGTAGATTTTATCTTAACAATAATCTACATGAATACTCTGTATCCCCTAAATATGCTAACAGTAAGGTGTTAATAAGGCTCACAGCAAATGAAGTAATCCCAATGGATGAAAGCCATAGGGCAGTTGTTCGACATGAAAGGTTTTACGGCAACCACAAAGAGCAGAGTATGAAATGGCTGCCATATCTAACTCAACTATCTCGCTTTCCTGGGGCATTGAAATATACAGGCATATACCAGATGCTCCCCGAGTCTATTAATAATTACCTTGCTAGATGCAATAAAAGTGATAAAGGTAAAGTTTTACAGGTAATAGCTAGACTAACAGAAAAGAGTGGGTTTGACAGCGCAGTTGAAACAGTGGCGGGTGCACTACAGTACGAAGTAACAGATACCGACAGTCTTCTAAGCCTCCATAATCGTATTCATGGAAATGTCATTGAACTTGAGCCTATAAGGGTAACAGGAAGCATACCAGAACTTACCCCCTCCACCCCTAACTTAGCCGCTTACGATGCAGGCTTAAAAAGGCAGGTGATCAATAATGCTGACTAGTGACATTGCCGCATGTTGTAAAGAATTACGATTAAGTCGCAATATCGCAGAGATGTCTGAAAAAATACAGGCCCAGTGCAACCAGGAATACCTGCTTAAACTGCTTAAATCAGAGCTAGAATACCGTGATAGAATCAGAAAAGATAAACTCTTAAAGAGTGCTGGATTTTACTCAATAAAGCCATTTGAAGGCTTCAAATTTGATGAAGTCAAGCTGCCTGAAGCTGTAACACCTGATTACCTTAAAAACTGTGAATTTCTAAACACCAATACCAACCTAGTGATGTACGGTAATGTTGGTACCGGCAAAACTTATTTATCAATAGCTCTTGGAGTAGAGGCCTGCAAAAAGGGTATAAAAACAAAATTCTTCAGAACAGCGGCATTGGTAAACAAGCTTTCAGAAGCAAAGAAAAATGGGACTTTGACAACATTTATGAAACAAATATCAAAAGCAGAACTGCTTATTTGCGATGAATGGGGCTACGTTCCATTAGATCGGACAGGAGCACAGCTGCTGTTTGAAGTGGTCTCTGAGTGCTATGAAAAAAAGTCACTAATTATAAACACAAATATAGAATTCTCCAGATGGGTAAACGTTTTTTATGACGAACAGATGACTGGTGCCATCCTAGACAGAGTATTGCACCATTGCCACCTGCTATTGTTCCCAGGGCCTAGTAACCGAATGAGAGAGTCTTCATTAACATAGAAAAGGTGGAGGAGATAGTAATGTTTCTGACCAAAAAACTTTTAAGAGAATACCAGGAAAATATGAGAGCATATATCCCAGAAAAGCTTGCCCAAGAATTATTAGACACATACGGCAGTTATGCTGTTGATAATGAAGGTCGTGAAGTTGAGTATACAGAACAAGATGTTTATGAACAGCTCAGGAAAAGGATACGTGACTATAAGGGTTAGTTCTCTTTAACCAGATATATGTCTTCACTCGTTGGTTTTATGAAGGCATAGGAGGCATAAGGAGTCAGGAGCGTCAAGCTAATGGCTCTTGATTCCTTGCCAAACTAGTCTACTTCGTTTAATAACAGAAGTATTAAGTGTGTCATAAATTTACATTATTGGGAACAGAATTAACCAGTTTCCACTTAACTAAGGAAGGAGGATAGGCATTTATTGTAAAAAAATTCCCCACCGGTGCCTGGGGAAAAACTTTTGCAAAACTGAGGAATTTTCACTTGCAAAAAACAATCAGGGATTTGATTTGCATAAAACGGACTACTTTTTAGTATTGAATCCTGATGTATTGGTTACCCCTATGTTTATAAAAGAACTTTTAATTTCAATTGAGAAAGATTCTTCAATCGGGATGGTTTGTGGTAAATTACTAAGATGTACTGAGGGTGGCAAACCTACCAACATTATAGATTCAACTGGGCTTGTATTAACAAAAAACCGAAGAGCTTTTGACCGTGGTCAGGGAAAAGTTGATATTGGGCAGTTTGACAAATGTGAATATGTTTTTGGATGTTGTGGGGCAGCGGTACTTTATCGTAAAACAATGCTAGAAGATATTAAGGTTTATGATGAGTTTTTTGATAACGATTTTTTTGCTTATAAAGAGGATGTTGACTTATCATGGCGTGCACAATTAAATGGATGGAAGGCTTTCTATAATTATAGAGCGATAGGTTACCATGCTAGGGGTTGGAAAAAGGGACAAAGAAATATAATTTCCAGGTCAGTTCAAATTCATTCTTATAAGAACAGGTATTTAATGCTAATAAAAAATGAAATACTGATTAATTTTTTAATTCATCTTCCATATATATTGCTATATGAGCTTTGTGCCATTTTTTATTTGAGCTTTAAAAGCCCATATTTAATAAAAGGATGGATACAGATAAAGAAACTATTGCCTAGTATGCTTAAGAAAAGAAAAATCATTCAAAATAACAAAAAGCTTACCGCAAAACAATTCCGTGATCTAATAAGCTAAAATTTTAGTCATTTTAAAAAAGGAGCAGAATTTATGAGAGAGGTTTTAGTTACTGGAGGGGCAGGTTTTATTGGTTCTCATGTATGTGAACGACTTATTACTAAAGGATATTATGTAATAAACCTTGACAATTTTAATAATTACTATGATCCACAGATAAAAGAAGACAATATAAAAAATGTTATGGTTAAACCACATTAAGTAAGCTTTTACACGCTAAAACTGTTAAGCAATTCTTATTGAACAAAAATTCCATTTGCCTTTTGGCAAAAACACCTTAAAATGAACTGAGCAAAGATTAGATAAAGAAGTTAAGCCTAAGCCTGAAACTCTATTTATCAGCTTTTTGATATTGTAGGCTGCAACTTTAAAGCCAAACCAGAATTTTGAGCGCACTAATCCCCTAACAGGCATATAATCTACCTGGTATTTTCTTCTAAATACAGAAGGGATACCCTCGACTCCTGCTCTTTGGCTTACAAGCTTATTGTATTCAGCGTCATCCATTTTTGCACGTTGTAAATCAGTATTGTATCTCTTAGCACTAAATCTAACTACATTATCTTTTTTCTGCTCTTTCATAGGACACTTGTCCTTATGTGGACAGTCTTGACATTGCTCTTTACTAAATTTTGCTGTATATGATTTGCCTTTTTCATCATAATAAGCTTCAATTGGTTCCTGATTGTTAGGGCATCTATTTACTACATTTTTATCTTCATCAATGCTAAAGCTGCTGTAACTTAGTTTGTCTGTTGCTGGTTTTCTACCAACTAGCTCGCCTGGGATTAGCTCAATGCCTTTAGATGCTGCGTTTTCTGCTTTTTCTTGTTTATAATAGGCGCCATCTACTATCAATTGTATTTTTTCTGAACTTGTTTCTTCTAGCTTAGAAATGGTATCATCTGCAAACTTAGAGTCACTATAGGTATTTGGTTTTAGGTCGTATGAGGTTATTATACTGTTTTTTTCGTTAAAGCTCTCTGCTACATTTGCCACATATCCTGTGTTTTTCCCATATTTTTTGCGGTATGTGGCGTCTGGGTCTGTTGGATTTTGTAGGCTGTCTGGTGCTATTTCTTTTCCTGCTTTGGGAATAGATTTTCCTGTTTCATCTTGGGTTAATTGTTCTTTAAGCATCCTGGTGAGTAATTGATATTCTTCTGTTTGTGTAACAGTTTCACCAATGTGTGAGCCAGCTTGATGTAATCCTTGGGCTTGTTTTAAAAGAAATTCTAGCTTGCTTTCTGACTCAATATCTCTTGTTCGATAAATTGTTTCGTTCTTATGACCGCTTTCTAGGTAAGCTTTATATTCTTCTGCAATAGCATCACCAGCTACTTTGTTTAAGAGCTTTACAAATCTGGCATTTACTGAATAAACTAGTTCTATGCGGCTTAGCTTTTTACAGGATGAGCTAACCATAAATGAGTCCATTCGTACTTTTTTGTTATCTATTTCAAGATATTTAGCTATAATTTCAGCCTGTTCTTCTACTTCCTGCTTTATTAAGTCAATGCCGGTTTCCTTTTCGTAGTTATATAATCTAGTCCTAAAGTTAGTTAAGGTGTTAATTGAAACAGGCTGTTGTTCAAAGCTAGTGGTTCTTAATGCATATTGAAATCTGGTGTCAAAATGTAGTGAGCCTATTAGGTCCTCATCGGTTAGTCCAAATATCTCTTTTAGGATCAATAATCCTATAATGATATTTACTGGTGTGTTTGGTCTGGTAGCATGGTTATCGCTGTATAATACAGCAAACCGTTCTTCTTTTATGTTAGGAAATATATATTCTTGGAATGTATGGGCCCAGCTTTTTAGTAATATTTTCTTAAGGTATTGGGGCATTGTATTTATTGGGTCCATCATTGTAATCTGTTGTGAATTATTCCTGCAAAACATGTATTCCTCACTCCTCCAAGGGTTCTGATATTTATATTATATCAGATTTACCCTTTTCTGTAAGGGATTTCATGCTTTTTGTGGGACAATCATGTTATAAATTTACCACAATATACCTTATATAGGGGAGATATCCGTGATGGTAATCTCCTAAAGCATATTTTTAATGACCATAATATCACAAGTGTTATCCACCTAGCGGCAATGGCAGGAGTACGCAACTCATTAGAAGACCCGCTTGAATATATAGATGTTGATATAAAAGGAACTGTCAATCTTCTAGAAGCATCAAGAAAAAATAAAATAAAAAGGTTTATATTTGCCTCCTCTTCTTCAGTTTATGGTATAAACCAAGAAGTCCCATTTACTGAACAGGATAGGGTTGATTTGCAAATATCACCTTATGCGGCTGCCAAAAGAGCCGGAGAATTGTACTGTGGTACATACAATCATTTATATGGAATGTCCATTAGTTGTTTAAGATTTTTTACTGTATACGGTCCTCGTCAAAGGCCTGAGATGGCTATTCATCTGTTCACAGATAAGATATACAAAGGTGAAGAAATACCTGTTTTTGGAGATGGTACAAGTAGAAGGGATTATACTTATATAGATGACATTGTTAATGGAGTATTGCAAGCATTAGTTTTAGAATATGATTTTGAAATATTTAATCTTGGCAATTCATATACGATATCGCTGCAAGAAATAATTGTTAATATCGAAAATGCTTTAGGGAAAAGGGCAAAGATAAAAAGGTTGGCGAATCAAAAAGGAGATGTTCCTGTAACATTTGCAGACATTTCCCATTCTAAAAAAAGACTAAATTATAATCCAAGCATAGATATATATTTAGGTATAAAAAAATTCGTTAATTGGTATTTAGAAAAACAAGCTTAACATATCGAAGGTGTATTGCCATAGAGGAGTATTCTGATGAATCTTTCAATAATAATCGTCAACTACAACACAAAAAACTTAACTATAGACTGCTTACATTCCATCTACAGGAACCCACCAATAGGGTATAATTTTGAAGTCTTTGTTGTAGACAATGCCTCTACAGATGGTTCTCCTGAAGCTATTGCCAGGGAGTTTCCCCAGGCTCAACTTATAACTAACAAGGAAAATCTAGGTTTTGCTGCTGCCAACAACCAGGCAATAAAAGTAGCTAGGGGTACATATATTCTGTTGCTGAACTCTGACACAATTGTTGTTAATAGCTGCTTACAGGTAATGCTTGATTTCATGGAAGGTCATCCTGAGGTAGGGGCTGCAGGGTGCAAGGTAGTATTGCCTGATGGAAACCTGGACAAGGCCTGCAAGAGGAGCTTTCCCACACCAGAGAATTCATTTTACCATGCGGTTGGATTAGCAAAGCTCTTTCCAAGCAGTAAAAAATTTGGAGCATATAACTGTACTTACCTAGACGAGGACAAGGTTAATGAGGTGGACTGTCTGGTTGGTGCTTTCATGATGGTCCGCAGGGAAGTAATTGGGCAGGTAGGCATGCTTGATGAGAAATACTTCATGTACGGTGAAGATATAGATTGGTGCTATAGGATTAAAAAGGCTGGCTGGAAAATAGTCTATTATCCTAAAGCTAAGATAATACACTATAAAGGTGCCAGCAGCAAAAAGAAAAAATGGAAGACAGTCTATGAGTTTCATCGAGCCATGTTTCTTTTTTTTAATGACCATTACAAGGAGAAATATAACTTTATTGTAAGGGCTTTAGTTTATGGGGGAATAAGTTTTAAATTCTTACTTGCTGTAGTGAAAAATATTACAGCTGGTTTTTTTGGTGCTAAAGGAGAGGCAGACAATGATCAAAGAAAATCAAGCTATCCTCAATAGGATACAAATTTTGATAGATATATTAGCAATAATATTGGCCATGGTGGCTGCATATTATATAAGATTTGCAGATTACCAGGAAGGGGTTTATCTTACCTTAGACTATTATATTAGAGCATTATTTGTTATTATACCCTTATATCTTTTTTTATACAGTTTATTTGGTCTATATTTACCTCATAGAACCAAGAGCAGAACGGAAGAGGCTCTTAATATTATTAAAGTGAATATCATTGGCATAATTCTGCTTATAAGCGGTATGTTTGTCATTAAAGAAATTGACTATTCAAGGATTGTGCTGGTATTGTTTGTGTGTTTTTCCATTGCTTTTACCATTGGTGAAAGACTCCTAGTTAGGATGACCCTTAGGTACTATCGTAAAAAGGGCTTTAATCTTAAACACATACTTGTCATTGGCGCTGGTGATCTAGGGCAGGAGTTTGTTAAAAAGGTCAAAAATAATAAAGAGCTTGGCTATAATGTCATAGGATTTATAGACGATAAAAAGTCTATTGGGAGAAATGTCAAGGGAGTACCTGTGCTAGGCAGGCTGCATGAATTAGAGGAGATTTTGGATAAGTATAAGGCTGATGAAATTGTTGTAACATTGCCTTTAAAAGAATATGACAGCCTCAAGGAAATTATTCAAATAGGTGAAAAAATCGGAGTTAAGGTTAAAATTGTTCCTGATTATTTAAAATATATTCCAGCAAGACCTCATGCTGATGAGATTGACGGAATGCCTTTAATTCATACAAGATACATACCTCTCGATAACATTGCCAATAGGTTTGTTAAAAGACTAACTGATATTGTTCTTGCTACTTTTTTTATTATAGTAACCTCACCTGTAATGATAACTGTAGCAATATTAATAAAGCTTTCTTCCCCAGGGCCAGTTATCTTTAGACAGGAAAGGGTAGGAGTAAACAATAAAAACTTTGTTATGTACAAGTTTCGTTCCATGAAGGTTCAAACTGATGAGGAATCTGATACTGTATGGACTACCAAGGATGACCCAAGAAAGACAAGAATTGGTGATTTTATTAGAAAGACAAGCCTTGATGAATTGCCCCAGTTTTTTAATGTTTTATTTGGTACCATGAGCATGATTGGCCCCAGACCTGAAAGGCCTTACTTTGTAGAACAGTTCAAAGAGAAAATACCAAAATACATGATTAAGCATCAGGTTAGGCCTGGTATAACAGGCTGGGCACAGGTTAATGGTTGGAGGGGAGATACCTCTATAGAGGAAAGAATCAAATGTGATATATATTATATAGAGAATTGGTCCTTGGCATTAGATATCAAGATTATTATAATGACTGTTTTTAAAGGCCTGATAAACAAGAATGCATATTAACAAGGCTATATGAGTGGAGGATAACTCAAGTGAAGGTATTAGTTACCGGGGGGGCAGGGTATATTGGCAGCCATGTTGTGAGAGCTCTCCAAAGGCTGAATATGGAAGTGGTTGTATTAGACAGTTTAGAACTGGGGCATAAAGCTGCAGTCCAGGGATCTAACTTGGTAGTTGGTAACCTGGCTGATAAAAATTTGTTGTCTTCATTATTTGTCGATGGAAGATTTGATGCTGTAATGCATTTTGCAGCCTATAGTCAGGTAGGGGAATCTATGCTTTTCCCTGAAAAATACTATCACAACAATGTTGCTGGCACATTAAATTTATTAGAAGCAATGCTCCAACACAATGTGAAAAAGCTTGTATTCTCATCTACTGCGGCTGTATATGGTGAAACTGCTGAATCACCCATAATAGAAGACTTTCCTGCCGTACCTGCAAATGTTTACGGCAAAACCAAGCTCATAATTGAAGCAATACTGAAGGATTATGATAGGGCATATGGATTAAAATTTATGTCCCTTAGATATTTTAATGCAGCTGGAGCCGATTTTTCTGGACATATAGGGGAGGATCATACTCCAGAGACACATCTTATACCCCTTGCAATACAAGCTGCCCTTGGCCAGAAAAACAGCATTAAGGTTTTTGGAACTGATTATGATACTCCTGATGGAACATGCATCAGGGACTATATCCACGTTAATGACCTGGCTGATGCCCATGTTTTAGCTTTGCAGGCATTAGTAAGTGGTGCTGATAGCAATATTTATAATCTTGGTACAGGTAGGGGATATAGTGTTCTGGAAGTAATTGACAAAACAATGAAAGCTTCAGGTGTGAGTTTTTTGGTGGAGTTCTCTGAAAGAAGAAAAGGAGACCCAGCTATTCTAGTTGCAGACTCAAACAAGATTAATAAAGAACTTGGCTTTAACCTTAAATATAGCGACTTGGATACGATTATTAAAACAGCCTGGAAATGGCACAGTAATAACCCAAAGGGATTTAGAAAGTAAATAATTAGTTGGTTTAGATATGGGGGATATCTATGAAGAAGAAAAAAAAGTCTAAAGATACCATGCAGCAAAACTTAATAACTAGGCAAGGTGGAGGAGAAACAAAGGACAATTTTATATACTGGCTAGCCTTTGTTGGTTTATGGGGTCTGATATTTTTACCTCCCTTTTTTAGAGGATTATTTTTTAGTTCAGAACAATATGCAGCATTAATTTTTTCCACACTTATATTTTCTTTATGGTGGGTTTTTGTATTTAAAACAAAGGGTGTGGATATTTTAAATAATCCCATGGACTGGGTAGTGCTAGGCTTGTTATTTAGCTACATAATTGCTTTTTTTGGTGCAGTCAATCAGAAGCTAGCTATCGTAGAAATAATTAAGAACATATTATATTTTAACGTTTTCTGGCTCGCAAGCAGACTGGTTGTTGATGATAAAAGTATACAATCTATACTTAATGTTATTATTTTAAGTGCTATTGGAGTTGCAATGGCCGGTATCTTTACTGCCATGGGTTGGATCCACATACTTGACGGTTTTATAGAAAATCGTATTGCATCTACCTTTCAATATCATAATGCATTAGCAAGTTATTTGCTTGCTACATTTACTTTGGCCCTGGCAATGTGGTTAAGTGCAAAAAAGCATTACAAATATATTTATATTATTTTTGCCTATATCATGCTGGTGGTCTTTTTAGGTACAAACTCTAGGGGAGCCTTCTTGTTTCTACCTGTAGTATTTATCCTTACTTTAGCTAATCCATGGCTTAAAAATAGGCTTGAGGTATTTATCTTCTGGATATTAGTTTTAATGGGAACAGTTTTAGCCAATAATGGACTAATACCAAACATAGTAAATGACAAAATTGGCATGGCCTGGATGTGGTTTTTCATTGGTATTGCAGTTGTAACTGGAGGTCAATTTGTAGTAGAACAGCTTAAGGAAAGAGATATTTTAAGGGAGAGTCTGCCACAAACTAAAATACTGCTGGTTGTACTAATAGTTCTATTAGCATTAGTAGGAGTTTCCTGGCAGTATATTTTACCTGATCATTTAGTTGACAGGATTAAATCAATCAGTCTTGCTGAAGCAAACGTTGGTGAGAGATTTTACTGGGCTTTGGAAGCCTTTAAGATGGCTAAAGAAAGTCCCTTGTTTGGCCTGGGCGGAGGTGCCTGGGAGGCTTCATACAGGTATTTCCAGGGGTATTATTATCAAAGCACCCAGGTGCACAATCATTTTGCCCAGACTCTTATGGAGGTGGGCTATGTAGGACTGGCCTTCTTTATAAGCTTGTGGCTCGTTACCATTTATCTGGCATATAAAAACTTTAGGGTGGCAGATGGCAAACTGAGAGATCTGCAGTGGTTTGTTCTTGTGGCTGTATTGTCACTTGGGGGCCATGCCTTTATAGACTTTGACCTGGCGCTAAGTGCCATTACCATAGTGCTTTTTGTACTGTTTGGTATAACAGTCGGTATATATAGGATGAATTACCCTATAAAAGTCTGGCTAGAGGGTAAAGGGGTACCAGTATTGGTACTGACAACATTAATTGTATTAACTCAAATTGGCCTAACTGGAAGTCTGCTAGTTGGCAGCAAATATGCAAGCAATGCTATTCAAGCTGCTAACAGTAATAATATGCAAGATGCCATTGGCTACTTTAATAAAGCCAAAACCTATGATCCCTTTACATCCTCTTACTGGGCAGACCTGGCCAGGTTTTACGAAAGGGATGGCAACCCAGAGCTTGCTGTGGAGTATATTGAAAGGGCTGTTAAGCTTGACAGGTATAATTGGAGAATATACCAAAGTGCAGCACAGTTATACTGGAATATGGGCCAATATGAAAAAGCTGTTGAAAACATGGAATTGGCAAGGGATTATAATAGATGGCATCAAGAGACATGGGAGAAATTATCTCAAACTTACTTTGCTGCAGGGGTTTCATTGCTGCAGGATAACGATTATGAATTAGCTGCTGAATATTTTAGAAGAGTTAGTCATATGCCTGATGACATTGAAGCCAGGCTGGCAACCTTAAGTGAGACAGAAGAAAGACTATGGAGGACAAACTGGGGAGGCCATTGGCTAACAGTTTCTGCAGATATATATTTATATTCCGGGGTGGGACATTATTTTTTAGATAACATTCATATTGCAGAAGAATATTTTGCTAAAGCCCTTGAAGGGGAAAATCTAGAAGTCCTTTGGTGGATGGCACTTGTTAAGCTAAAGCAGGGTTTTGAAGAAGAAGCAGCCGCATATTACGAAAGGGCACAGGCAGAGCATCCAGAATTTGAGAACAATTTCTGGGCCATAAGAAATCTACAGGAAGATTGGTGGAACCGTTAGAAAATAAAAAGGGATCATGCCTACGGCAATGGAAGGGGATGCAAGATGCAAGTAAGAAAAGCAATTATTCCAGCAGCTGGTTTAGGTACGCGTTTTTTACCGGCTACTAAAGCACAGCCCAAGGAAATGCTGCCTATTGTAGACAAGCCTACTATCCAATATATAATAGAAGAGGCCGTATCTTCAGGGATAGAAGATATCCTAATCATTACTGGCAGGGGGAAAAGGGCCATAGAGGACCATTTTGACAAATCCTATGAACTGGAAGAGGAGCTATTAAAAAAAGAAAAACATGATCTATTGGAAATAGTTCAAGGAGTAGCTAACCTGGCTGATATTCATTATGTTCGCCAAAAGGAAGCTTTAGGTCTAGGGCATGCAATCCATTGTGCAAGAAAGTTTATAGGAAATGAGCCCTTTGCAGTGCTGCTTGGGGATGATATTGTTAGTTCAGACAAACCCTGCTTAATGCAGATGATAGAAATCTATGAAAGAATGGGAACTAGTGTTATAGGAATTCAGGTCGTTTCTGATGAAGACTTAAACAAGTATGGTGTCATTAAGGGTAAAGGAGTAGAAGACAGACTTTATTTAGTAGAAGACCTTGTAGAAAAACCAAGTAAAGAGAATGCACCATCAAACCTGGCAATTATGGGCAGGTACATAATTGATCCAGAAATATTTGATATATTAGAACATACTACTCCGGGAGCAGGGGGAGAAATACAGCTAACAGATGCCCTAAAAGTATTAAATACACGTCAACAGATTTATGGCTATATATTCAAAGGAAAGCGATATGACGTGGGGGATAAACTGGGTTATCTGCAGGCAACAGTGGAGTTTGCACTGCAAAGAGAAGATCTAAGGGAAGACTTTAAAAAGTACCTTTTAAACTTGATGAGACAGGATAGTACATATAATAAAATGAAACTAGGGTAATCATTAGGAGGAGAAAATGAACAAAATAGCAGTAGTGGGGACAGGATACGTTGGGCTCTCAAATGCTGTTTTGCTGGCACAGCATAATCAGGTATTAGCCTTTGACATAGCTCCTGAAAGAGTAGACATGATAAATAGGAGAATATCTCCTATCGCCGACAGGGAGATAGAATATTACCTGGCAAATAAAAGGCTTAATCTGATAGCTACAACTGACAAACATGAAGCATATCAGGGTGCTGAATATGTGATTATAGCTGCACCAACGGACTATGATGTGGAGACAAGGTATTTTAATACTAAATCTGTTGAAACTGTTGTAAAGGATATCCTTGAGATAAACCCGGAAGCAACAATGGTGATTAAATCTACTATACCAGTTGGATATACCAGAGAGATTAAAGAGCAGTTTAAAACAGACAAGATAATTTTCTCTCCAGAATTTTTGAGGGAAGGAAAGGCTTTATATGACAACCTTTATCCCTCTAGGATTATCATTGGGGAAAAATCACAAAGGGCAAGGGTTTTTGCCCAGTTGCTGGTTGAGGGAGCCCTGAAGGAAGATATCCCTGTTCTATATATAGATTCAACAGAGGCCGAGGCTGTTAAGCTTTTTTCCAATGCCTATCTAGCCATGCGAGTGGCATATTTTAATGAGTTGGACACATATGCAGAATTAAACGACTTGGACACCAGGGAGATTATTGAAGGAGTCTGCCTTGATCCGAGGATCGGTAACCATTACAATAACCCTTCCTTTGGTTATGGAGGTTACTGCCTGCCCAAGGATACAAAACAGTTACTGGTCAATTATGAAAATGTACCCCAAAAAATAATTGGTGCCATTGTTGAAGCCAACAGTACAAGAAAAGACCATATAGCTTCTATGATAATGGCAAGGAAGCCAAGGGTGGTTGGCATTTATAGGCTGATTATGAAGACAGGATCAGATAACTTCAGGGCTTCTGCTGTCCAGGGTGTGATAGAGAGGTTAAAAGAAAAAAGAGTAGACCTGGTAGTATATGAGCCTGTACTAAATGAAAACACCTTTGAAGGTTTAAAGGTAGTAAAGGACCTGGCAGAGTTTAAAAAGATATCTGATGTTATTGTTTCAAACAGGCTGTCTGGAGAGATTGAAGATGTAAAGGATAAGGTTTATACTAGGGACTTGTTTACCAGGGATTAAACCACCAGGGGGACGGTTCTGCTGGCTGGTCTTTGTTCAATAATTAATCCATGACTAGTTACTTTAAACTCTTTCTTTCTTTCTTCTTCTAATTTAATATTGACAAATATAATAGGTTAACATGGCATAATGCTTTAAAAAGTATTATATTAAAAGAAACATGTTAACCATTTTTTTAATCCAAGGGCATATAGCAGCCATTCCAAGGGGAACATGTGTTTGAATATTTGATCTTTTATGATATAATGTAATAAAAAGGAGGTTTGCTCAATGATTACATATGTGATAGGTGATCTATTTAAGACTCCTGCACGTGTTTTAGTTAATACAGTTAATACTGTGGGCGTTATGGGCAAAGGTATTGCAAAAGATTTTAAAAGTATTTACCCTGAGATGTTTAAACAATATCAGGACCTATGTGAGAGAAAAGAGATTGACATAGGTAAGCTTTGGCTATATAAAACAAGCCATAAATGGATATTAAATTTTCCTACTAAAAAACATTGGAGAAGTTCCTCGAAGGTGGAGTATATTGAAGCCGGACTTAAAAAGTTTGTTTGCTCATATGAAGATAAAGGAATCACCTCTATAGCATTTCCTATGTTGGGATGTGGAAATGGCGAACTGGATTGGGAAAGTCAAGTTCGTCCTCTTATGGAAAAGTACTTAAGCAGGTTACCCATTGATATATATGTTTATTTATATAGAAATGACCCTTTTGAGGTTGAACAGCGTAATATTGAGGAAATAAAAAAGTGGTTAAGAAGTGAACCAGAATCGTTAGCTTTTATTGAAGTATGGGAGGATATTGAGGAATTACTTGAAAAACAAGATTCTTTTTTCACATTGGACAGTAAAATTGGCTTTACAGCAAAAATTGTAGATGAACCCGAGAAGGCTATTTTAATAAAAAGTCAAGGGAAACAAAAATATATTTATGAAGAAGAAATGGTAAATCTTTGGCAATTTATTCGTAGTTTTGGATTTTTTATAAAAGATAATGTGCCAAATGAATTAGAAGAATATCTACCATTTTTAGTATCAATGTTGCGCAATCTTCCGTATCTAAAACCAGTTTTGGTTGCATCAGATTATAATAAAATTAAGGATATTGCTAATGTAAATAATTCGGTCGGTCTTCAATTTATTTCCAAACCATTAGAAGATGGTGTGTTTTCAGGGAAAACTCTGTCTGAGGTAAGGAACTATGACCAATGAATTTAAATCGGATGCCAAGGAGATTCTAGAACATATTAAAAATTTACAGCAGGCTAGCTGGCTTGATAATTCTAGAAGTTGGTGGCCTAAATTTATATATCACTTTACTAACTTAGATAATGCTATTTCTATTTTTAAAAAAGGCGCTTTTTATAGCAGGGCATATTTAGAAGAAAAAGGTGAGATGATTACAGATAACGCAAGTTGTGAGGTGATTGATCAGACAGAGAGGCAATGGAAAGAATATGTAAGACTTTATTTTAGACCTCGTACCCCTACCCAGTATCGCAATGAAGGCTTTAGGCCTAAATCACAAAGACAATTAAATGCCCATTGCCCATTTCCTATTTATTTTTTATTTGATCCCAAGAAACTATTAATTCGTAAAAATGTGTTTTTTTCTGATGGAAGTCTAGCTGCTGCTGGAGCCTTCGTGAGTGGAGAAGCTAATTTTTTTAAAAATATACCTTTTGAGTTAGTTTATCATAATTCATATATTATGCCTGGAGATACAAGAAAAATTGTTTACCACCGGCATGCAGAGGTTATAGTAAAGGATACCCTGGATTTTGACTGTTTAAATTATATTTGGTGTCGTAGCGAAGCAGAATATAGAACTTTATTGTATTTGCTGCCTTCAAAAATAAAAAAGCAATTTAAGAATAAAATTGGTAGCGGTCAAAAAGGCAATTTTTTTGAACGAAAATGGATATTTGTAGAGGAAGTTGATATGAATACAGATAAAATAGTATTCAAAATTAATAAACCTATTGTTAATTGTGACCCATTTCATATAAAATGTGAGATTAAAGAGAAGCTAACAGGCAGAACCTTCGCATGGGAAAATAATAAATATTCAATTGATAATTATTTGGAGTTGAGTTTAGCAAAATTAAAAAGACCAGAATTCTATGAAGCAAAATTATTTTTTGATGAACAATTGATGTTTTGTGATTCATATACGAAAGAAATTGAAGTACCCTTTTAGTTTTTGAGCACAGTTTAACAAACTAACCGAAAAACATTTAAGGATGTGTGGCGTGAAAATGCAAAACAAAGATATTTTAAAATTAATGGAGCAAGGTATAGAACTACTTGAAAAAAGTGAATTTGACAAGGCAGTCAAGCATTTTCAAAAAATCTTGGGGCTTGACCCTAAAAGTGACCCTTTTGCAAGAAATAATCTAGGCTTAGCCCTACTTCACAAGGGGGATTTAGAGCATGCACTAGAAGCCATAAAACCAAATATTGACGAAGCGGCACCAGCTAATCCCTTTGGACATGCTCTTGCTGCCCAGATATATACTAAGCAAGGAGATAAAAAACAAGCAGTTAGTGAGCTTGATCAGGCTGTTAAAGACTTTGAACAGGGCTTGTCCTCTTATAGAAATAAATCAGATATACCTAAATACTGGAAGGAATATTTAATGACTATTTTTGAAACGGCAGGAGACCTGGAAGACCATCGTCTGGTTTATAACACATATCGCAACTGGCAGAACATTGTAGATAACTGGGAAATTAGATTCATGGCTGGTGTGGCAGCTTTTAACCTGGGCAGATTTCGTCAGGCTGCAGGTATCTGGTCTTCAATACATGAAAACGAGAATATCTCCATTCAGATGCAAAGGGTAGCCCTCATGGCTGACAGGGGTGTAGTTCCTCCCTTTCAAATACCTTATCAATTAGATGAACAAAAAAATATAGAAAACCTACATGATAATGATAATGCAATGGATGAGAAAGCAGTATTTACTAGCCTTGTTGCAAATAGCGAAATTAGAATGACCATGCTAGCTTTTCTATTTGATGCAGATCAATCTGCTGAAGTTGTAAGTAAAGCAACTATGGCACTTATTTTATATGGAGAAGACTGGGGACTGGAACTTGGAAAAGAACTCCTTGAGGATGCAACTGTATCCCTGGATGTAAAATATGCAGCTGCAAAAGCCTTGGTTGAACTAGGTCTATATCAATATAATGAAAATATTCCTGTAAAGGTTGATGGCAAAATACAATATCTTAGAATTAGTGAAATTGAAATGGTTGATGAAAACACTAAAGAACTAGCTGAAGCCCTTGAGAAGGCAAAAAAATTATCTAACCAGGGTAAGGTAGAAGAGGCAGTAGGGCTCTTGAATAATGCAGTTTCAAAAGGCAAGGCGTCCCCAGATGTTTTATTTTATTTAAGCCAACTGCATTTTCAATTATCTGACTATGAACACAGCCTGCAAACTCTAGAAGCCATAGATAATGCCTACCCCAATCACCCTGTTGTATTATTTAGCAAGGCACTAAGCTATCAGGCAATGGGTATGGATGAAGAGGCTCTTGAAGAATTAAACAAAATTGACACTAAACATGTTCATGCTGATTTTAAAGAACAAATAAAAACTTTGGAACTTATTTTAAAAAAGGACAACCTCGAAGAGTTTGCAGAAAGCTTTTTTTCAGAACAAGACTATGTTATGGAACAATATGAGGAGAAAAAGAGAAAAGAAATAGAAGCTAAGACACTTCCAGTAGATGCAGGTTTAGCTAGGTGCATGAAAAATATGCCGGCCATTTGGCTTGAAGGTGCATGTGAATATTATGAACTCCCCAATTATCGTAAAAGAAAAGACAGGGAAAAAGCTCTAGCTGAATTTCTTTTAGATACAAATAATTTGAAAGCTATTATAGAGGACCTGGAGCAGGAGGAAAAAGAATTATTAAAGTATCTTCTAGACAAGGGCGGTTGGAGTACCATTGGCCCAATAACTAAAAAGTTTAGTTCCACTGATGGAGACGGCTATTTTTGGAATGAAGAACTGCCAGGATCTGAACTGGGCTTTTTATGGTCATTATGTCTTGTCTTTGTAGGAAAGGCCTCAATCAACGGCAAAAATACAAAAATTGCTGCCATACCCCTAGAGCTTAGAGAAGAATTGAAGAGGCTTGATTTTTAAAAGTGGGATACTTACCCTGTGGTTGGAGGAGGAGAGAGTGATAGACTATTATGCTGCCTATTCCTATTATGCCATGCTTCTGATTGCAGCCACAATTGCTTGCATCATCTTTGCAGCACTTTTATGTGCCTATGGAGTTGTTAAAGTTGGCAAAGGATTTTTATTGTGGCTGATTATCATTACATTGCTTGGTCTTTTATGTCTGCCGGTTATGGGTTTTATGGCACTTGTTTCTCCATCACTTGAGCTGCAGGGCTTATACCTGACTTTGCAGCGGTTTATAGCCCTGTTTGCCACTGCCCCGCTCTTATGTATTTTCTCCAGCATGTACCGTAGAGGATGCAATCTTAAGCAATACGGCATGTTTGGCCTGGTTTTTCTGACACATATTATGTGTGTTTTGTATTTATGGAACAACAATTCTGGTGTACTGGCAGATTATCTGCCAGTGCTTGATTTTGGAGTTTTCAGTATTTTTTTAATATTAGCACGGCACAGCATATTTGTGGAGCTTTCGCCTGTGTCAATAGATAATTTCATGCAGGAGCTTGACGACATGATACTTATCTTCGAAAGGAGCGGGAAGCTCATTGATGCAAACCTGCAGACCAAAAAAACATGGCCGTTCCTGCAGGAGGGGTTGACCATGGATGAATTCCTTCAGAATTTGCAAGCATTAACTGTATCAAAAAAGGGCTGCCAAAAAGGCGGCATGGTACAACATGAAGAAGTTGCCCTTTCTTTTCCCAATGGTATAAGGCACTACCAGTATGGCTCAACCCAGGTAAAGGATAAAAGGGGAAGCATTGAGGCAACAGTGCTGAATTTTCACGACATAACAGAAATATCACTCCTTGAAAAAGAACTGGAGGAAAAAAATGCTGAGCTTGAAGAATTGAATATAAAGCTTAAGACTTTTCTGGATACTGCTGAAAAGCTTTTAGAAGAAGAACAGAAAGCAAAAGCTGCAAAAGATATAAAGGAAATTGTCGGCACCAAGATAGAAAAACTCCTTTCTGAGCTTGAAACGGTGTCCTTTTACAATAAACAGGAAAAATTGCCGGGCTTAATAGAAGACTGCCGGGAAGTAATTGCAGTGGTGCGCCTTGCCATGCAAAAATTGATGCTGGGTGACAGAAAGGATGGAAAAAATGATTAAAATAGCTATAGCTGATGACCAGGTACTGCTTCGGGAAATGCTTTCAATGGTTCTTTCAGCAGACAGTGAAATGGAAGTTGTGGGCCTTGCAGGCAACGGTGAGGAAATACTAAATATTTGCCGCGAGAGGAAACCGGATATTGTGCTTCTTGACATAAAAATGCCTGTCAGGGATGGCGTTTTTGCCCTGGAAACCATTAAAAAGGAAATGCCCCATATTAAGGTTATAATGCTTACCACCTTCGGGGACGAAAGAAATGTACTGGAAGTATACAAAAAAGGTGCAAATGGTTATGTGCTAAAGGACATTAAGCCGCCAATGCTTATCATGTCAATTAAATGTGTTTTCGAAGGATTGTTTGTAATGCAGGATGAAATTGCCGGCCTGGTTCGAAGGAGGATTAAACTTTCACCTTCAAAAAAAGCAAGTGAACTTGAGGTATTAGAACAGCTGCACGATGAATATGGTCTTGACGCAATTGACAGGAAGATTATCCGGCTTTTGGTAGACGGGAAAAGCAATAAGGAAATAGGTAAGGCTTTAAATTATTCTGAAGGCTCAATAAAAAATAGGATAGCGCGCATTCTAGATACAACCGGCTTAAAGGATAGGACCCAGTTAGCTGTATTCGCCCTGCAAAATAATATTATATAGACTAACCCACTGTTGTCATGGGATAAAGAGGGATGGCTGACTGGACACAAAAGCCCTGGCCGTATAAGGGATGGCAGTTAAAGGTGCCTTTGAGGCGGGAAACTCGCTGTTCCATACCCTTTAGACCCATGCCTTTTTGCACTGTCTGGCAGCCTAGGCCGTTGTCAATTATAAATAATTCTATCTTTTCGTTTTTGCTTCGCAAAATTATGTCCACTCTATTTGCCTTCCCATGGCGCAAAGCATTGGTTATAGCTTCACGGCACACCTTGAATATGGTGTCCTCAATAGCTTTTTCAAGTTCATGCTGCAAACTGGAACAGTTAATCTCAACATCAATAAAAGCTGAGCGGAATTCATCAGCCAATTTTTCCAACCGCCCTTCTATGTTTTGCCTTAGTAAAGGACTTTTGTTTTCAACTGAGGTAATTGAGTTGATTTCTTTTAAGCTGTCAGATAAAATCTTTTTTGCTTTATGCATGTATTCACTTGCCTGGGTATCTGTCTTGGACAGGCGAGCTATTTCCAATAAAGAAATGGCAAGCATGATTGAATGCCCTAATATGTCATGGGCTTCTTGGGCAATAAAATTGCAAGTCCTGGTAACAACAAGCCTTTTTTTTATTTCAGCTTGAAGCTCTAACTGCTGATTGGCTGACTGCAGCTCAGCATTTCTCATCTGCAATTTTTTTAGAATGGTCTGCTTTACTGTAACATCAATAAAGCGGATAAATGCTCCACAGAATGATTTTTGTGTTATGGGTCGGTAAATAACCCTTATGTAATTATCATTTCCCGTTTGGTAAATAAAATCCTGACCCTTGTTTGTATCAAAGGCAAAAGACAGTTTTTGATTTTCCTTGAAGGTGCCATTGCCTGAAGCACTGACTAGGCTTTTTTTGCCCTGGGGAATAAGTTGACCGGCAGCAGGCATTTTTATAAAAGTCTCGTTAAAACCTGCAATTCTATCTCCTGTTGTAAGCAGGATACCTTCCGGCACATTGGATAAAGCAGCCCTGCGGGCAATTTTAAGATTATCAAAGAATTGAAGCTTAAAAGTGGCAAAGGCAAATATAATGAGGGATGCAGATGCGGACATGGGTGTTATGTCAAAGGGTGGGGAAAAGCCAAAAATTTTCTTGAAATAGCGGAACACATAAAGAATATTGGCAATCATGGGTATGGCTATGGCAGTAGTAAGCAAAAGGGTTTGAATGGGTTTTGGGCTGAATCGGCCAAAAAACCTCTTTGCACATAAAATAACCCCAATTGCAAATAATGAAAAGCTAAAGCCTTGAAATAAATAAAAAAGCGGTCCAAAGCTGTCTCCCCAAAAATCAAAATGAGTATAAAATAAATAATGGAGAGGATTTGTGACAATTATCAGAAAAAAAAGAGCGGATATGATAGACAGGGGCAGCATAAGCTTCTTGGAGGGCTTGACGCCGTTGGCATAAATATGGGCAAAGACAATAAGAGCCACACCTAAAAAGCAAACACCTGCATATTGAGAAACCACAAAGAAAAACTTCAGGATGGCATTTGGTGCAAATGTTTTCAGGATCTTAGATACAATCCAGAGGGCAAGTATGCCCTGCAATACAAAAAACGAGGAAAGCAAGGGACTTTTCACCGCTTTAAGATAGATCACGGCGTTGATAAAGACAAGCAAAAACAGGGCAAGAACGTGAAAAAGAGCAATATAATAGGATTGGTACACAAAGGTCTCGGTCATTTCCATTTCCTCCGCCCATAAAAAAGCAATAGCTTTATCATTAGCCGCAAGTCACTCAATGGATGACTTGCGGCACTATTTTGTCTGCTCTTATCTTAATATAATTATAATATAAATCATGATGGAGTATCCGTCAATTTGCAGCTCAAGGCGGGAAACCTTCAGAAGTAAATGATGTCTTTAATTGCAATAATCCTTTGGAGGTTGACTTTACCAAAACGGGGGGATGGAAATGAGAAAAATATTTATTTGCTTTATTGTTGCCCTGGTGTTTCTTGTTTTTGCGGGATGTGGAAGTGAGAATACGAAACAAAAGGAACAGGATATAAGCAGCACAACAACAGAGACGTCAAAAGCTGCCGGTCCACAGGACTTTTCCGTATCAGCTGCAGTTGATAAAAGCGTTGAACTGCCAGAGGGCTATCCCACAGACAAATTTCCCATATACCAGGGCAGCTATATTTCATGGGTAATTGAGTTAGATGGAGGATATACCCTGGCGGCATTCAGCAAGGACGAGGTCAAAAAAGTAATTGACTTTTATGAAAAGGTTTTGGAAGGAGCAAAGGATACCATGGATACTAGAACCGAGGAAAGTCTTACTTCCTTTGGAACCAAGGATGGATATACCTATAATATGGATGTGGGCAAAAGCAGTGAGATGGAAGGGTACCAGACTATAATTACCATTCTTTTGCATCCTGTAAAATGATGACGGTTGATTAAAAAATTTGTAATGCAACTATTTTTCGAGGAATTCGCTGTACAAAGCACAAAAGGGGGGTTAATAATGAGGTTGATTTTTGGAAAACAATATCTCATGACCTGTTGGATAGCCGCTCTGGTTATACTCTGCACTGTTTTTGCAGTAGGCAGTGGTGTTTTTGCTGCCTCTTCTGACATTCCCAGTACCTGGGCGCAGGAGGAAGTTGATGAGGCGCGGGTTAAGGGTCTGGTAATTGGGGAGGCCGACCAGAATTTTCAAGCAAACATCAGCCGCAGGGTTTTTTGCGCTCTGGTTGTCAACCTGGTGGAAACAGTTATGGCACAACCAGTTGCTGTCACAATAATAAATCCTTTTGAAGATACATCTGAGGTTGAAATCATAAAAGCTTATCAGCTTGGTATTGTAAAGGGTATTTCAGCAACAAGGTTCGAGCCTGATGCCTTTATCACAAGAGAACAGATTGCCGTGATGATGATGCGTGGTGCGAGAAAGCTTGATGAACTAAAGGGATCTTCCTATGCTGATGTGTCCGCAAGCACCATAACTCATTTTGCAGATCAAAATGATATATCTTCCTGGGCATTAAGGGATGTGCAAATTGCCAATGGTCTTGGCATCATGCAGGGAGTTGGAGGAAATCGGATTAATCCCAAGGGCAACACCACCGTGGAGCAGAGTATTCTGCTTATAAACCGAATGTACGACGGCTTTTCCCGTAGTTTAGGGGGCACGGGCGATACAAGCACAGGTGATACCACCATAGAAGAAACGGTCATAGAACACGTGCATACAGAGCATATAGTTGAAAACCGGGCACCACAGGCAATAGCCAATCCAGTTGTCTTTTCAGTTCCTGAGCAAACGCCCCTGACAATACAGGCATCTCAGCTTGTCACAGATCCAGATGGAGACGAGGTAGTAATTATAAAGATAAATGGGCAGACTGGAAATTACAATACCCTTTACGGGATAGTGTCTCTTACAGCCGATGGACGATGCATCTATACATCTAATGACATTTCAACAAACTTAACAGATGCCTTTGTTGTAACTGTATCTGATGGAGTCAATGAAACCCATGTAAATGTTCGCATCCATGTAACATTTACACTAGAACTGAATCTTACTATCAGGCCTGCTATTGCATCAGTCACATTAAACGGAACAGCGGCAATGAATGAAGCTTTGACAGTAGGAATGATTAGATATGCTGGAAATGTTCCTGCCACCCCACCTGTACTTGCATACCAGTGGATGAGTGGGGCATCTCCAAACGGTGTTTTCAATAATATCCCTGGTGCCACCAGTGCAGCATATGTAATTTCCCAAAATGACTTGGGAAAATATTTAAGGGTACAAGTAACGGCAAGCGGCTCGGCCACAGGCAGTGCGACCAGCGCTGTAAAGGGGCCGGTGGGCTATGGGTTTGCAGGTGGTGACGGAACCTCCTCCAGCCCTTATCAGATTGCTAATACAAAGCAGTTTATGCTGCTGGATGTTGTCCCTACATCAGGAAAACACTTCATACTAGTGTCTAATATTGCATTAGAGCGGAATAAATATATTAAGACAACATTTAATGGAACATTAAATGGGGCTGGAAATACAGTGACTATTGCTCTGGATATGCCTGGAGAAGCTCAGAACGTTGGTTTGTTTGCATCCACAGGGACATCTGCTAGAATTGAAAGCCTCACAGTGGCAGGCCGAATTAACACCACCCAGACAAACTATGTGGGAGGTATGGTTGGCTATAATCGTGGTAGAATTACCAGGTGCCTGTCCACAGTAGATATTGACGCCAAGGATTATACCGGCGGAATTGCAGGTGCAAATGCAGGAATAATCACGGAATGCGGTGTAGTTAGCGGCCATGTAAGAGGAAACGGCATGGTAGGAGGTCTTGTTGGTATCAATTTAACAATCGGAGGGGTGGCCAACTGTTATGCCCAGACGGATGTATTTGGAACAGGAAATGAAGGCGGCCTCATTGGTTATAATAAGGGTGGTGTGCAGTACTGCTACTCAGCTGGAAAAGTAGACGGCTACAACAATAGAGGTGGACTTGTAGGACATAATGACGGGGGTACGGTAGCGTATTCCTATTATGACAAGGAAACCTCGGGCAGAAACGATACAGGCAGGGGCATTCCCAGAACTACAAGCCAGATGAAAACCCAGTCTACTTATGTGGCATGGGATTTTACTTACATCTGGTCCATGGACCCCGGGCAGTATCCGAAGCTAAGACAGGATTAAGCAAAAGCACCAAGAAAAATTCAAAATTAATTAGCATAAATATTATTGTCCTATGCTATAATGGATACACTTAGATGAACCAGATAAAAAAATTGATTTATTAAATCCGACATCTTTGTCGGATTTTTGCCTTTGTATATTTAGAATTTAATTATTACGCTGATGAGGCAGCCCTGGAGTTGGCAAATTTCTGCTATTGTGGTATCTTTAATCAAGTAAGGTGTGCAGACATAATTACTGACACTATAAACGAGAAAGACAAAAAATAAAACAAGGAAAAAGGTGAGTTTATGAATTCATTTAAGGCGGAATTCTTAAATGACTTTTGTAAAAATGCACTGCTAGAAACTGGCGTGCCTGGGGAGCAGGCAGATATAATGTCCTCGGCTCTGGTAGAATCTGATCTCCTTGGTGTTAAGACCCATGGGATATCCAGACTCAACTTTTACATTGAACACATGGAAAATGGAACCATCAATCCAAATCCCAAGTTTAAAATTGTCTCTGATTTTGCGGCGATAACGCTAATTGATGGGGATAGGGCCCTGGGTCCTGTTGTGGCGGATTTTGCCATGAAAGAAGCTGTGAAAAAGGCCAGGGAAGCAGGAGTAGGGATAGTCAGTGTACGCAACAGCTCCCACATGGGCACATTAAGTATTACCACGAAAAAAGCTGCAGCAGAAGGTATGGTTGGCCTGGCAATAACAAATACCAGTCCTATCATGGCACCATGGGGAGGTGCCGAGGCAGTCCTGGGGAACAATCCCATTTCCATAGCAGTTCCAAGGGGAGAAGACTTTCCCTGTGTATTGGATATGGCCCTTAGTGTAACTGCCAGGGGTAATATTATCCTTGCGGCAAGAGATGGCAGGGAAATTCCCATGGATTGGGCGGTGGATGGAGAAGGCAGACCAACAACCAATGCAGCGCAAGCCCTGAAGGGAGCAGTACTGCCATTGGCCCAGCATAAGGGATATGCCCTGGCATTCATGTTTGATGTGCTGGCTGGGGTATTAAGTGGTGCTGCCTATGGTAAGGATGTTGGCTCCTTTGTTCCGCCAGACCACAGCAAGCCGTTAAACATGGGACATTTCATAATGGCCATTGATATCCAAAAGTTCATGCCAATAGATGAGTTTATAAACAGATTAAGGGATTATGTTGGACAGATAAAGTCTTCCAAAAAAGCTGCAGGTACCCAAGCTATTCTTATTCCCGGTGAAATTGAAGAAAAACGATATCTGGAAAGTAAGGAAAAGGGTATTGTGCTGGGTGATGAAACTGTTAAGGTTCTTAAAGAACTTGCAGATAAAAAAGGAATTAAGTTTATGAGTTAAGACAGGCAAAAGCCTGTCTTTTTTCACTGTCAAAAAGTATAAGTTCCACAAGGTAGATAGTATTCACAAAGACTAAGGCTTCCGCCGACGTCAAGGACTTGGCCCCTACTAGGACTGGTATTTCTACGCATTAAAAATGCTAGAACTACTGGCGCAAGCCAAGTTTTGTTTCACACATAAGCGGTAAGTTGTTAAAAATTTTTTAAAAGCAGGAGATTTAATGCAAGATATAGAACAAATTTTTACCTGAAATAAATATTTACCCAAGATGGGAAGGTGTTAGCAGGTGAAAACTTTAAAGTTTAAAGTAATCAACAAGGATCGAGTGGGATTATTATTAGATATTTCCGGGGTATTAACCAGTAAAATCATTAATGTAGTCAACCTGGAAGTTATCCCTGGTATCATGTATTTTGAAGTTGAATCTGATTATCCTATTGATAGATATACATTATTCAAGGAATTAAAAAGTATAAAGGGGGTAGAAAAATGTCTGGAAATAGACTTGTTGCCCTCTAAAGAAACTAACCTGCGACTGCAGGCGGTGTTGGATGCAATTAGTGAAGGAGTGCTGGCTATTAATGCCCAGGCGGAAATTACTATTGTTAATCCAGTAGCTGAAAAAATACTAAAAATGGACAAGGAAGAACTAATTAACCAGAAAATTAACAATATTCTGACTGATGATATTCCTATGCTAGCTTGCTTACGAAACGGCAGATCATATAATCACCAGGAAATCTTACTAAACAAAAGCGGCAAACAATATCACTACCTTACCAGTGGTCGACCTATTACTGACAAGGATAGCAATGTGACTGGAGTAGTAGCTACCTTGAAGGATATGACTGAAGTGAGGCAGCTGGTCTACTCGGTAACAAATCCCAACATCATTACTTTTGAAGATATTATTGGTGATAGCAAAGAATTAAAAGCAGTTATTCAGCTGGGACAAAAAGTGGCCGCTGGTAATTCCACCATTCTGCTCAGGGGAGAAAGTGGCACAGGCAAGGAATTGTTTGCCAGGGCTATTCATCAGGCCAGTGCCAGGCGAAATAAACCCTTTGTACCGGTAAACTGTGCTGCTCTGCCAGATTCATTATTAGAGAGTGAACTTTTTGGTTATACTGAAGGAGCATTTACCGGAGCCCAGAAAAAAGGCAAACAAGGGTTGTTTGAATTTGCCAGTGAAGGAACAATTTTCCTGGATGAAATTGGAGAAGTTTCTCCTTATCTTCAAGCCAAGTTGCTAAGGGTATTGCAGGAAGGAAAAGTGAGAAGAATAGGCAGCCAGGAAGAAATTAGTGTTGATGTACGGGTCATAGCAGCAACTAATAAAAATTTAGAGATGATGGTGGGCAAAAACGAGTATAGACAGGACCTATATTATCGCTTGAACGTTTTTCCCATTTTTTTACCGTCTTTGCGGGAGCGAAAAGAAGATATAGGACTGCTGACCCGGTATTTTTTGGATAAAATGAATGTTCGTTTTGATAAGAAGGTGGAGCTGATTACTAAAGATGCGATGAAAAAGCTTTATGAACATGATTGGCCGGGTAATGTGCGGGAATTGGAAAATGTTATTGAAAGGGCAGTAAACCTGGTCTCTGGAAATCAATTGACTCCAGATTTGATAATCATTGATGGGGAAATAAAAGTGCCTGCAGAAAAATCCTTTCTCGCAGGTTCACTGGCAGAAATTGTAGATGAAGTGGAAAAACAGGTTATCAAGGAGGCGCTGAACAATAAAGGATCCATTAGAAAAGCTGCCAGGGCGCTGGGAGTCTCCCACACCACCATTATGAATAAGATAAAAAAACACGGATTAACTGGTGGCAAGTTTTTTTACCAGTGGTAAAAATAATTTCCACCAGCCATTGTGTTTATATTTGCAATTTTCACAAATTATAACCAAAAAAGAGCTGCTTTTTGTGGAAAGAATTCTTGCCAGTAAGCCAGGCAGGAAAAGTGCTAGTGCTTGAAATTACTGGTGGGGCATAAGCCAAGTGGTTGGCATGATTATTGCTTTAAATATTATTTTAAGATATATAGTTGGCTGTAAATTATTTTGAGAGGGTGTTGAACATGATCATTGGCATTCCCAGGGAAATTAAAAATAACGAAAACCGGGTGGCCATTACTCCAGCGGGAGTCAGATCCCTGGTTAGCAATGAACATCAAGTTCTAATTGAAACCGAGGCAGGTCTAGGCAGTGGTATTAGTGATAAAGAGTTTCTGGATGCAGGTGGGGAGATAATCAATAGTCCAAGGGAATTATATGGGAAAGCGGAAATGATTATCAAGGTAAAAGAACCCCAACCCCAGGAGTACGACTTTTTTCAAGAGGGACAAATTTTATTCACTTTTTTACATGCGGCAGCTGAGCCGGAAATGGTAAAAGCCTTGCTGGCAAGGAAGATAATAGGAATTTCTTATGATACTGTTCAGCTTGCCAATGGGTCATTACCCCTCCTTGCTCCCATGAGTGAAGTAGCAGGCAAAATGAGTGTCCAGATTGGGGCCCAATTTTTGGAAAAACCTAAGGGTGGCAAGGGGATTCTCCTGGGAGGAGTGCCTGGCGTGCCTCCAGCTGATGTAGCAATTATTGGCGGGGGAGTAGTGGGAACCAGCGCTGCCAAGATTGCAGTAGGCATGGGAGCCCAGGTTACAGTTGTAGATATCAGTCTGGACCGGCTCCGGGACTTGGATGACTTGTTTGGAGGCAGGGTACAGACCATAGTTTCCAATAGCTTTAATATAGAAAGGCTTGTCAAATATACCGACTTGCTCATTGGAGCTGTTTTAGTGCCTGGGGCCAGAGCACCCCGTCTGGTAACAGAAGAAATGGTCAGCCAGATGAAACCAGGTTCGGTAATAGTGGATGTGGCAATTGACCAGGGTGGCTGTATTGAAACCATTGACCGGGTAACAACACACAGCGATCCTGTTTATGAAAAACATGGGGTTGTACATTATGCTGTTGCCAATATGCCGGGAGCAGTTGCTCGCACCTCTACCTTTGCTTTAACCAATGCTACCATGCCCTACGCCCTTGAGATAGCCAACAAGGGCTATGTTCAAGCCCTGCGAGATGATCCGGCCCTGGCAAAGGGATTAAATATTTATAAAGGTCATGTCACCCATCCGGCAGTAGCTGAAGCCCTGGGTTATAAATATAAAGCACCGGAAGATATTTTTTAAAAATTAAAAATATTCCAAGAAAGGAGGTGGATTAGATATAATATGACCTATTAAAAACTAAATCTAATAAAAAAGGAGAGTGATTCAGGTTGGATTTTTTGAATGCCCTTGGTGATATGGTCTGGGGTCCACCCATGTTGATCTTGTTGGTAGGTACTGGTCTTTTTTTAACATTCAGGCTGCGTGGTTTGCAATTTACCAAACTGGTTTACGCTCACAAGTTGATCTTTACCAAAGATGAGAAAAGTGAAGGTGACATCAGCCATTTTCAGGCTCTGACTACTGCCCTGGCGGCAACTATTGGTACAGGTAATATAGCCGGGGTGGCCACGGCCATTTTCCTGGGAGGGCCTGGAGCTGTTTTCTGGATGTGGATGACGGGTCTGGTGGGGATGGCCACCAAGTATGCAGAGGCTATTCTAGCCGTGAAGTACCGGACAGTTGATAAAAAGGGTGAAATGTCTGGTGGCCCAATGTATTATATTGAAAAAGGCCTTGGCTGGAAATGGCTGGGGGTTCTGTTTGCTATATTTGGTGCTGTTGCTGCTTTTGGTATCGGCAACATGGTTCAGTCCAATTCAGTAGCTGCAGCAGTAAAGACTACTTTTAACATTCCACCTTATGTTACCGGCATTATTTTAGTTGTTTTGACGGCCCTGGTTATTCTGGGTGGAATTAAAAAAATCGGCAGGGTTACCAGTTACCTGGTACCTTTCATGGCGGCTTTTTACTTTATAAGTGGATTAATAGTTATTATCATTAATGCTTCTGCTGTTCCAGGTGCATTAGGTGCTATTTTTACTTCTGCCTTCTCTGGAACTGCTGCTGCCGGTGGTGCTGTGGGAGCAGCAATCAGGTATGGTGTAGCCAGGGGAGTTTTCTCCAATGAGGCCGGCTTAGGAAGTGCGCCCATTGCTGCAGCTGCAGCTAAAACTGATTACCCTGGACGCCAGGCTCTGGTTAGTATGACCCAGACCTTCATTGATACTATTGTGGTCTGTTCCGTTACTGCCCTGGCAATTTTAACTACTGGTGCCCTTGCTACTGGTGAAACAGGCGCTGCTTTAACCACTGCAGCCTTTAACCAGGGGTTGCCTGTGGTGGGCGGTCTGATTGTTGCCCTTGGTATTATATTATTTGCCTATTCTACTATATTGGGCTGGTGTTACTATGGAGAAAAATGTCTGGAATACTTACTGGGAGAAGAAGCGGTGCCATATTATCGTTATGTATTTGTATTGGCTGTTTTTGTCGGTGCCGTGGCCAAACTAGACTTTGTCTGGACATTCTCTGATGTAATGAACGGTTTGATGGCTGTTCCCAACTTGATCGGCTTATTGGGATTAAGTGGGGTAGTAGTGGCCGAAACCAACCGGTTCTTAAATGCAGCCCAGGAGGAACTAAGAGTCAGTAGGGGGATAGCTTCGGGGAAATAAATTTGACAAAATAAGTACAAGTAAGGGAAAGAAAAAAACAAAAGGGAAAAAGCTTTATGCTTTTTCCCTTTTGTTTTTTCTTTCAGGAAGTATAAGTTCTGCTATTAAGAAGTATAGGCTCCACAAGATAGATGGTCGGCAAAAACTTGACCTTCGAAGCTGGTTTAAAGGTTATCTGTCATGGGCCACAGGAGGAATATAAACAGTAGAATTGGCTAAAAAGCAATAAATAACATGAAAGAGGAATTAAAAATGTCAAAAAAATGATATTATAAGTACTAAGAAGATTATGATTAATATTAAAAAGTAACATTGGAACTTGAACAACAAAATGTCTGGAGAGATATTGTTGTTCCGGTAAACATGACATTTGATAAATTACATAAGGTTTTACAGGTAGTTTTTGATTGGCAGGATTATCATCTTCATGAGTTTTATATTTTTGGTGAAGAAAAATTTAACAATGACTTTTATATCAACCATCCTGGTTATCATAAAGAGGGGCATAGACCCATAGTTAATCTAGTTTGCAACGAAGAAGCTTTTGCCTATCCTAATGATGTACCAATGAGGTTTGAAAGTGGTGTAAAACTGTTAGAATACTTGCCTGCTAAAATGAAGTATAATTATGACTTTGGTGATAATTGGCAGCATTACATTGAAGTAATAAGGTTAATAGATAGTTATGATAAAAATTATCCTGTTTGCCTGGCAGGTGAAGGGAATACTCCGCCGGAGGATGTGGGGGGAGAACATGGATATGAAGAATTTTTGCAGATAATCGCTGATAAAGAAAACCCGCAATATGAGTTTATGTCAAAATGGGGGGAAAGCCAGGGATATAAAGAATTTGATATTGACATGGTTAACAAGTTTCTTAAGGCATGTAATGTAGTAATGCAAATTAAACTTTGTATGGTAGTTGGAAGGGCTGATGTGATAGTAAAGTTAGCTGTACAAAAACATTATTTTGAGGTGTGGGGACTATGGGCTTAAGTTATGATGTTGTCAAATTAGTTGCATACAGAAAGGAATGGGCAGAGAAATTTATATATGAAGCTGAACTAATTGCTGATTTAACAGGAATAGAAAAGGCAAAAATCCGCCATATAGGCAGCACATCTGTTCCAGGAATGATAGCCAAGCCTATTTTAGATATTATGATTGAAGTGAATAAGATTGATGATATTATAAAGTTTATACCCTCCCTAGATGAAATAGGGTATAGGTTTTTTGGGGAATGTGGTAGGCCGGGAAGAATGTTTTTTGTAAAGGGAAAACCAAGTAATTGTACTCATCATCTGCATGTAATGGAAAAAGGAAGTATTTATTGGAAAAATAATATAAGGTTTAAGGAATTATTAATAAATAAACCAGACTTAGCCGTGTCATATGCAAAAGTTAAAAGGAATTTAGCCAGCAAATACCCGTACAACCGAGAAGAGTATAGAATTAACAAATCAAAATTTATTGAAAAAATATTAAATACTTACCATGAAGACACTATACACGACAGGCCACTATGGTAAGTAATAACTGGTATGGAAATAAAACTGGTATGGAAATAAAATTGAAACCGGGGACAGTTAATGATATAATTTTATATAATGATTGGGGCTGGAGGTAGAAAATGGATAATAGAATACTTAACTTGATATTAGATAAGCTTGAGAATATAGAAAAAGAACAGCAGGAAATCAGAAACGAACTAGGTGAGATGAGAAGTGACCAGCAATCAATTAAAAGTGAATTAAGTGAGCTGAGAAGTGACCAGCAATCAATTAAAAGTGAATTAAGCGAGCTGAGAAGTGACCAGCAATCAATTAAAAGTGAATTAAGTGAGCAGAGAAGTGACCAGCAATCAATTAAAAGTGAATTAAGTGAGCTGAGAAGTGATCAGCAATCAATTAAAAGTGAATTAAGTGAGCTGAGAAGTGACCAGCAATCAATTAAAAGTGAATTAAGTGAGCTGAGAAACGATCAGCAATCAATTAGAAACGAATTAGGTGAAATGAAGAGGGAGATATGCCATAGGCTGGACAGGCTAGAGCAGGGCCAAGAAGCAATTAAAGAGTTTATGTTTAATGCAGAAAAGGCATTTCAAAGGTGTGAAAAAGACCATAAATTTATAGAAAATTTAAAAAAGGCTATTGGTGAATAAAATAAAGATTCTAATAATGATATATTTACATAAGAATAGGCAATAATTAAAGTGGGTGATGTAATGAATAAAGAGATTAGATGGAGACAGAGATTTCATAATTTTGATAAAGCTTATGGGCAGTTTCATGCTGCAATTTTGGACATAGACAAACTTAGTGTACTTGAAAAAGAAGGTTTAATTCAGAGATTTGAATATACTTTTGAACTGGCCTGGAAGACACTAAAGGATTATTTAGAATCAAAAGAAGTGATTGTAAAATTTCCTAGAGATGTTATAAAAGCAGCATTTCAATACGAAATAATCAAAAATGGGGAAGTATGGATGGATATGCTAGAGAAGCGAAATCTGATAGCACATACATATGATGAAGAACGTTTTAAGTTTGCAGTTAAAAAAATAAAGGAAGAATATTATGAAGCAATAACCCAGGTACACAGTTATCTAGATGGAGAATTAGAATGAATTTTGGAATAACGCCAAAGAGCATGAATATGATAATTAATGTGTTGATGAATAAAAAAGAGGTTCAAAAGGCAGCCATATTTGGAAGCCGTAGCATTGGTAATTATAAAAATGGTTCAGATATTGATATTGCTATTTATGGTGCTAATATTACAGCAGACCTTGTAAACGAAATAAGTGTGGAGTTAAATGAAAAACTGCCTTTACCATACTACTTTGACATTGTGCACTATGATTCTTTAAAACATGATGGACTCAAGGAGCATATAGATAAATATGGTAAAAGTTTTTATGACAAATTGACAAAAAGTATTAACCTTCGTTAAAGCCCTGGAGAGAAATCACTCAGGGCTATTTTTTTGTATAGTTGGAATTTATAAGTCGAATTATTCGGAAGCCATTTAGGCCTAAAACAACGGAGTAGCCATGGCTAAAATGAGTAATTTGTTAGATAAGGAAATGGGATGGAATAATGTAAAAAAATGTATTGATTTGAAAGGTAATGCAAATCAAATGTAGAATAATGAGGATATTAACAAATATAAAGTAATCTATCTGCTCTCTTTGTTTCGCATAGTCAGAATACTGATTTACACTACTATTATACCACGCTTTTTTGAGTATGTTACAGTTTAAGATAAAAAACAGTTGTCCCATCACATAGCACGAGCTTTCCTGCAAGGGGCGGTAGGGCTAGAGCTTTGGGGCGGGCCCCCGCCCACATGTCCTCTGTCACAAGACTTGCATTTGGGTATGGAAGCTATGGTAGTCAAGTCTTGCGCCAGCCCTGGCTAGGTGGACACTTCAGGAAAGCCGAGGACGTTAAATGAAATTGGTCTATCGGAGTTGATTAATTTGAAGCCTAAAATGCGTTCTTATATGAGATTATATTTAGGAAAAATGTGCTACACGTTTATAAGATACCTTAGCTGGTATATAAACAAAGTAAAATATGCAAAAACAAGGAATGTAAAGTTGTTTCCAATAGTTGTGTTTCAGCACCAAACACCACTATTGAGAAAGCTTAAAAATGTGGAGATGTGGTTGCAGTATAACAAGGTTAAGAATCTCAAGATTGCCGTTGAAAAAGTAAATGGCATCATAGTTTATCCAGGAGAAACCCTCTCGTATTGGAAATTAATTGGTAAAGCGAGTAAAAGAAAGGGTTACGTTGAAGGAATAGTTCTTTCACAGGGAAGCTATAGACCGGGTGTCGGGGGAGGTTTATGCCAATTATCTAATTTGATTTATTGGATGACACTACATACTCCTTTGACAGTTGTTGAAAGGCATAGGCACGGTTATGATGTTTTTCCAGATTCAAATAGAACTCAGCCATTTGGAAGTGGAGCAACATGTGTTTATAATTACATAGATTTACAAATTAAAAATGAAACAACAGAACCTTATCAATTACATTTAAAGGTTACAGAGGATTTCTTAGTTGGTGAGTGGAGATCATTAGAAGAACCGCTTTATACATATGAGGTATATCAAAAGGAGCATTGGATAACACAGGAACATTGGGGTGGATATGTTAGGCATAATTCTATATTTAGACGATTGTATGATAAAGATAAGAAACTAGTTGGTGACGAGTTTATTACTGAAAACCACGCAATTATGATGTATCAGCCATTTTTACAAGAGGGGGCCAACTGCATATAACACGCAGTTCCCGCAAATTTACATAGATGAATGTGCTATGGACACTGCGGGAACTGCTGAACGTTATATGAAATACCATGCGAATATTTTTATGGAAGAAGATGTAAGTTGGTGGTTGATATAGCATAATATATGGTATAATAGCAAGTAAGGAAAGTAAGGAATGGAGTGGTTTTCAATGGAGCTTGCTAGAATAACATCAAAAGGACAAATTACAATACCAATAGGAATAAGGAAGAAACTCAATTTAAAAGAAGGGGATAAAGTCATCTTCATTGAAGAAGGTGACAAGATAGTTTTTGCTAATTCCTCAATGATTGCGTTGAAAGAAATACAAGAAGGAATGCAAGGGTTAGCCGAGAAGCAAGGTATTTATAGTGAAGACGACGTAAGTAACTTAGTAAAAGATATAAGAAAAGAGATATGGGAGAAGAAATATGAGAATAATGACTGATACCAACGTGATTATCTCAGCTATTCTTTTTCCAGAATCTCAGATCACGAAAGTTATTCACAATGTAACAGAGAATCATACTCTTGTACTTTGTTCACATATCGTTGAAGAACTTCCAGGAGATCTTTAAAAGATAGTTATTAATTCAGATAGGTCTTTGGGGCGCATGGTACTTCATATAACAGCCGGTTCCCAAAATCTGAGAGAACATGCAGGTAGTAATCAGACTTTGGGAACCCTCAAAACGATAGGTGAAATAGCTTAAAAAAGGGAGATGGTTTCTTATGGTTAAACAATCAATTGTTGTTCTTGTATTAGGGGTCATTCTTGTTTTCACAGTAGCCCCTAATGTTAATGCAGGTATGGATAATTCTCTTCATGTGGTATTGGAAACGGAATATATAGACTTTGACGTTGAGCCAATAATTGAGAATGGACGTGTATTGGTTCCGATTCGTGCTATAGCCGAAAAACTTGAATTTACTGTTGAGTGGATTAAAGATGATAACTCAATAACAATTACCAAGGGAGATAGAGAAATTAAATTGATTTCGGAAGGTAAACGAGCATTAATTGATTCAAAACCCGTATTATTGGATGTTCCCCCAAGGATAATATCTGGAAGAACACTTGTGCCATTGCGTTTTATATCTGAAAGTCTAGGCCAGAATGTGTTGTATGAAAAGTGGATGGATACCCCAATGATCTGGATTACTAGCTTTAAACTTCTGGATTTTGAGGATGTAAAAATAGATGAGAATTACAGATCAGAATCTGATGAAACTATGCCTCCGATCTTCTATTTAAAGGACAGTGGGAAGACTGCAAAAGACATAAGACTTGGGGATACGCTTGAAAAAGTTAAAGCTGTATATGGTTTGCCCTTTAAAGATAATATTGATAGTGAAAAGAGAGGTTTCTTGATATATACAACACCATTCATCCCAAATTCTGGCTCAGGGTTTAGAATGACTTTTGAGTTTGAAAATGGTGTTTTAGAAGCAGTTGTAATTAGCTGATAGGCTACTTCACCTAACACGAGTTTTCCCGCAAGGGGGGCGGTAGGGCTAGAGCTTTGGGGCGGGCCCCGCCCACAAGTCCCCTGTCACAAGACTTGCATTTGTTGATGGCTGTTGGGGCAGGTTTACAAAATTGCTTCTCCGGACAAGAAAAACACCTGTTCTCCAAAGCAACTTCGCAAACCCACGAGACGTTATATGACATCGAAAAGAAACTCTTAATACACAAGATGCGTTATTCAATACATTAATGCTAGAGTTGACTATTACAGAAATGGTATAATATGCAAAAGGTCTATTTTAAGGGGTGTCGTTGAATGAAATGGGAAGAAGTTAGAAAAATTTATCCAAACCGATTTGTTAAACTGCAAATATTAAAGTCAAAAATCAAAGGTACCAAAAGATTAATTGAAGACATGGCCGTTATTGAATCATTTGATGATAACAAAGTAGCAACAAGAGAGCTTGTAAGATCTAAAGATGACATAGTAGTTTATCATACAGGAAATGAAAAGATTGAAATTGAGATCAAAAATATTTTTGGCTATAGAGGTATGAGTAATGAAACTACGATTACATGATGGATTGCTATATACTTCAATAGAAATAACATATTGTGGAGTATCAAAAATTGTTGAGAATATTGTTATAGATACTGGTGCAGTTGAAACACTTATTTCTCCTGATATTGTTGAAGATGTGGGTATTGTAGCTGAGTTAAATGATGAGATAAAATCATTTTATGGTGTTGGGGGAAACCTACATTATTTCTTCTCAAAACGAATTGACCAAGTAATTTTTGGAAACGTAAATTTGCAGGATTTTAAGCTCGATTTTGGTGTTATTGATCCGAAAGGTGAAATAAACGGATTGCTAGGACTAGATTTGCTAATGGAAGCAGGGGCAATTATAAACCTAAAAGAATTGACAATAAAGTTTGATGTTCCTTAGGAACATGTCATCCGTGGGCTACCTCTTCCTCCATTTCGTCTTACATATTTAGACAAAAAGAAGGAAAATCCTGCATAAACGTCAAAGTAAATAAATAACATTTTTTACTTGGGGTGGATACGGCGTACAACAAGGTGTTCCCGCAAGGGGCGGCAGAACCATAACTTTTGGGATGGGCCGCCCACACTCCCTGAGCCTAACCGAGTCGGCAGCCGCATTAGGCGACCCAGAGGGTCTCGGCCATGAGCGGCTGCCTGTAAGCTCAGAGGCATCGGGAACACCTGGAACGATAGGGCGGGAAATTGCTCACTATGCTCACTATTTCCGCCCTATCGTGGCGTGGGTTACAACCACACCACGTTATCTGCCATACAAAAAGGAGGCTTTCATGGCCTCCAATTTACAAGAGATTTTTTTGTTTGAGTGATTTAGTTACTATCATTCTTAAAAAAGCACTTTTACTCAGACCGTTTTCATCGGCGAGCTTTTTGATAAGAGCATTTTCCTTTGGAGTTAGTCTAATAGTTAAAACCTCTGTTTTATTTTGAGGATAGAGAACCACTTTTTGGTTTAGGTTTCTAACTGGATTGTAATTATCCTTATCATATAGTTGTGATTCAGCTAATAATTCATCTTTGCTTATATGACCTAAAGTAGAAACGTCAGCAACAGTCTTAGAATTAATTTTTCTTCTAGGTTTTTTAATCATTTCTTAGCACCTCACTTTCTTGGTAATAAATAGTTGTAAGATTTTTATCTGCCCAGTAAGCAGTAATAATGTACAAATTGCCATCAGCTGGTCATATGTTACAACTCTATATTGACACGGAGGAGTTGAATAAAAGCAG
Source organism: Desulfitibacter alkalitolerans DSM 16504 (assembly GCF_000620305.1). Classification (NCBI taxonomy): domain Bacteria; kingdom Bacillati; phylum Bacillota; class Clostridia; order Neomoorellales; family Desulfitibacteraceae; genus Desulfitibacter; species Desulfitibacter alkalitolerans. The sequence goes on along the minus strand of NZ_KK211100.1, from coordinate 1,181,450 downwards.
CATTATTAGATCCATTTGGATAGATGATTACGTTAATTAGCTTTGGCAATAAGCTTTTCTCGAGGTGCCACCTTACATAACACGAGGATTTGCGGCTCCGGCTAGCACCTCCGACAACTTGACGATTGTCATGTCTTTTGCTACTAGGAGGTAGGCTTTTGGGGGAAAAGTCACGCCACCCGTCAAGTTCGCAAATCTCGGGAACGTTAGACGTCAACTGCCGCAGAATATACAATGGGATGTGAATGGAATGTGAATGGGATTAAAATGTTATTTCGGTGGGAAAACATCTTCATGTTTACCGATTATAAAAAGAGTGTTTATTTGAACATTGTCAGATTTAGTGGTTTCAATAACTATTCTGATTGACATGTTTACAGATATTTCAAAGAAATTATCCGTTCCTTGGATTCTTTTAAAACGTAAGGAAGGATGGGTAGGGTCTTTCATAAAAAGTTCAATAGCCTTGGATGATTGTTTTTGAGTTTTTTTATCGAGAGACTTAAACTGTTTATCAAATTTTCGAGTAGAAATAAATCGTCTAGTCATTGTCAAAACCTTTTAAAAACTCATTGACACTTGAAAACTCACGAACCCTACCTGCATTAACATCTTCTTTAGCTTCAAGTAAGTCAGTTTGAGCTTTCTTGGTCCAAAAGTATGCTTGACTAGCTGGAATTATCTTATATGGTTCAATAACAATTTTATTATCATGAACTTGAAGATCTAATAGGTCCCCTTCCGCAATATTTAGTTTTTCCCTAATTTCCTTAGGAATAGATATTAGATTTCTCCTTTGGACAGATACTCTGTAAGAATTCTTAGATCTGTTAACTGGGGTTTCCAAATTAAATCAACTCCCGATTTTAGTAATTGCAACATCAGTATATACGTATAAACGTAAAAAAGCAATAGCAAAGCAACACGAGAGGGTCAGGCTTGACAAATTGACAAAAAATATTAACCTCAGGTAAAGCCCTGCCAGAGAAATCTCTCAGGGCTATTCATTTGGAGCAAATAACTCACGAAGATAATCGCAACGACTATGCAGTATTCCCCCTTTATTATGATGAGTATAGTGTAGGAGTATATACGTATAAACGTAAAAAAGCAATAGCAAAGCGGCGGAAGCTTCGTCTAACACGGAGTTTCCGCAACTTTGCCAATATGAATGCAGTATGACGCCTGCAGGAATGCCGGGAACGTTATACGCAATGCTACAATTTAGTAATAACTGAATAAAAAAAGAGAGACGTTAACGCCTCTCTCCTATTCCAAGTTGTTCTTTAAGTGCTGATTGCAGTACATGGGAGAAATTGATGTTTTTTTCAACAGCAAGTTTATTAAGCCATTGGTGTAAGGGGAAGAAATTTTTTTAAAAAATAATTACAGTCAGGCAGGAATTATTACAGTATATATATAATAATAGAAAATTAAATAAATTCAGACAAAAAACACAGCAAAGGAGCGACTTGTACATAATGGATGACATTAATGAGAAGATTAGAGATCTACGCATACAAAAGGAGCTGACTTTAAAAGACTTGAGTGAAAAGACCGGCTTGTCAATAAGCTTTTTGTCCCAGGTTGAAAGGGGGACTTCATCACTAGCAATTACATCTTTAAAGAAAATTGCAGATGCACTGGATGTACCCATTACCTACTTCTTTGAAGGTGAGGTAAACCAGAGTTTTGTAGTAAAGGCCGGGGAACGAAAGTCCATTAAAATTGAGGGTTCAATTGCAAAATACAGCAGATTAGGAGGTGAATTTAGCGGAAGGCTTTTGGAACCAATGCTGGTTGAATTAGAACCTAACAATAAATCCATTAACGTGTTTAGCCATCCAGGGGAAGAATTCTATTATGTACTAGAAGGTGAGATAGTTTTTGTAGTGGATGATCGGGAGTATGTTCTAAAGGCTGGAGATACTATCCATTATCCATCTAACCTTCCCCACTATTGGTATAATCCACTTGACCGATCTGCTTTTGTCCTTTGTGTGCTAACACCAGCTATTTTTTAAGCAATACTGGAATTAATTAAGAAAGGTGGTTTAAACCCATGCGTGCAGCTACTGATATTGGAGGTACTTTTACTGACCTGGTTTATGTTGACAATGAGGGGAGAGTGGGAACTGCTAAATGCCATACCACTCCGCCAAATTTTGAAAAGGGAGTAATAGATGTCATTGCAAAGGCTGAAATAAACCCCAGGGATTTTGAAACCTTTAGTCATGGGACAACAGTGATAATTAATGCCCTGACCGAAAGAAAGGGTGCCAAAACTGCACTAATCACCACTAAAGGCTTTCGGGATGTGCTAGAGATTGCCAGGGGCAACAGACCTGACTTGTTTAATGTTCGCTATGAAAAGCCCGTGTCCTTTGTCCCCCGATATTTGAGAAGAGAAGTGGAAGAAAGGCTCAACAACAAGGGAGAGGTTATAACTCCCTTAAAGACGGAACAAATATCAGAAATTATAGAGTATTTCAAAAAAGAAGGGGTAGAGGCTATTGCCGTATCCTATCTTCATTCCTATGCCAACCCTATCCATGAGCAGCAGACAGTTGAAATCATTAAAAGCCTGTGGCCGGAAATAGCTGTTACAGCCTCCCATGAGGTTACAAGGGAATGGAGGGAATATGAAAGAACAAGCACTGCAGTTTTGAACTCTTATGTCAAGCCCACGGCTGCCTCCTATATAGATAGACTTGAGAAAGAACTGCAGGCACTGGATGCTGGAGGCAACCGTTATATAATGCAGTCTAATGGAGGAACCACAACCTTTGAGCAGTGCAAGGTTACCCCCATTAACATGATTGAATCTGGTCCAGTGGCAGGAATCATAGGCTCCATTGTACTTGGGGAGGCCATTGGTGAAAAAAATGTTATAGCCTTTGATATTGGAGGAACAACTGCCAAGTGCTCTCTAGTGGACAATGGGGAAATCAAGGTAAGTACTGACCACAAAATAGAAAAAACAGAGCTGACTGCAGGTTATCCGGTAAAGGTGCCTGTAGTGGATATAGTTGAAATAGGAAATGGCGGTGGCTCCATTGCCTGGATAGATGATGCTGGGTCGTTAAAGGTTGGTCCAAAGTCGGCAGGAGCAGTGCCTGGTCCCATAGCCTATGACAAGGGTGGAACAGAGCCAACTGCAACAGATGCCAACCTGGTTGCAGGAAGGCTTTCTGTAAAGAACTTTGATAATGCAGTGGATATGGACAAGGTAACAGGGGGCATAGAAGAAAAAATAGCCAGACATTTTAACATGTCAGTTGATGAGGCAGCCCTTGGAATAATCAGAATTGCCAATTCCAACATGCTAAATGCCCTGAAGCTTATATCTGTAAGAAGGGGTTATGACCCTCGTGATTTTGCCCTGGTGGCCTTTGGTGGCGGAGGCCCCATGCATGCTCCGGCACTGGCTGTCGAGCTAGGTATTAAAAAGGTTATTGTACCTGTAGCAGCTTCAGTTTTTGCAGCATGGGGAATGCTCATGACTGACTTGAGAAGCGACTTTATCATGACCATCATCAAGGGTCTGGATAATTCTGTTCTGGAGCTTTTGAACAATGAATGGAGCAAATTGGAGAAGCAGGCCATGGAGCAGTACAGGGCACAGGCAATACCAGATGAAAAGGTAAGCTTCCTTAGATTCGCTGACATGCGTTACTTTGGCCAGGAGCATACTGTTAAGGTTGGAGTTCCTGGAGGCCTGTGGGATGAACAGGCCATGGCAAAAGCCAAGGAAAGCTTCCATAACAATCATGAAAAGCAGTTTACCTTTAAGCTTGAAGATGCACCTATTGAAATTGTAAATCTGCACCTGACAGCTTTTGGAACAGTTACAAAACCTAGAATGTACAGCATAGAAAGGGACCCAGCCAGTGCAGAAGCTGCTTTAAAGGAAGTGCGTCCTGTGCTCTATGAGGGCCATGGATGGATTGAAACTGATGTTTATGACAGGGATAAACTTAAGGGAGGAGCCCAGATTAAGGGCCCAGCCATTGTAGAAGAGGTGTCTGTCTCTACAATCATGTATCCTGGTCAAAATCTCACGGTTGACCAATTTGGCAATCTAATCATTAACACGGGGGTGTAAATGATGGCTAGCAAACAAGATGTGGATGTTTTTACTTTAGATATTGTTAAGGATTCTCTAGTAGCAGTAGGGGATGAAATGTTTATAGCCCTGGCACGCACATCAATGAGTCCAATCATCTATGAGGTATTGGATTATGCCTGCGGCTTGACTGATGCAGGGGGAAACCTGCTGACCCAGGGAAATGGAGTTACCGGTTTTATTGGCCTGCTGACCTTTATGGTCAAGGAAACCTTGGAGAAGTTCAACAAAAAGGGGGATTTAAAGCCCGGGGACATTATCATTATTAATGATCCCTTTGGAGGAGGGGGCTCCCACCTTTCTGATGTTGGTTTAGTCATGCCAATTTTTTACAAGGGTGAGCTGGTAGCCTTTTCTGCAAATAAGGCTCACTGGACAGAGGTTGGCGGCAAGGACCCTGGCTCCTGGACAACAGATTCCACTGATGTTTATCAGGAGGGTTTACAGCTCCCGTGCATCAAGCTGTTTGATGAAGGCAGGGTGAACCAGGCCCTTGTGGACTTGATAGCTGCTAATGTGCGTTTTCCAGACCTATCCCTGGGAGACATGTGGGCCCAGGTGGCAGCATTGAGGACAGGTGAAAGGCGGTTTGTAGAGATATGTGATAAATATGGTAAGGATGTAATAGTTGCTGCTATAGAGCGCCTGCTGGACCACGGTGAACAAATCTCTAAAAAGCAGCTTGCCATGCTGCCCAAGGGTACCTTTGAGGCTGTGGATTATATTGATGATGACGGTATAGGTAATGGACCCTTTAAGGTCCAGCTGAAGGTAACCATTACAGATGAGAAATTTATTTGTGATTTTAGAGGCAGCCATCCCCAGGTACCGGGACCTGTAAATTGTTCATATACGGCCCTGATTTCTGCTGTACGAACTATCTTTTTAGCCATAACTAATCCCTCCCAGGATGTCAATGATGGAGTGTTCCGCCCCCTGGAGGTCATTGCTGACAAGGCATCTATCTTTTCAGCAGAGAAACCTGCGGCAGTATCCACCTACTGGGAAACAATGCTTTATGGAGCAGATCTTATCTGGAAGGCCATGGCTCCTGTGGTGCCCCATAGATTAACGGCAGGCCACCTCCTTTCAGTTTGTGCTGTAGTTGTGGGAGGCATCCACCATGACACAAAACAGCCCTTCCTCCTGGTTGAACCATCAGTAGGGGGATGGGGAGCTGGAGAAGGCAAGGATGGGGAACCAGGACAGTTTTGTATAGGAGACGGGGAAACCTTTAATGTACCCATTGAGGTAGCTGAAACAAGATATGGCATCATGGTCAATGAGTACAGGTTTAGGACTGACGGTGCCGGTGCAGGTCAATACAGGGGAGGCTGTGGCGTTGTCAGGACCTATGAAGCCATGACAGACAATCAATTTGTTACTGGGACCTTTGGCCGGCACAAGTTTCTGCCCTGGGGCTTTAGTGGAGGAGAGGACGGATCCAAGAATTACTTTGAATTTGAAAAGGTAAATGGTGAAAAGTCTCAACCCTTTGGCAAGTATGCAAGATATCCCATGAACAGGGGTGACAAGGTATATCTCTTTACAGCTACTGGCGGAGGGTATGGGGATAAATTCAAGAGAGACCCTGCCAGGGTAGCCCTTGATGTGAAAAATGAAATAATAACTGTTGACCAGGCAAGGGATATCTATGGTGTAATTGTAAATCCTGAAACCTTTGCTGTTGAAGGACTAACTCAAGAAAGGCAGCAGAAGGGGGCTTGATAATGAAGATTGTAAATATTCATGAGCTTGTTGAGGAAGGAAAGAATAATTGTTTATTTAAGGTAATTTTTGACAAAAAGAATACGTCCAATGACAAGGTGACAATGGGAATGGTAACCATACCTCCTGGTGCTAGAATACCTGCTGCAGGTGATGGGGTTCATAGTAGTGATGAATATTCACTTATATGCAGGGGAACTGTGGTAACCATGGTAAATGGCAGTGAACACAGGATTTCCAGTGGGCAGGCTGCATATATTCCTGCTGGAGAATTCCACTGGACTATAAATGATGGGACAGAGGATTGTGAAGTGCTCTGGGTGCTTGTGAAGAATTAAAAAGAAAAAACAGGGAGGAGTTTTTAAAGTGAACAGCAGTAAAAAAATTGTAATGGCAATTGGTCTGGTTTTACTGGTTTTGATGATTGCTGTTGGATGTGGAGGGGGTGGGGCTCCTAAAGGAAGTGACACATCCCAGGAACCTGAAATGCAGGAAAGGATAATAAGAAGCACTGAAGCAACTGTACCGGTTATTGACCCTGGAGTAGGCTCAGATTATGCAAGCTCAATAGCCTTTGCAAATCTATATGACACATTGGTATTTCCAAACCATGACGGCACCTTGAGTCCATGGCTGGCTACTTATTGGGAGGCTGATGATGGAGGCCTGGTATGGACCTTCTACCTTAGAGAGGGGGTAAAGTTTCATAACGGTGACGAGCTAACTGCCGAAGACGTGGTATTTTCTATGAACAGGATGCTCACCATTGGGGAAGGGTATGGTTACTTGTTTAGTGGTGTTGTAAAAAAAGCTGAGGCACTAGACACCCATACAGTTAGATTTACTTTAGATAAGCCCTTTGGCCCCTTCCTGTCAACCCTGGTAAGACTCTATATTTTAAATGCCAGTGAGGTCATGGCTAACCTGGGAGATGGACCTTACGGCGACATGGGGGATTATGGTAAAAACTGGCTTATCACCAATGATGCCGGTAGTGGACCGTATATGGTAAAAGAGCTGAAAATGCAGGAGTATTTACATGGAACTGCCTTTAAAGATTACTGGGCTGGCTGGGAGGCAGATGCTCCTGAAGCTTTTATGATTTTAGGAACAACCTCTGGTCAAACTGTTAGGACCTTGATAAATAGAAGAGAGCTTGAGATTACTGACCAGTGGCAGACAAAGGAAGCCCTGGATGCCTTAGAAAAGATACCAGGGGTTGCAGTTAACTCGGTATTTTCAGGAACTAACCTGAACATAATGCTAAATACCAAGGTACCTCCTACTGATGATGTGCATTTCCGCAGAGCCCTGTCTTATGTTTTTGACTATGATGTGGTGGTTGACCAGCTGTTCCCAGGCTCAGCAAAATCAAGGGGTCCTGTGCCCGCTAACCTGCCGGGACATAATCCTGATATTCCAGAGCAGGCAAGAAATCTGGCAAAGGCGCAGGAGGAACTGGCAAAATCCAAATATGCTGACAGGCTTAATGATTATCCAGTGGAGCTGGTCTGGATTGCAGAGGTTCCTGATGAAGAGAAGGTAGCCATGCTCCTCCAATCAAATGCAGGGGAAATTGGCATCAAGGTTGATGTGGTAAGGATGCCCTGGTTGTCCTTTGTGGATCTTGTAACTACAATGGAGAACACACCTAATGCCAGTATAGTATTTGTTTCTTCCCATTATAATGAAGCTGGGTCTATCCTGGAATCAAGGTACCATTCAAGGTCAACGGGAACCTGGGAGCAGGGAGAGTGGCTCATGGATCCTGAAATAGATAAGGCTATTGATGAAGCCATTGGCACAGTTGATTTCAATGAGCGCATGCAAAAATACATGGGTATTCAAGAAAAGATAGTAGAGCTTGCTCCCACATTGTGGGTTTTTGACCAGGCTGAAAAGAGAGCTTACCAGGAGGATTATATATACTGGCCGGCTGCAGAGCTGACTAAAGCAGGTAAGCCTGTAACCTCTGTAATGGGCTACCAGTTCTACTACCGTGATTTCAAGGTTTATCCTGACAGGATACCCAAGTAAGAAGACCTGCTAAAATTACCTGGCGGTTCAGTATTGTTGATTAGCAGTTATGAATGCTGGGCCGCCATTTTTCCAAATTGTATTAGCTAAGGGGGAAACCAGGCTATGAGGCTTAGGACATATATCTTCAAAAGGCTCCTGCTATCCATAGTGGTACTAGTTGGTATTTCTATAGTGATTTTTGTAATTGCCAGGGTTGTTCCGGGGGATCCTGCCAGAATGGCCCTTGGACCAAGGGCACCCCAATTTGCTGTGGATGCTTTAAGGGCAGAAATGCACCTGGATAAACCCCTGCCGGCACAGTATGTATTCTGGATCAAGGGGGTAATGGTGGGAGATCTGGGAGTATCCATTGTTACCAAAAGGCCGGTTATGCAGGACGTTAAGGAATTCCTGCCAAGGACCCTGGAGCTGGCATTAATGTCTGCATTTATGGTTGTGGTATTATCCATTCTTTTTGGGATGCTGGCGGCTAATTACCGTGACAGGTTCCTGGATGCTGCAATAAGGATACTGGCCTATACAGGGGTAGCTGTTCCTTCTTTTGTGCTGGCAGTGCTTTTTGTCCTTGTTTTTGGCTACATGTGGCCTGTAATTCCCGTTCTGGGCCAGCTCAGCTATGGAGTCCAGGTTCCACCTCATGTTACAGGCTTTGTAACAATAGACAGCCTGCTGGCAGGCAAGGTTGATGTATTCTGGAATGCAGTGAAGCATCTCTTCCTGCCAGCCCTGGCACTGGCCATGGGGCCCTTGTTTCAGGAGGCTAGAATTGTAAGATCGGCCATGACTGATAACATGTCCAAGGATTATATAGCCCTTGCCAGGGGATATGGAATGCCTACCCGGGTTATCATGGGCAAATACCTTTTAAAACCTTCTTTAATACCGGCAGTTTCTGTCATGGGCCTGGATATTGCAGCTTTAATGGGCAATGCCTTTCTAGTTGAGGTTATATTTAACTGGCCTGGCATTTCCAGATATGGCATGGAGGCAATGCTGCGCAAGGATCTAAATGCCATATCCTCTGTTGTCCTTATTTTTGGCCTAATCTTTATCATTATTAACATTATTGTTGATATAATTGTGGCTTACCTGGATCCACGTATCAGGCTGGGGGGCAAGATATAGTGAATGCTAATTTACAAACTCAAACTGAAATAGTGGTTCCAGCCTTTTCCCAGAGGCTGGCAGAAACCCTTAAAAAGAACTGGTATTTGTTTTCACGCAACAAGCTTTCAGTATTGGGCCTGGCCATTGTGATATGTGTAGGGCTGGCAGCCCTCTTGGCACCAGTTATCACACCTTTTCCCCAGCATGTTCGGGAATTTGTTGATTACGGCAATGCCAGTATTGCACCAGGCAGCACCTATCTCCTGGGAACAGATGTCTTTGGAAGGGACATATTAACAAGAATAATTTTTTCCTTTCGGGGTGCTTTATTAATGGCTGTCATTGTCCTTTCCATAGCAGTGCCCCTTGGAGTTATCCTGGGTTTGTTAGCAGGTTATTATAAGGGAAGCAAGCTGGATACTGTCGTAATGCGGTTAACAGATGTTTTTCTGGCAATTCCTCCTATTTTATTGGCCCTGGCCATAGCCGCTGTTTTAGAGCCTAATCTTAAAAATGCCATGGTTGCTATAACTGTAATGTGGTGGCCGTGGTATACGAGGCTTGTTTACGGCATGGCATCCTCATTAAGAAACGAATACTTTGTTATTTCTGCAGAGCTCATTGGAGCCAGCAAGTTTCATATACTGTTTAGAGAAATTCTCCCCAACTGTCTGTCTCCAATTTTTACAAAAATGGCCCTGGATGTAGGCTGGGTTATACTTATTGGAGCTGCATTAAGCTTTGTAGGGCTGGGTGAGCAGCCGCCTACTCCTGCACTGGGACAAATGGTATCCGAGGGAACTAGATATATGCCTGATCTATGGTGGATGACAGTTTTCCCATCACTAGCAATTGTAATTATTATTCTAGGGTTTAATTTATTTGGAGACGGGATAAGAGACATGCTTGCCAGGGGGGAAAGTGGTCATGACTAATAATACCTTTAGTAATGCTGCTACTAGTACTGTTAATAATGGGGAGTCTATTCTGGATATCAGGGATTTAAGGGTATGGTACAAAACATATGGAGGCCATGTGAAGGTTCTTGATGGAGTAAATCTGCATGTTAACAAGGGGGAAAAGGTTGGACTTGTTGGAGAAGCGGGATGCGGCAAAACTACCACAATGAAAGCTGTTTTAAGAATCCTTCCTCATGGCAGGGCCATTGTCAAAAGTGGCGAAATCTTGTTCCAGGGCAGGGACATACTCCAGATGAAAGATAAAGATTTGCAAAATGTGCGCAGGAGTGGAATATCCATGATATTCCAGGAACCAACTGCTGCTTTAAATCCTGTCTTTACCATTGGAACCCAGATGCTGGATATTATTAAATTTTCACTTGCCGGCAAGAAGAATAAGGTTGGTATAAATTATAGAGATATGGCTTTAAAAGCTATCAGGGAGGTTTTCATTCCAGATCCAGAAAGGATTCTAGACTGTTATCCCAACCAGCTTAGTGGAGGTATGAAGCAAAGGGTCTGCATAGCCATGTCCATGGTCACACCTAGAGAGTTAATAATTGCAGATGAACCTGGAACCTCCCTGGATGTAACCATCCAGGACCAGGTCCACCGGATACTTCATGAACTGGTAGACAAAAAGGGGATGTCTCTAATAATGATAACCCACTCCCTGGGTGTTGCCAGGGAAATGACAGATAGAATATATGTTATGTATGCAGGAAATATTGTAGAGGCTTCCAGAACCAGGGATCTTTTTGAAAGGCCCCGGCATCCCTATACCCTTGGTCTTCTGGCATCAGTTCCAAAGCTGACAGGTCATGGCATGGCAGAGGGGATTTATGGATATATACCAAGCTATCTGCGCCCTCCTGCAGGCTGCAGATTCCATCCCCGTTGTCCAAATGTCATGGACATTTGCAAGGAACAAAAGCCTGAATTGATGGATCAGGGCTTGGGACATAAGGTTGCTTGCTTTCTATATGGAGGTAACTGAAATGAATGATAGCATATTAATTATTGAAAATCTAAAAACATATTTTCCTGTTAACCTCCCAAATGGCCGACAGGGATTTGTGAAAGCAGTTGACGGGGTAAATCTAAGTGTTAAAAAAGGTGAGGTTATGGGTTTGGTTGGTGAATCAGGTTCAGGAAAAAGCACCCTTGCGTATACCTTGATGGGGATGTACAGCCCTACAGAAGGCAGGATGGTTTTTCTAGGTCAGGATATTTGTGCAGTCAGCCACAAAAGGTCTCTGACTTTAAAAAAAGATATACAGATTGTTTTTCAGGACCCTGGCTCATCATTAAACAGGCAGCAGACAATCAGACAGATAATGGAGCTTCCCTTAAGGGTTCATAAAATTGTCAAGAAAAGTGAAGTGGACAGGAAAATTGCCTCCATTTTGCAGCTGGTTGAATTGTCCCCAGATTATATGTACAAATCTCCAGCTTCCATTGGCGGTGGTGAGCGGCAGATGGTAGCCATTGCCAGGGCCCTGGCTGCTAATCCAAGGTTTATTGTCCTGGATGAACCTACCTCTGCCCTGGATGTGTCCATTCAGGCCAAGATTATTAATATGCTCATGCAGCTGCAGAAGAAGCAGGAGCTTACCTATCTATTTATTACCCATGATTTAAGCCTCATGAGAAACATTGCCACTAGGGTAGCAATAATGTACCTGGGAAAGATCTGTGAAATGACCGAAACTGTTAGCTTCTTTAAAAATCCCCTTCATCCCTATACAAGGATGCTCCTTTCTGCTATTCCAGTTGTTTCTGAAGAAGAGGAAGCCCTTAAGCCTAAAAGGGTTTTATCTACTGGAGAAATTCCATCACCAGTTAATATACCTCCAGGCTGCAGCTTTCACCTGCGCTGCAGGGAAAGGAGCAGGGAGTGCAGCATTACTGACCCGGAAATGAGAGAAGTAGTTCCCGGGCATTTTGTACGATGCCATTTATATGATAAAAAATAGGAAAGGAGAAGGTTATGGTGGTAACAAAAGGGATACTTTTTATTAACCCTGTTGGTCATAATACATGGGATACTGCGGTCAAGGAATATCTGGCAGCTGCAAAAGATGACAATACTGAGGTTCATGTGATATCTCTTAAAAAGGGGCCCAGGCATTTAGAGTTTCATTATTATGAAGCCCTAATTGGTGTTGAACTGCTGCATACAATAAAACAGGCTGAAAAGCAGGGCTATGATGCTGCAGTAATTGGATGCTTCTATGATCCCTTTTTGCATGAGGCCCGCGAAATATGTGAGAGTATGGTGGTTACTGCCCCTGCAGAGGCATCCATGCAGCTGGCTGCCATGCTGGGTGACAGATTTTCCATAATGGTGGGCAGGAGGAAGTGGATACCTGCCATGCGGCGTAATGTGTTCAAGTATGGATATGGTGAAAAACTGGCATCCTTCAGGTCATTGGAAATGGGTGTACTGGAATTCCATGAAGACGAAAAACATACAGAAGCCATGTTAAAAAGTGAGGCTGAAAGGGCTGTTAAAGATGATTTTGCTGAGGTAGTAATCCTGGGATGTACAATACAATTTGGTTTTTACAGGGAGCTGCAGGAATTAATAGGAGTTCCGGTAATTGATGCAGTGCTGGCTCCCTTTAAGCAGGCCGAATATCTTGTTGAGGTTCGCAACAAGATGGGGTGGAAGCCCAGCAAATCAGGGGGCTTTGAGACTCCGCCAGTTAAAGAAATTGTTGAGTGGGACCTTGAAAGGCAATATGGGGCAGAGGGCTTATGGACACGAAACAATGGGGAAAAATAAAAAGGTTTAACTGGAAACATTGAACATGCTAAGGAGAGAACCAGGATAAAAAAATATGGTAAAGCATGGATTACAGTAAGGGGTGGTTAAAGGAAATGACCGATGTTTATTTAAATAGAATCAGCAGGGTTCAGGGTTTAATGGGCGACTTGAATGTGGATTACATGCTTATAGGGCCAACTTCTAATATGTTTTATTTAACAGGAAAGAAAACAGTAGTTGATGAACGTTTACAGCTGATTGTAATACCTAAAAAGGGAATGCCAGTCCTGCTGCTGCCAGAAATGTACAGGGAAAAATTCAGGGAGCTTGAGCTAGGGGGATTTTTTAAGCTAAAGTACTGGAAGGATACTGAAAACTCCTGTTCCCTGCTGAAACTGGCACTTGCAGAAAGGGGATTTAAGGTTGCTGTGGATGAACAGCTCTGGACTGGCCACTTTCTAAATATAATGGAGTGTTTTTCTAAAGCAGAGTATATTGGGGCATCAGGAATACTAGGACTATTAAAGATGTGCAAGGATCCAACTGAAATTGAATTGATGCTGGCTGCCGGCAAGATTATTGATGAAGTCATGTCACAGATGGTTGATGTTATCAGGCCTGGGATTAGTGAAAGAAAGGTGGCCCATCTTATTGAAACTCAGATAAGGGAGGCAGGAGCAGATGATATTGCCTTTAAGCCCATAGTTGCTTCAGGGCCTAATAGTGCCCTGCCCCATCACAGCCCTACTGACAGGGAGCTTAAAGCTGGCGAATTTGTAGTCATGGACTTTGGTGCAGTATATAAAGGGTATTGTTCGGATATGACCAGGACCTTTTTCCTTGGTAAAGCAAACAGCAGGCAAAGGGAGATTTATGATATAGTAAAAGCTGCTTATGATGCGGGATATAAGGAAGCAGTTAAAGGTAAAAAAATAGAGGACTTAGATTTGGCTGTTAGGAATGTGATTTCAAGTGCAGGTTACGGAGAATATTTCATCCATAGAACTGGCCATGGAATAGGAATTGAAGTTCATGAAGATCCATATATAATGGGGGGAAATACAAATGTCCTGGAAAATGGCATGGCCTTTAGCATAGAACCAGGTATTTATATGCCTGGTGAATTTGGAATAAGGCTAGAAAATATAGTTGTAGTAAATGATAATGCACCCCTGGAACTTAACAAATTTCCATTGGGGTCAGGCTTGACAAATTGACAAAAAATATTAACCTCAGGTAAAGCCCTGCCAGAGAAATCTCTCAGGGCTATTCATTTGGAGCAAATAACTCACGAAGATAATCGCAACGACTATGCAGTATTCCCCCTTTATTATGATGAGTATATTAATCAAGCTAAAAACTTTTATGCTCCAAGCTAGCACTAAGCATTTGCACATGGCAAATATTTAATGTAAAATTATAGTAACCATTATGCCAGGGGGGAAAAAGAAATGGGTATTTATGATGGTTTAAATCAAGCTGGCTTGTGGAAACTATTGGTTCTGGTACAGATCATTGTCATCTTCATATTTATTGTTATAATCAAGCATTTGTATAAACAAGCTTATACGGACCCACTTACTGGTCTTTACAGCAGAAGGTATTTTTATAAAAAGATGTCAGAATTAAAGCCCAACACCCAGGTTTCTCTTATTCTTCTTGATATTGATTGTTTTAAGGATATCAATGACACATATGGTCATCTGGTAGGGGACAAGGTGCTGAACCAGTTTGCTGATATATTGACAAACAATACAAGGGCAAATGATATAATCTGCAGGTGGGGAGGCGAGGAGTTTGCAATAATTCTTTTTCGTACAAATGCTATGGAAGTAATGGATATTACCAAGAGAATAAAAAGTGCCATAGAAAACTATGACTTTTCCTGCGGGAATATCAACTGCAGAATTACTGCAAGTATAGGCATAGTGTCTGCAAAAATAGAAAAGGGACTTGAGGTTGAGCAGCTTATAAAGGCAGCTGACAAAGCTTTATACAAGGCAAAGGAAAAAAAGAATTGCATTATTATGGGGATGGAATACATGTGATGTTGTAGTTTTACATTCTTCAATGGGTATTTTGCTTCAATAAGTATTTTGGAAAGCTCCAAAATACTTATCTCATGCCAAAAAACTTGCCCCTATTTTGAATTTAAATATGGAATTAGAGTTTTGACTAGTTTTGCTATAAGCTCTATTTCCCTGGTAGAGCATTTTGTTAACAATTGATTAAGTTCCCTGCCCTTGTTGGTGTCAGCTTTCCCATAGCTGCTGCTGCCTTCCTTTAAAAGGTCTGTATCCTTGCCTGTTCCAAAGACCAGGTAATCTAAAGATTCATGGAGATGAACACTGATTTTAACCAGAACTGGCAGGCTCATTTTTCTTTCTCCACGTTCTAATTGACCTACATAATAATCAGACAGGTCAATGATTTCTGCAAATTCTTCACGGGAAAGTGCAAGCTTTTCTCTTTCAGTTCTTATTCTCTGTCCAATAGCTTTTAAATCTAGTTCATGTTTTTCTGTCATAGTTAATTCACTCCCTTGTTGAGGCTACTTTACCGAACTTTAGAATATATCTGAATATGCAAAAGGCATATATTTTATATTTGCAAACAGCCCAATTTTAATGTAAAATTGTGTAGAATTGTAAAAGGTTGTATACAGGAGAGTGGGCAGGTGAAAATCATAGATAGGATAGAAGTTGCAAGAAGGCTGCTTGTGAATGCAGTTAATATGAACATGAGCAAAGATATTCTCCTTAAAATAAGTGAAAAACTAGATAAATATTTAGTTGAATATTATAAAGAAAATACAGGAGGAAGTAAAACTTTTGATAAGGAAATTTGATACAAGAAATGGGTCAGGCTTGACAAATTGACAAAATGGATTGTTTGGGATTGGAACTTTTTTGGCCTCCACCTAGTCTATATAATTAGCTATCTCGTGGTAAGAAAAAGTAGTAGTTGAAGTAGCCGAAGTAGATGTTTTTTACATGGACAAATAGGAGGTGATTGCGTAATGATTAAAAAACTATTACTATTTATTGCAGCTGCAGCTTTAATATTTACTGCATTTACTGTATTTACTGCAACTGGGTGTCAGAATACTGGTGATAAAGCAGATATCGGCCCTATTCTTATTGGGCCGGAAGAGGTATTGGGTGCTGTAAAAGGTGATGAAGTCAAAACTTGGGTTGAGGAATCTATTATTGTAAAAGGGCTTCATCAGAAAACTTTTGGTGATTATGATGTCTATGTGGTGGCATTTGGAGAAAAACCCACTGGTGGATATGAAGTGAAACCAGGGGAAGTTACCCTCACAGAAGCTAATAAGCTGCAGTTTGAGGCTGTCATTGTTGAGCCTGCACCAGGAGAAATGGTTACCCAGGTCATAACTTATCCCCATATTATTTTTGCGGTGGAGCAAGGTGTTGAGGTGAATGTTGTTAAAACAGGGGTTGTAAGAGAGATTGATGGGGAAGCTTCAGCTGGTGAGGGGAAAAACCTGTTGGATGATGTGAAAGTTGAAGGTGAAGGAAAATATGTCCAACTAGAATTTATTGACAAGGGCAATATTTTTAAGGATGTTCTTCTTATTAAAGGTGAGACCGCAGTTGAAAGGCTCAAATTTACTCTGGAGGATGGCCACAATATATATGTGGAACAGGATGTTGTTTTAAAGTTAGTGGATGGAACCTCTTCATTTACAGTTGGGCTCCAACTGCCTCCCATGGAAGGCTTTCTAATGATGGCAGTGCTGGCAGAAGTAAATGGCCAATGGAAGGATGACGCCTTTGTACCAATTAACCAATAGTTAAATTCCAAAAGCTATAGAGTAAAGATTGTTATATAAACTTAGGAATCACAATAAAGAAGCACAATTAATAATCACAATTTTTAGAAGCACAATTAGGAATAATTAGAAATCACATTTATAGAAAACAATATTTGGCTATAAAAGAATATTGTCATGAAACCGGGCAGCACTTTTGCCTGGTTTTTTGTGCTCAAGTGTACAAAAAGATGCTAAAGTGTCAAGTGTACTAAGGTGTACTAAATCATAGTAAAGGTACAGTTCTCTTACTGACTAGCGCAAAGCAGCCAAAGGAACCGTCCCTCTGGTTACTCTGGCTAAAAATTATAACATCATTAGGCAGGAAAATTTAAACATAAAGAAGAAATCCTAGAAGGAATTTTTTCTAAATTAGATGTTTTCTAAATATAAAATGAAAGATGAATATTAGTGAAGGGTGGTGCAAATCGTTACTGAGGAGGTAAAATATAGTCTTCCTTTTTGTAACGCACATATTATGTTTAAAATTAGACAAAAAAAGCCACTAACAGCCTCAGAAAATGACACAATTAAAGAGCGTCTGGAGGAACTCTTAAATGATCTTATAAAGACAAACAATATCATGCATGCAATTACTGCAGTTGAAAGTGGTGACGGATCTTTCCAGTGGTCTGGAGCCCGAGGTGCAGCAAACCCAGATGGGACGCCCATGGAGGTTGAAACCCCTTTTTGGATTGCCAGTGTTACGAAATTATTCATTGCAGCTGTAATACTAAAGCTTCATGAGCAGGATCGAATATCCATAAATCATGCTATGTCCGCTTATCTACCCCAAAGTATTACTAGAGAACTCCATCTTTCAAATGGCGCGGATTATACAAACAAGATTACAATCCGTCATTTACTCAGTCATTCATCGGGTCTACCCGACTATTTGATAGTTCATACAAAGGGTGAAAAAAGCCTATTTGAAAGTCTCCTTGAAGAAGGTGATCGGACTGTTTCTATTGATGAAAGTATGCAGATAGTCCGCAGGGTAAAATCTCCTCACTTTCCTCCCCGGTCTTTGGAGGAAGGGAAAAAGAAAGTTCGTTATTCTGATACAAATTTTCAGCTGCTCATTGCTATCATCACGGCTGTAACTGGGCAATCCTTACATGCAGCCTTTGAAGAAATGCTGTATAAACCCCTAAATTTAAAACAAACGTTCCTTCCAGGAACCCTGCCAACTGACCCTGTTTCTCAAGCAGCTACAGTATGGTATAAAGATATGCCCCTAAACATACCAAAAGCAATGAGCTCTATAGGAGATTTAAATAGTACCATCGTTGATCTGCTGGCATTCATGCGGGCGCTGATTTATGGCAGAGTCTTTGCTAAACCCATCACCCTTGATCTTATGCTAAACGAGTGGAACAAATTCGGCTTGTCTTTTAGTCCAGTGGGCCCCGGTTGGCCAATTGAATACAGCCTAGGAATGATGCGCTTTAAAATGCCGCGTATTTTTACCCCTTTTAACCCCATGCCAGGGGTTATAGGACACACAGGAGCTTCCGGCTCATGGCTATTTTACTGTCCGTCCATGGATATTTTTCTTGCTGGTAATGTGAGTCAAATAACAGCCGGTGCAGTACCATTTAAGGTTGTTCCTAAACAATTGAGCATTCTAAATAAATACTTTTAAGAGAATATAAGATAATAAAGGATTAGGCTATATTAGCGTTTAGAGGATAGAGGTGGGGGTATAAGTCTAACAAGGATGTATGTGGGCTATTTGAGTTATAATATAAATAGTTAATTTAAGGCAGGTGATGTAATGTGGAGAAGGAATTAAGAAGGCAATACAGGTTTTTTCTTAAAGACACCATCCGTAAGGCAATTGATTTTTCTGAAACTGATCAAAACATGGGCGTAGAAAGCCCTCTCATTGAAAAACCCCATAGTACAGATGCTGTGAAGGTTGACCTAATAAAACCTGAGAATTTGCAAAATATTAAGGGAATAGACTTGGCTGCGACAATAGCAAAACGAAAGAGCAGAAGAAAATACACTGATGAACCACTTACCATGGAAGAAATATCTTTCCTGCTTTGGGCCACACAGGGTATAAGAGGAGAACCGTCACATGGGCATGCTCTTCGCACGGTTCCTTCAGCAGGATGCCGCCATGCATTTGAAACGTACTTAACTGTTTTTAACATACAGGGTTTAAAACAGGGGATATATAGATACCTGCCCACGACACATCAGCTTCTTTTTGAATCCTCACCACATAACCTCAGGCAAAAGACCACTAGAGCAGCCTTTGGGCAAAAATTTGCAGGGAATTCAGCAGTTACCTTTATTTGGACTGCAATTCCCTATAGAATGGAATGGCGATATGGCCTTGCTGCATATAAAGTAATTGCCATTGATGTGGGTCACGTGTGTCAAAATCTATACCTTGTCTGTGAAGGAATTGGTGCCGGTACTTGTGCCATAGCAGCTTATGACCAAGAAGGTGCAGATGCCTTGCTGGGTGTTGATGGTGAGGATGAATTTGTAGTGTATATGGCTTCGGTGGGTAAGACGATTTAAAACGGAAATTATAAGTAGAGGGTGATGGTTTTGAATGAATGGAGAGAACTACTTTACAAAAGCATAGAGGAAGGAACTCTAAACTCTTTAAATAAGGTTTTTGATTTTATAGAAGAAGAGTTTTTGGAATTAACTGACCCAATAAAGAAAATGGATCCAACGCTAGTTTCCATGTACAAAAAAGGCGTTTGTGATGAATTAATAGTAAGTATCGGTGAAAACAATCTAAAATTTATAAGTGATGGGTACAAAAATGAAGTAACCGTTACAAATCGACTTAATGATAAAATTGCGGTTATAAAGATCATAAATTACTGTGCATATGGTTTTATGACTGAAGGTTCTTATGAAATTAGTGAAACAAGGGAAGTCTTAAACAAAGAGTTTATTGATAAAATTTTCAAGATGACCTTTGAAGTTAAAAATTAGCCACAGTCTGTAATATTTCTAAGGGCAAAAACCTGAGCAGCTGCCTGTGAGCAGCAGTATTTTTATTATTACTTGTACACCAATGATTTTAATGTAGACTAAATATAAGTGGATTAAATATAAAGGGAAAAGAGGTGTGTCAATTGAAAAATGTTACCATGTTTACAACCAGGACATGACCACACTGTAACACAGCAAGAGAGTTTCTCTTGAAACGAGGAATTATTTTTGAAGAACAGGATGTAAATGAGGACTCTGCAGCCAGGGCTGAGTTTTCACGAAGAGGACTTCAAGGGGTACCAGCCTTTTTAATAGGCGACCAAGTGGTTGTTGGATTTGACAGACAAAAAATAGAAAGCCTTTTAGATTATAGTATTGTTGGTTGTAATGAGTGCAATGCTCGTATGAGGGTGCCAAAAAACAAGGGTAACATTATTGTTACATGTCCAAAGTGCAGCAATAAATTTAAGATGTCAACATAAGTCTGGGGCAGTTTAATGACCAAAATATAGTAGAGCTCCAACTTCCTCCCAAGGAAGGCTTACTATTGCTGGCAGTGTTGGCAGTGCTGGCAGTGCTGGCAGTGCTGGCAGAAGTGGATGGACAATGGAAAACACAATTTTAAGAAGCACAATTAGGAATAATTAGGAATCACAGCTATAAGAAAACAAATCTGGGTTATAAAATACTATTGCCATGAACCGGGGAGCATTTATGCCCGGTTTTTTGTGCTCAAATGTACAAAAGGTACCAAAGTGTCAAGTGTATTAAAGCATATTAAAGCATACTAAAGCATGCTAAAGCATAGTGAATGGGCTGTCTTCTTACTGACTAGCGCCAAGCAGCCAAAGGAACCGTCCCCCTGGTTAGTTTTTTTTACTAGTATTCTTGTGGAGAAAATATTATCATTATTGTATATTTTACTTAGAGCAAGCTTAGATTAACAAATAATGAAGGAGACGACCAGATGTCACGAAAAAAATACGGAAAAACCTGGTGGGGCAATGTTTGGGTGGAGGCCCTGGAAAGAATAGATTACCATACCAACAGATTGCCCAGGGGGAGAGCCTATGCCGGTGGTGATAGGGTAAAGCATGTGGAAATAACCCCAAAGGGCAATATTACTGCAAAGGTAAAGGGTACACGAATCAGGCCATATAGCATTGAAATAGGCCTAAGAAAATTTAATGATCAAGAAATACAAATCATCCGGGAGTTAATTGAAGGCAATCCCCTCGTGGCTTCTCAGCTATCCATGGGCAAGCTGCCAGAGAACCTTCTGGAATTATTAGCCAAAAAAGGGGTCCAGCTGCTTCCAGATTCATGGGAGCAAATAGCTGCCCAATGCTCTTGTCCTGATTGGGCCAATCCCTGTAAACACCTTGCAGCAGTATATTATATCCTGGCAAATGAAATAGACAAGGATCCATACATTTTATTCAAGCTGCGTGGTGTGAACAAGGAAGCCCTGCTAAGTGATGCAGTTCATGAGCCTCAGGCCAATTCATTAATGGAACAAGAGAAACAGCTGCCTTTTATTAAGTACAGTGATTTCAAGCCCAATGAATACATGAACTATGCGGAAAACACTACTAACAAATCCATTAAATCCACAGAAAAGCTTGATTTAAGCTCAATTGCTAACAACATGCAGGGTGAACAGATCTTTGCCCTCTTAAGTGATGCACCTCTTTTTTACGAAGGCAAGGAATTTAAAAAAAGACTTCTTAAAGCCTATGAAAATTGTGCAAAAGCTGTTGAAGACCTGGAGCTAATTGAAAATGGCTTCTGCTTTGCAAACCTCAAGCTAACCCTTTTGTATCCTGGGAAAAAAGATGAAGCATATACCTTTTTTCTTAGTGAAGACACTTCCCCTGACCAACCCATAGAGAGGCTCTTATCTGCAGGAATAGAAAAAACAATATCCATTCCCCACTGGCAGGATGGGAAGCTGAGCCTTAAAAAGAAAAAGGGAACTATAGTGTCTTTGGAAGAGGTGATAGACCTGTTTCTGACCCTGCCCCTTGAACTGCCCCAGGAGAATACCCCGCCCTGGGCCAATTTTCTTTGCGGAGCAGCAGGGGCAGCCCGAGCCCTGTCCAGGTCATCTGCCTTTGTGCCTGTAGTCAAGCTTGTTGACGAAGCGGGGAGCTTTACTGTATGCTACCGGCCCCTGGATAGAATCAGCGGCCTGCAGGGTATAATAGAATACCTTTCGCAGCTGCTGCCCCCGGACTTCATATATAACCAAAAAGAGAAAAGCCTGCTCATGCAGAAGGAGGCAGTAGAAGAGGTAATACAGTTAATTCTCTCTCACATTATGTATAAATATAATGCCCAAAAGGTTGACAAGGATGATGAACTTGCCCTGGCTTTCTTTACTGGGAAAAAGTACAAGGCAGACAGCTTTGAAAAAAGGCAGACAGGCAATGCTGTAGCTAACTGGTTGGCATGGCTAAACCTTGAGAATTCATCTGTTGCTCCTGTTATTAAAATAGGGCTTCCTGCAAAGGGTAGTGAAAAATTTAGAATGCTTGTGGAAGTAGAAAACAAAAAAGATCCCCTGGCACCTTTGGTCCCCCTGGCCAAGATCTTTACTAATGATAAACAGGACAAGGAAGCAGAGTTGTTTTCCCTGCCCATACCAGTGGTGCGCAGGGAAGTAGCAAATCAGTTAACTATTGCTGGAGAATATTTGCCAGTACTAAAAAACATTCTTCAGTTAAAGGGCAAAAAGGGTGCTGAAGTTTCCCCAGAGGCAATGGCAGGTTTCCTGGGACAAACTAAAGACATACTTTCTCTCCTTGGAATTGGCGTTATGATACCCAGGGAGCTAAAGAAAATGGCAGCCCCTAAATTAGCCATTTCAGCTAGAACTAAGGGTGAGGCCTCTGCAGTTTCATATCTTAATCTTGCAGATATGCTAGAGTTTTCATGGCAAATAGCCGTTGGGGACAAGCTTATATCGCCTAAAGAATTTCGTGAGCTGGTAAAAAATGCAGGCAAGGTGGTAAAATACAGGGATGAATACATACTTCTGCAGCCGGAAGAAATAAAACAAATCCTGGATAGGCTTCAGAAGCCTGAGCCCAGGATGAATTCCATGGAGGTACTTCAGGCAGCCATTAGCGGCCAGACAGCACATGCTGATTTTCTACCAGACCAGGTGCTCCAAAAAATGATAGATGCCTTGACTTCTAAAAGCATTCAGGAAGAAATACCGCCGCCTTCAGGGTTAAATGCCAATCTGCGGCCATACCAGCTCAGGGGATTAAGCTGGCTTTACGGCAATGCAGTCAGGGGAATAGGCTCCTGCCTTGCAGATGATATGGGCTTGGGCAAGACCCTGCAGGTTATTGCTTTGATTCTTAAGCTCAAGGAAGAGGGCAGGCTTGCTAGACCGGTTCTCATAGTATGTCCGACAACACTAATAGGCAATTGGAGCAAGGAGCTGGAAAGGTTTGCTCCTTCACTTGAGGTGGAAATCTATCACGGTTTTTCACGCAAATTAGCTGCCAAAAATATAGATGTTATCATTACCTCATATGGAATTCTCCGCGGAGACAGGATAAAATTCAAAAAGCGCACCTTTGACCTGGTTGTTATAGATGAGGCACAAAATATAAAGAACCCCGATACGGATCAGACCAGAGCAGTTAAAGATTTGCAAGCCCAAGCATATATTGCCATGACAGGAACACCAGTGGAAAACAGGGTTTTAGAGCTTTGGAGTATTTTTGACTTTATCAATCACGGCTTTTTAGGGAACAAGCAGGATTTTAAAACTCACTTTGCCAATCCCATTGAAAAATACCGTGATGGGCAAAAAATCCAAAAGCTAAGAAATGTTACAGGTCCATTTATCCTCAGAAGAGTAAAAACAGATAAATCAGTAATAAGGGACCTGCCGGACAAGGTTATAAAGGATGAATATTGTTATCTCAGTAAGGAGCAGGCTGCCCTTTATCAGAAGGTAACTGATGCACTTTTAAAGAGCATTGAGGAAAGTGAAGGTATTGAAAGAAAGGGGATAGTTTTCAAGCTCATTACCTCTCTCAAGCAGATCTGCAATCATCCTGTTCATTATACAAAAAAGGGAACTGTTACTAAAGAGCATTCAGGGAAAGCTTTAAAAACCCTGGAGCTAATTCAAAGCATCAGGGAGAAAAATGAGAAGGTCTTGGTATTTACACAGTATAAGGAAATGGGAGAGCTCCTGCAAAAGCTGATTTATGATGAATTGAAGCTGGAGGCACTTTTTTTCCATGGAAGCCTTAATCGTAAAAAGCGTGATGAGATGATTCATGAGTTTCAAAACCACAAGGCAGGCTCCCCCATTATGATTGTATCCCTTAAAGCAGGGGGCACGGGCCTAAACCTAACGGCTGCTTCCAATGTCATACATTATGACCTCTGGTGGAATCCGGCAGTTGAGGACCAGGCTACAGACAGGACATACAGAATAGGCCAGCTGCAAAACGTCATGGTTCACAGGCTTATTAGTATAGGCACCTTTGAAGAAAAAATCAATGAGATGATTAATGATAAAAGAGAGCTGGCGGAGTTAACAGTGGCTGCTGGTGAGACAAGAATTAGCGAAATGTCTAATCAAGAGCTCAAGGAGCTATTTGTGCTTAGCAAATACTAATTTGAATTCTAAATGACAACCGGGCAGAAAATGTTTTGCCCGGTTTTAGTATGCAACTACTGATTTGACCTTTACACCCTTGATATTACCCAACTTGCCAGTTAAAGCCCCTATGTCATCAGTAGTGCCGTCTATGATTAAGGATATTACTGATACACCCCTGTCCTTGTAGGGGATACCCATTCTGCCAACTACAAGGTGGCCGTAACTGGCAATGATGTCATTGACCTTTGCAGCACTTTCCGCCCTGTTTCCTATAACAATTCCTATTACAGCTATCCTGGTATCCTGATTTTTCCCTGGTTCTTTTCTTGCTTGCTTTTTTTCCTGCTTTCTTGCTTGCTTTTCTTCTTGTATTTCGTCCAGTTTCTCTAGACTCATTAGTGTTCACCTGCCTGTTTATAATGCGCCTTCTCCCATGGCCAAGCACCACTAGCTTTGCATGGGTTCTCGGATTTTCTTTACCATTATTTTACCCTAATTCCTTTAAAATGGCACTAGCCTCGGGGAAGGAATCTAGAGCTCTAGGCAGGATACCATGGAGGTAGGCAATGAGTACCCCATAGTTTACCATGGGCACCTTGCTTGCCCTGGCTTTTGACAGGCGGTGCAGCATTTCCTTTCTATTAAGCATACATGCACCACAATGGACAATCAGCTTATAGCTCTTAAGATTAGCAGGGAATCCCCTGCCAGTATACCACTCAAACTCTAATTTGCCCTCAACGGCTTTTTCAAGCCATTTAGGAATTTTCACCCTGCCAATATCATCTTCCTGGCGATGGTGTGTACAGCCTTCTGCTATTAGTACACGATCCCCTGGGTTAAGATTTTTTACAGCTGCGGCTCCCTTGACCAGTTCAACCAGGTCTCCCTTCTGGCGGGCCATGATAATGGAAAAGGAGGTCAGACTGATGTCCAGGGGTGTCTCGGCAGCAACCTGATGAAAGGCCTGGGAATCTGTAATTACAATGGTGGGCTTTTTACTTAGGCCTGCCAGGGTCTGTTTCAGTTCAGTTTCCTTTGTTACTACACTAATGGCAGCATGCTCCAGGATATCTCTAATGACCTGCTGCTGGGGAAGGATTAATCTCCCCTTGGGTGCCGCTGAATCAATTGGCACTACCAATACGGCAAAATCTCCAGGCTTGACTAGATCCCCCACAAGAGAAATTTCAAGGGCTTCGCCAGGGGCTGCCTTGATAATTTCTTGTATAAGCTCATCTATACCTGTCCCAGTTTCAGCAGAGATTTTAATTAAGCCCTGGCCCAGGACATCCTGCCACTTTTCCAGCTGAATTTCTTCATCCGCCGAAGCATCTATTTTATTAAGGGCAATTATTACAGGTATGTTTTTTTCACGTATGATTCCTGCCAGTTTAATCTCAAAATCTGTTACCCCTATCATGGCATCAACCAGCATTATTGCCACGTCAGTACTATTAAGAACATCATTGGTACGTTTAATCCTCATTTCACCCAGATCTCCTTCATCATCCAGGCCTGCAGTATCAATTAAAACCACAGGACCAAGGGGCAGCAGCTCCATGGTCTTAAATACCGGATCTGTAGTGGTGCCCGGAACAGGAGAAACAAGGGCTGCCGGCTGTTTGGTAAGTGCATTGATAATACTTGATTTGCCTGCATTTCTTCGCCCAAATACTCCTATGTGCAGGCGAGATGATACTGGGGTAGTGTTCATGTTATCCATGTAAACTATCATTCCTTTCCCAACCAGGGGACAACCAGGGGGACGGTTTCCGCTGGTTACTTTGGTGATTCTTATCAACCAGGGGGACCGTCCATTCAGTCTCCTGGGCATTTTTTCATAAATATTAACTAAATATTACTTTTTGCTGTCAATCAAGTCTGTGCAAAAGACAAATAAGGGCAGGGCCGAAAACACTGTTTTATATTCCAATTATGGCTGCTATTATGCTTCCTTTAAAATCAGACAGCAGAACCGTCCCTTTGGTTGTTTTGGTTGGAGTCAATAACCCTTGCTAGCCCGGCCTGTTCAATGGTTTCAAGGGCTTTTTCCAGCTTGATTGCTTTTTTATTGCTGTATATTTTGTAGTTGCTTTTATAAGTCTGAGGAGTATAATTGAGCATGATTACATTGGCTCCTGCCTTTAAAGCTTTTAACTGGCCCTTTTCTTCCAGGGTTTCCAGAGCAGTAGTGGCAGGCAGAAAGGCCTTCCTGCATATTAGTCTTATAACAGCAACAGTCTTTATGGTCATAAAGGTGCTGCCGGGGGGATGGTTTTCCAGGGGAGTGTTTTGAGCTGGTACAAATGGGCCAACCCCTATCATATCCATACCCATATCCCTGAACCATAGTATATCTGCAGCCAGATCCCTTTCACACTGCCCGGGCAGTCCAATGATGCACCCTGAACCATTCATGTAGCCCAGTTCTTTTAACCAGACTGAACATTTTTTTCGCTGGAATAGGCAGTCATCAGGGTGCATTCTGGTAAATATGTCCTTACTAGTAGTTTCAATCTTTAATAGAAATCTTTCAACTCCAGCCTCTCTATAGAGGGCATATTCCTCACGGCTTCGTTCGCCTATGCTCAGGGTAATGGTTATTCCCACCTGTTCCTTGATGCTTTTAATCAAGGACATGATCCTTTCAGGGCTCCACCAGGCATCTTCTCCTGACTGGAGGACAACAGTTCCAATGCCAGCATTTTTAATATCTTGTGCAGCTGCTGTAATTTCATCAATGGTCATGCGGTAGCGGTGAATGCTGTTCTCTGCCCTGATTCCACAATAAAGGCAGTTCTTGCTGCAGTAATTGGAAAACTCAATGATTCCCCGTAAATACACTTCTTTCCCAAATTCCTGCTCCCTGACCTTAAAGGCAGCTGCAAAGAGTGCTTCACTATCTTCACCCTCTGCTTTAAGCAGGGTAACAATGTCTTCTAAAGTATAGCCCCTTCCGTCTTGAACTCTTTTTAGCGATTCTTGAAATCTAGAAAATCTAGTATCTAAACCCTCCATGGTGTTCACTCCCTGTTTCAGCTTTTAAGTTATTTTACTTTTCATGGTTCAATCATGCCACAAGTTGACAATTAAAAATATAAATCCCGCTGCCCCTTGTTAATTAAATCAAGCTTTTCAAGGGTGGCCTCTTTTAGTCTATCATTCTCAATTTCGCCTAAAGCCTTCTGGATAACAACCTCTCCCTGGGAAATATTTTCAGGAGTTCCATAATCTAAAAGGTTTTCCTTGAAGGTCAAGATGGCATTTGGCTGACAGAAAATATGAATGTCACCATGTCTGGCCAGATCCATAAAGTCTTTGCCGGTTCTGCAGCGTCTATAACAGGCTGTGCAGAAGCTGGGAATATAGCCGGAATCACAGATTACCTTGATCATCTGACTCAAGGATCTATGATCACTACTAGAGAATTGCTCGGCATTTTCTTCTTCATGACCATATCCCCCAGGACCTGTCTTGGAGCCGGCACTAATCTGAGACACACCAAGACTTAAGAGCTCATCTCTTAATGCTTCACTTTCACGTGTTGACAGGATAATTCCCGTATATGGTACTGCAAGCCTTAAAACAGCAACCAGCTTTTTAAAATCCATATCACTTATTGGATAGGGGGCTTCCTGTATTAAAGATCCAAAGGCAGGACGCAGCCTTGGCACAGAAATGGTATGGGGACCGATACCATACTTGTTCAACAGGTAGTCTGAATGTTGGAGCATGGCAAGGACTTCATATTTATAGTCATAAAGCCCAAGTAAGGCTCCAATTCCCAGATCATCAATTCCCGCCTCTATAGCCCTGTCCATGGCTGATATGCGCCAATCATAATCTCTTTTTATGCCTGTGGGGTGCATCTTCTTGTAAGTCTCCCTATGATAGGTTTCTTGAAAGAGCTGGTAGGTGCCGATACCTGACTTCTTTAGCTCCCTGTAATCATCAACTGTCATGGGAGCAGCATTGACATTTATTCTGCGGATGTCGCAGCATTCATAGATTGCCTTTACTGCAT
Organism: Desulfitibacter alkalitolerans DSM 16504; assembly: GCF_000620305.1. NCBI lineage: Bacteria > Bacillati > Bacillota > Clostridia > Neomoorellales > Desulfitibacteraceae > Desulfitibacter > Desulfitibacter alkalitolerans. Next base: position 1,153,261 of record NZ_KK211100.1, on the reverse strand, counting down.
TGTTTATATGTGCCACATGGGTTTGACTCTGGTCTTCGCCACAAACCAGCAGGATTCTTTTATGACCCTGTTTTTCTATTTCCCTGGCCTGGGCCACAATATCCTCAGTATTTAAGGTCCGTCGATTGAGGTTCTTGTTTTCTGACCTGAAGGCACAGTAGAGACAGTTGTTGGTACAGGCATTGCTTGTGTATAATGGTGCAAACAAGACCACCCTTTTACCATAAACCTTATCCTTAACAAAGCGGGCTGTAGAAAAAAGCTCCTGCAGCTCATAATCATCTTCTGTGTAAAGCAGCCTGGCTGTCTCTTCAAGGCTCAAGCCTTCACATTTTCTTGCCCTGGCAAGTATCTCTTTAACTTCCAAACGGCCAGGTGGGGCCGATGGATTTAAAAGTTCGTTTATTCTATCTTCTTGAATACAATTCATGAAAAAACACCCTTTCTATGGCCTGCAAGCCTTTAATAAGCTAAAGAAACTATAAAACCATATCCATGCAAAATCCTCCTTAATGCAAAAATGCCCCTTCTGACGGTACAGAAAAGGCACACTAAGTCCGCATAAATACTTAACCTCCTTTCCCTCCGAACAAGATTTACTCCCATACGTCAGGTTTTAAAGAACTTTTCCCTTTGAGCCAGGTTATTACCCAACCCATCAGGATAATAATATTAAGTTTTACAATAAAAGCTATAAGAAAAGACAATTTTTCTTTGATATCTATTTTATTTTATTGCCCTGTAAAAAACAATACTTTTGTATAATTTTCATAAATTTTCATAAAGATTTCACACAAATACAAAAGGGCAGTCCGGCAGTTATAGTCATGTGCTAAAGGTATGTTTTGAGTATGGTTTTTTGTAATAAAAGGAAGAAAAATGCTATATCTTTTTAATACATTTAGTGTAAAATTAGTATAAGAATAATATAGAATCAGTTTAAAACAAGTGTTCAATGGGATAATCTAAAATTGTAAAGGAGGCAAAATAACATGTTTGGTATGATAGGTCCTCTTGGAATGTGGGAAATAGTTTTGATTTTAATAATTGCTTTGATTATCTTCGGACCAGGTAAGCTGCCCGAGGTTGGCAAGGCTGTTGGTAGGGGCATAAAAGAATTTAAGAGCGCAGCTAACTCTATAACTAGCGATGAAAGTGAAAAGGAAAAAAAGGAAGCTGAAAACAAACCTTCTTAGATAGAAGGTTTGTTTTCTTGTATAAGATTTTGCTAAAAATTATTAAGCTGCATTACTAAACTGCAAGTTTCTCCCCTAAAGCAGCCACATACAGCCTATTGTCAAATGTCAGTACAGTAAGCTCAGGCAGGTCTTTCTGTAAGGTTTTAGCAGTTGCAAGGTGCCAGAGATCTGCTCCCCTAAGAGGCCATTTGCTGGCCAATGCTTTTATAAAAATAGTATCAGGTGATAAGTTAATCAGCCGCCATGGACCTGTCTCTAGTGATTCAAGGGCTGAAGCTAGCAGAACTTCAGCTAACATTCTTTCCCGTTTAAGGCGGCTAATGACTCCATGGGTTTCTGCCAGGGCCAGGGTGGACATAAAGTGAAATCCATCTGAACTGGCATATTCTAATGCCTGGTCACTATGGCAATCCTTAAAAAGTGCAGAAATTATTGCAGATGAATCCCAATATAGTATATTGGTAGAACTGCTTTTCATCATCTTCATCATCTATCTCGGTCCTCCTGGAGAATAACCTGGGCCTTTTGATCCGGCAGGTGAAGGGGAGGCGGCAGATTCTTGATTTTCTTTTTTGGTGGTTCAATGATTCCCGCTTTTTCAAGCTCTGATAGCCGTTGTTTTAAAGACAGTTTATCTTTTTTAACCGGGCCTAAATATGCTACTGGAGCACCCCTGTCTGTTATGATAATTTCTCTTCCGCCTTGAACATCCTGTATAAGCTTACTTAGGTTAGCTTTAGCTTCTCTAATCCCAATATTGATTTTTTCCATTTCATACACCCCAATATAAAAACTTACTTTAATTGTATTATTTTAATTGTAGTCATTAAGACTACAATTGTCAATATATTAAGGCGTTTATTCAGATATTTCAGGCATCATTCAGACATCATTCAGACATCGCTCAGGCATTATTCAGATATCATTCAGGCATCGCTCAGGCCATTTGCTGGCCAATACTTTTATAAAAACAGCTTCTAACCAAAAGCATCAATTTGAATAGACAGGAAAACCTCCACAAGCTCCGGGTCAAAATGGGTGCCTGAGCAGCGCCTGATCTCTTGCAAAGCCTCATCTATAGTTTTGGCCCTGCTGTAAGGGCGTTCATTTGTCATGGCGTCAAAGGCATCAATTATAGATAAAATACGACATTCTATTGGTATTGACTTGCCTCTAAGGCCAAGGGGGTAGCCTGTTCCGTCCCACTTTTCATGATGTTTTAATATTAAATCAGCTACACTTAGTAAATCTGGGGATGAAGATGCAATCCTGTAGCCTTTTTCAGTATGCTGAGTCATAATGGCCCACTCTTCCTGTGTCAATGGACCTTTTTTAAATAGTATATGATCTGGGATACCAACCTTTCCTAGATCGTGGACCTGGGCTAGCAAAGCCAGGTTATCCAATTGGTGTGAAGAAAGTCCTATTTTCCTGCCAACTTTTAGGCATAAGTGTCCCACCCTTTGGGCATGACCCTCGGTAATATAATCTCTTTCGCCCAATGTGGCCATAAGGGCATTGAGTATCTGGGACTTGGCACTTGCTCCCTTGCGAAGCTTACTGCGGTACATGGCATCATCTGCCGTTTTAAGGGCCGCTGAAAGAGATGTGTTTTTGTCACTAACAGTTGTTGTTCCTAAGGAAATGCTTAATGGCAAATGCTGGTTGTCACTATTGTACTGGGCTTCACTAAACTGAATTCGCCCTGCAATTCTTGCAGATATTGTTTCACTAGTGCCTGGAAGGAGAATTACAAACTCATCTCCCCCAACTCTAGAAATAATGTCGCATGAGCGTAAGTTTTCTTTTAAAATCCTGGCAAACACCTTTAAAAGCTCATCGCCAAGGTCATGTCCCAGGGTATCATTTATCAGCTTTAATCCATCTATATCTGCTGACATGATAGTAATGGGATACTGCCGGCTGTTTTGAAGACGTTTTATCTCAGCTTCAAAAAAGGTACGGTTGTAAACCCCAGTGAGCTTATCATATAAGCTTAGATATTTGAGCTCTTGTTCATAGTGCTTTCTCTCGTTAATATTTGAGTAGCTAATATAACCACCGGTAATAACTCCGTCAATATATACAGGGCTTCCTTTAAGATGGACGTTTACTGGTTTGCCGCTTTTGGTGTATCTGATGGTTTCTCTTTCAATAGTCTGGCCCTTGAGAATTTCAGGAGAAGCATAATCTGCTGCTTTGTTGAAGGGATCTATGATGCTGTTTATGTTCTTGCCAATAACCTCATGATATTCATAGCCAAACATCTGGACAAACTGGGAGTTGACGTTAGAAATGTTACTATTTGTATCAAAATAGACAATGGCATCCAGTGTGTTGGTAAACAAAGCCTGGAAATGTGCCTTTTGATTGTAGATCTCTTTTTCAGCAAGTACCTGGTCAGTAACATCCATAATAACCCCATCTATGCAGATGAGTCTATTTTGAAAATCAAATATTCCCTGCCCCTTGCCATTGACCCATATATAGCCCCCGTCTTTTTTGAGCAGCCTGTAGTTAGTTTTAAAAAATTCTCTTTTCATAAGGGCATTTTGGACTATCCTGGAAACCTCTTCACTATCCTCTGGATGAATTACACTTGCATAGGAGCGAACATTATTATTAATGAAATCAGAACTTGGATAGCCTGATATGTTTTCTATTTCGTTGCTGATAAACTCCATGGTCCAGTCAGCATCATTGGCGCATCTGTAAACTATGCCGGGCACATTGGATACAAAGGCACGGAATTTGACTTCACTATTGTTAATGTCTTGAATCAAGGCAGTAATATTTGTTTTCATCCTGTCAACAGCCCTGGCAATTACACCAATTTCATCTCTTCTTTTTTGGTATTTGCGCAATTCTTCATCTTCAAAGGCAAAGTCATAGCTGGATAATCTGTCTAGTGATTGGGACAGCTTGACTATTGGTCTAGTTACATGCTTGACAGCAAAGTACAGCATTATAGCAATGACAAAAAAAGTGGCTAAAACGGTACCACTCATTTCAGCAACCATGTCTTTTTTAAGGCTGGTTAACTCACTTTCTTCAATAAAGGCTATAAATTTCATGCCCAGCTCTGAAGATGAGTAACTTGTAACCAGGTAATCAGTATTGTTTATATTAATCTTTATGAAGCTTTCCTTTTCACCCTGGCCATTATTAAATGAAATTCCATGGAAGAAATCATTTATGTTTTGAAGCACCAGGTATTGATACCGGGAGTCAGCAATTATTGTTCCGTCATCCTGTGTTAGTACAACAAAACCAGAATCTCCTATGCTAATCCCAGATAACATTACAGCTAATTCACGAAGATTAATATCTACACCTACCACACCGATGAATTGGCCGTGCTCATTTTTTACCTGCTTTGTAAGACTAATCAGCTGGTTTCCAAACCAATCATAGGGAGGGCCTTTTACTACCTGATCTCCACTATCAAGTGCCTGTATATAAAAAGGACGTTTCCTAGGATCATAATTGACCATTACGGGACCTTCTGGGCATTGTATATAACCTCCATATTTTGTTCCCATATAGACATAAACCAGGTTAGGATGGGTGTCTATAAATTTTTTGAAAACACTGTAAATTTCTTCTTCAATGCCGCCATTTTGAGATGGGGTGATAAAAACCTCTTCATTTCTATCCATGTAAGTAGTTATGGTATCATCTGCCTGCATTACAAAATAATTTTTTGACAAATAAGCTACCTTTTCCATGTAGTTTTTAAAAAACATGTTGTAGGCATTTTCAACTTGTTTGATTTCCCGGTTGGTTGCTTCTAAATAATTGCTGGTAATATAGTTGTCCAAAATCTTATTTATAAAAAAGCCCACAATTAGTAAAGGGATCAGAACAGACACCATGAAGATAGCATATAAAACCATGGAATTATTACCTTTTGGCATAGCATCCCTTTGCTTTTTCATTGCCTTTGTTACCTTTCATATTATTAGTTTTCTTTCAAAATTGGTAATTGATGAGAAATTCTCAATTGTTTCTTTTATACTTCTTAATTTTAAAAAAATCTGTTATCTGAGTGTAAACTTGCCTGGGTACCCCTCTTGCTAATGCACTTGCTAACGGCACTTGCTAATGCAAGCACATCCCCAGAATTAGCTCCTGAGGATGTGTATGCAAACAGGTGAGATAAGACACCTGAGTTGTGATTAATATTAAAATTTTAAGACGGGCTAAAGCCCTGGTTCTGCCACCACGCTTCTTTTAATTCATCATAGTGCTTTTCAAAACTTGCAAGGTGCTCTTCTTCCCATTTTACAAGGGTTAAGTACAGTTTTTTTGCCGCGTCTAGTTTAGTGGTTCCAGCGGCCATTTTATAGAAATCTACAGCAGCTTTTTCCATGTTTATGGCAATGCCAAAAACAGATACAGCCAGGGAACCCCTTTCTGTTCCTGCATTAGACCAGGAGAAAATATGGGGGGAAGGTGGGTCTGTTAGCGAAGGGGGAGTTATGACTTCTGTATCCTCACTCATGGATTGGTACATTTCCTTCAACCAATTAAGGTGTTTTTCTTCTTCTTTGGCAAAGTGTGAAAAAGCTTCCCTTGCATCAGCGTCCTTTGTCTGTTGTGCTGCAAGGAGATAAAAGTTATAACCCTCTAATTCATTTAAAATGGCCTGCTTTAGAATCTCCAGTTCATTATTAAGAGCCATAGCAACTCTCCTTTCATGGTTAATCTATAGATGTAATTATGGTTTACAGTTTAGTTAATATTATTTGCAATTTTTACATGTTTTGATAATTTCTTTTTGCATAACAACTTTGTATAAAACTTCTACAGAGTTTTGGAATATCCTAGTTTTCAGTTAAAAAATCTACAAAATCTTCACAAATGATTTTAGTCATTTTAATTCTGACAAAAATATAGAATTGGCTCACATAATTTTAAGTTACAATTAGCATTAAAATTTCATAAATAACCTCAGCATATGTGCTGGACAAGGCTTTATATTTTCCTTGTACTTAACAACAAGTCAACGAAACCGTCCAACAGGTCGGGTTTTTTCTTTTTGTGCACATGGGTTTATCATGTAAATAACTTCAGCAGAGAGGAGGTGAAAAAATGCCAGTTATTAGTTCAGTAGTAAGCTCAGGGTTAAGGCTCATGGTACAAACAGGGATGGATGATGAGGGTCTGCCAATCATTCGCACTAGAAGCTTTAACAGGGTAAAGCCCCAGGCAGCAGATGAGGCTGTCTACAATGTAGGAGATAAGCTTGGGGAGCTTCAGCAGTATCCTGTTACTGCCATTAGAAGGGTTACCGAAAGTGACCTTATTTCCCAGTAATGATGGTTTGGATGTGATGGATGAAGCCGAAGGCAAGAAGACAGGAAGGGAGGTGAAATAATATGCTTACAAGAAGATTAGAGCTGCAGTTTTTCAATGAAGCTGGCACCAGAGCAACTATAGGTCTGGATGATCCAAAGGAGGATTTAACTGATGTGGAGGTTAGAAATGCCATGGAGTCTATCCTGGCTGAGGATGTGTTCACATCCCCAAGGGGTGACCTGGTAGCCATTGCAGGAGCTCGAATTGTCGCTAGAGAGGTTACTGAATTTTCAGTAGCTGAGTAAAGGGAACACAGGGGGATAGGTCCACCACACATATTGAGCATCAAAATAGCTTAAACTTGGGCTTATACCCCCTGTTTTTTCTCCAAACTGCACATTAGTTGTGGTTTGCGGCCTGAAATATAACTTGTGACCTCTTGACCCATGACATGGGCCGCTATTTTATATAAGGCTTTCGCTGGCGCCAAAAGGCTTGGCGAAAGGCAAGTTTTCTTTAATAAAAATGGGGGTGAAAAAATGGAAATGATTTTTACCCAGGTGGGGAATTTTGGCTTTCCCATGGTGGTGGCCATTTATCTCCTGGTAAGGGTAGAAAAGAAGCTTGATGAATTAACCGTTGCCATTAATAATCTTGGAAGGGTGGTTGAGAAAAATGCATCCTAGAGAATTTATTGTACTCCATCACACAGGGGCGGAGGAAGCAGATGCCGGACATGTAAAAAGAAACCATCTGCGCAAAGGCTTCAGGGATATTGGTTATAACTATGTTATAGAAAATGACGGCAAGGTCATCACTGGAAGGCCCCTGGATATCCCAGGGGCCCATTGTATAGCCGACAGGATGAATTTTAGAGGTATCGGAGTAGCCCTTATTGGAAATTTTGAGGAGCGTCATCCCTTTCCGGAGCAGATCAATAGCCTTATTATCCTTCTCCAGGAACTTCAAATTAAGCATTCCATCAATCTGGAAAAAATACTTCTTCATAAAGAAGTTAAGGGCAGCGCAACCAAGTGTCCAGGAAGGCTATTTCCCTGGGATGATTTGAGGCTCTCTCTTTACCCGGATGTTCCCTGGATGTGGCAGATAAAGCTGGGAACATATTTCGACAAAAATATTGCCTTGAATACGGCTCAAGCATTGAGGGACATGGGCTACCCGGCAGTGGTGGAGAGAATAAATATGGAAAATCAAGTAAAAACTGCCTTGACAACAAACATATGTTCGTTTTATAATTAGTTCAGCATAGGAGGTGGGATATATGGAGCGGTTATCCTTTGAGGGCATATGGCAGAATATTAACTGCCTTGTCCCCGTATATAATGAAGAAGGGGGCAATGTGACGCAGGTCCATTTAGATGATGGAAGGGTCCTTACAGACAGCAGAAAGATGTGTACTGTTGTTAAAAACCTGGCAAGGGTTTTTACAGTAGATGTGGAAACGGCTCGTACAAAATATTCAAAGCTTGTTGATAGGAAGATTTCAGTACCTATACCCTTACACCAGGATTTAGTGCTTGTACCTGTTAAGATGAGGAAGCCAATAGCCAGGGAGGATGGGGCATGGGGTTACGTTGTGCTTTCAAAAATAGTCTGCTACAATAAGCACCCTGAAAAGGATAATACCATTCAGATTTTCTTTGATAACGGGCATATTGACGCGCTGCTTCTTACAAAAAGCTTTCAAATAATACTGGAAAGTGCAAAAAAGATACACAGGGCTTACAGACAGCTTCATTTAGTCTCAGCAATAAAAGACAATGATGAGATATTAAAAGAAGAGTTCATCAAATACTGTGTTATGCCCTTTGTGGAGAGAAACCTGCTGCACTATAGGCTGATGGCCAAGAAGGAAAAAGAATATTGATGGGGGACTATTGATGGGGGACTGACCCCTTTTAGGAAATTCTGGAAGAAGGTCCAGACATAAAAAAACCAGCCCTCTTGTAGAGAACTGGCTATTGCTATATTACCAAGGCAGATTATCCAAAGTCTGTCCAGCAAGTGTGTGACCCCCTACATCTGCGGTGCTAGTAACTGTGGCTCTCTGATTTGGTGCAGTGCCAACAAGACCATATGATGCTGTTCCTGGGCCTGCTGGTTCAACAGCCAAATAATCGCTAACTAAGTCTCCTACATCATTAAGTGCAGTTGCAGTTGTTCCGTTGGTAGCGTAGTATGTAGTAATTGCACCATCAATAGTTCTTAGGTTAGCTTCTACGGATCTTCTCTCAGCACTTTGTGTCACATTACTGTACACAGGAATCGCTATCGCTACCAAAACTCCTATAATAACCACAACTACCATTAATTCAACCAGAGTAAAACCCTTCTGGTTTTTTGCTTTGTTAATAAATTTAAACAAGATCACGACCTCCCTTGAGTAAGATAAAGTTGTTTTAATAAATGTTATACGAAGAAAATCACTTTTTAGACATTTTTTTTAAAATAATACTAAAAAACTTAAAAATGTACAGAATTTTGATATAAAGCTACAATTAAACAGCACTAATTTCCCCAGGTTTGTAGTATTATTTTATTACAAAGATATAACGTTAAAAAATTACAGGGAGAATGGTGCATGATGAAAATTATATTCTGCGGCGGGGCTGAAACTGTTACTGGATCTTGTTATTTGGTTAAAACTGATACCGGGGAGAGCCTGCTTGTTGACTGCGGCCTTTTTCAGGGAAGCAAGGCTATCAAGGAAAGAAACTATGGGGATTTCCCCTTTGAGCCTAATGAGATAGACTGGGTGCTTTTGACCCATGCCCATATTGACCATAGTGGGCGTATTCCTAAATTATATAAAAAAGGCTATAGGGGCCCTATTATAACAACAAAAATCACCAAGGAGTTATGTGCTGTAATGCTTCCCGACAGTGCTTATATTCAAGAAATGGAAGTTGAGCGGAAGAATAGAAAAAACCTCAGGGCAGGTAAACCTCTGCTAGAGCCCATATATACTGTTTCAGATGCAGAGGAATGCATTAAGCTTTTTGAAGGCAAGGGCTATGATGAAATTATTAAGCTTAATGATAATGTCTCCCTTCGGTTTACAGATGCAGGACATATTCTTGGGTCTTCAATTATAGAAATATGGATTAAAGGTACTGATGGGGTAAAAAAGGTAACATTTACCGGTGATTTGGGGAATTATGATAAACCCCTGGTTGATGACCCTGAAATCCTGGAGGGTACAGACTTCCTGGTAATAGAATCCACCTACGGCTCTAGAAACCATGATGAGGAAGATGAGGCAGCAAGAATAGAAAAACTCTCAGAAGTGATAGAGTCAACCTTTAAACGCGGAGGCAACGTGGTTATCCCTGCCTTTGCAGTAGAAAGAACCCAGGATTTGATTTTTGATTTAAATAAACTTATTCAAGAAGGAAGGATTAATCCTGAAAATATTTTTGTGGATAGTCCGCTGGCAATAGCTATCACAGAAATATTCTGTAAAAATGCAGATAGCTTTGATGAAGCTGCCCAGGACTTTAGCCGTGAAACTGGCAGATGTCCATTAACATTTAAAAACTTGAGGTTTACTAGAACTGCGGAAGAGTCCAAGACAATTAACAATATAAAAAGTGGAGCAATAATTATATCTGCCAGCGGCATGTGTGATGCAGGGCGTATCAAGCATCATTTGAAACATAATCTCTGGAGGGCAAATTCCACAATCTTATTTATTGGCTATCAGGCTGAGGGAACCCTTGGAAGAACTATTTTAAATGGAGCGAAAAAGGTAAGGATCCATGGGGAAGAAATCACTGTAAATGCTAGAATTGAAAGTATTAAAGGATACTCCTCCCATTCTGATCAAGGGGATATCCTTAAGTGGATAAACAGCATTACTCACAAACCTGAATTGATTTTTTTAGTACACGGGGAGGTTGGGGAAAGTTCAACTTTAAAAACCTTAATCGAAGAAAACTATCAAATTGAAACCCACATACCTTACTACCTTGAAGAATATTCACTGACAAAAAGAGCTAAACCTGTTTTACTCCATGATTTATCCAGGAAGACTGCAGCAGAGCTTCAGGAGGAGTTGGAAGACTTACTCAGTCAGCTGCAGCAGGTTGGGGAAAGACTTATCCTTGAAGAGGAATACCATAAAGCCGATGAACTTTTCAAGGAGCTAAAGAAAAAATTGACATGATAGGGCTGTGGGGCTATTTAACCCGGTTTTCAAACTGCAGCCCTGGTTATCTGGTTATCCGCTGGGAGATGGAACCTGGCGGGTATCTTTATTTTAGATTAACTTATATTATTTTTGCAGGAAATTGTAGGATTTTTAGAGAAATTGTCAAATATCTCTGCCGCATTTTTTGGATTAAATTTCTGTTTGTTTATTTGTTCGGGCACAGGAGGAATAATTCTTGGTTTATACATCTGATATGTGGGCATTTTTGCTTTCAGCAGCCATTATTTTAGTGCTAATTATTATCACCTGGTATAAACGTCAATTCACAAGTGGACGTGCTTTTCTTTATTTGATGTTTTGTGCTTTTATTTGGTCAATTACCTTTGCCTTTGAAATAGCTGCAAACAGCCTTGAATTAAAAATATTCATAGTAAAGCTTCAGTTTATTGCTATAACTTTTTTGCCCCTGGCCTGGCTTAATTTGATCTTAACCTATACAGGGCAGATTAGGCCCTTGAGATTTTGGTTGTATTTATCTGTCATACCCTTCATTACCAATACCCTTATATGGATTGTTCCTAGACCTAACTGGTTCTGGGGTGAGCCCAGGCTTTTATACAGCAATACAATGCTGCTGGTGGATTATGATTATGGATTTTGGTTTTACTATGTACATGCTCTCTACAGCTACATTTTGATTTTTGCTGCACTTATCACGCTTATGCGTGTTTACTTCAGACTTCACTCAATATACAGACCCCAGATTATACTGTTGATTATTGCTATTTTTATTCCTTTGATTGCGGACATTCTATATGTTGCCGGCCATTCACCAAGTCCTTATAACACTACCACGGCAGTTTTTAGCATCTCATGTATAATCATTACCTGGGCGCTGTTTCGCTACAAGTTTCTTGATCTTTTACCCATGGCACGTGATGTGGTATTTGAAAACATGGATGACGGAGTAATTGTTCTGGATGATAAAAACCGTGTTGTAGATATTAACCCTTCAGCAATAGAAATAACAGGTATGTCTAAACAGGATATTGGACTCCAAATTGACCAGGTAAGCCCAGGTTTAATAAGCAGCACCCTTAAGGAAGCAGGAGAAAGGGATACGAAACACCTTGAAGTCAAGTTGGAAAATAAAGATTGTGTATCTATTTATGATTTTCGAATCTCCTCTATAAAAGACCAAATGGGACAGATAAGAGGAAGCCTTGTTACCCTTCGTGACTGCACAGAAAGGACTAATTTGATTGAGAGGCTGCGTGACGAAGCCATACGGGATAGTTTGACCGGTATATTTAATAGGAGGGAACTCATTGAGCTTGGGCAAAAGGAGTTAAACAGGTTGAAACGCTACCCAGATAGTTTCCTTGCAGTCATCCTAATGGATATAGATAAATTCAAGAGTATAAATGATAAATATGGGCACGCTACGGGAGATCAGGTGCTTGTTGCCTTTACAGAACAATGCAAGGAATGCATTCGCCCCTATGATATATTTGGACGTCTTGGTGGAGAGGAGTTTATTATTATCCTGCCTGAGACAAGACTTGAAGATGCTGTTATTGTTGCTAAAAGAATAAACAAGAGTATTGAAGAAATGCAAATATTAACCATGACAGGGGATACTGTATCAATTACTGCAAGTATTGGTGTAGTTTCTTCTCAGGCTCTGGATTCTTTTGAACTTGGCCTGGAACGATTGTTTATCATGGCTGATGAGGTCATGTACCTGTCAAAAAAACAAGGTGGAAATAGTGTTGTATCTTATAAATAATAAAAATAACATACAACACTATCAGCTATTTCTTCTTTATCCAAGAATCCTGTTTATTTATCAAGTTGTATGGTGCATCCATCTGGGCTGCACTGAACTCCTATCTCATCTTGAATGGCAAAAATTTGCTCTAGATATTCTTCCCTATTTTCTGGCTTGAAAAAATCCACATTAACCACTGCAATATATACTGCACTTTTCACACAAGTTCTTAGAAGTTCAACTCCCAGCCATGCATCACCCTTTACTGGTTTATAGCAGGTATGTATAACCTGTTCATAGGTTTTAACAAGGTCCAGGGCCATTCTTGCCATGGTCAAGGGAATCTCGATAGCCTTTTCAACTGACCCAGGTTCATTGGCTATGACTTGCTTGTACACCAGGATGTCCTCCTCGCCTAATTCCAGGAATCTTTGTGAGGTCTTTTCGGACTTGTGAGCCAGCTCCTTAAGCATATCATGGTCACATTTTGGGACCTTTCTTAAGGTAATTTTAGCAGTTAAACCAAGAAGTGATGCACCCAGGGAACCTGTAACTGAAAGAGAAGAACCAGCACTTGGTATGGGCTTTTCAGAATTAATCTTTGCAAGAAAATCCTTGATAACAAGACTGCTGATATCCACAATTAAACAACTCCCTTTTAATTAAGTAAATATACAATTCATATCTTATTCGATACTTTTCTTGGAAAATTCTTCTTAAAATAAGAACAAGGCAGTTTAGAGCAAGGAGACTTCTTTCTTAAAGTTTGTTAACAAGGTTGTTAATACTTATAGGGTTATTATATAACATTTGTTGTTACAAGCAACTTCTTTAACATAATCTTAACAGTTTCTTCGATTTCTAACAATTTAAAGCTGAAAAACGGCTATTATATTAGAAAATTATGTTATAATAATACACAATAGAATATGTATGAACTGTGAAGGTGCATAAATGGTACGTATATCTAGAGATTTAAAGCAAATAAATATAGACGAAAAGTTAAAGGAATTAGCTAAGCTTTGCAACAATAATTCTGAAGTTCTTGCCTGTTTGCTGTATGGCTCATATGGAACAGAATATCAAACTCCCTTAAGCGATGTAGACTTGGCTATACTACTCATACCAAATGTAAAATGGGATATTGATAAAAAGCTTCAAGTTGATAGTATAATTTCAAACCACCTAAGAGAAGAAGACGTAAATATTGTAGTTTTAAATGAAGTCTCCATAGAATTGCAGTATGAGATTCTTTTAACTGGAAGAATGGTGTTTGTAAGAGACCCAGTTTTATTTGCTGATTTTAAGGAATACGTAATTAAATATTATCTCGACTATAAGATAGACATGGATAAGTTTTATGAAGATTATGAAGCAGTTCTTTTGGAGGGCCAGGCCAGTGATAGCCAAAAATAAGGTTATAAAAAAAATACAATTTATTAAAGATCAGGTAGAGATGCTCAAAAGAATAAGTAATAGGCCAAAGGAGGAATTTATTGGTGATGCCATTTTACCTGCGGCGGCTACAAGATATTTGCAGATTGCAATTGAAGCAATGATAGACCTGGCAAACCATATAGTATCAAGGAATCATTGGGGAATTCCAAAGACTTACGGTGAAGCATTTCAGATAATGCATAAGAAGGGGTTAATAGCTGAAAGCGATTTGCAGGTATGTTTAAAAATGGTTAAGTTCCGAAACAGAGCTGTTCATCTATATGATGATATTAATGATGAAGAAATATACAGCATTATCCGTAATAATCTTGATGATTTTGAGAAGTACATTAGTGCTGTTGTAAAAGTGCTGGAATAGAAGATTAACTTAACAAACACTTTGATTTCAACAGGGGAAAAAGCCCCTGTTTTTTTACACTATCAGTATAAGTTCCACAAGGTAGATAGTGGTCGTCTAAAACGCAGCGTCTAAGCTGCATAGCCGACATTAGAACGTCTAAGTTCGTCATTCACCAGACTAAGGCTTCCGCCAGCGTCAAAGACTTGGCGCCCTGCTAGGACTGGTATTTCTACGCATTAAAAATGCTAGAACTACTGGCGCAAGCCAAGTCTTGTTTTATGTTCAAAGAATTAACAAAATTATTGGACAGATATGTAAAAATATTTTTGTTAAAGGTGAACCTCTAAATTCCGATAATAAAAGTATATAACTAATTTTAGGGGGAAGGACCCATGGGGTATACTGGGAAGCTGCTCATTGCAGTGGCGGTATTATTTGCTTTAGCCTTTGCATTTCCCTTTAACTCTGGAGCAGAAGAAATCAATACCAATCTGGAGGTAAAGGCGGGGCATATTAATGTCGCCAGGGGCTTTCCCTTCAGTCTGCCAATTACAGTAACTGGGCCAGTTGCTGAAAATGATCTGGAAAATCTCATCAGGTTTTATGCAGCTATTCCTGGATTGGAGGCTGCTGATATAGAGCTTTTGGAAGTAGAGGGAGAAATGCCGGAAATAGTTACTGATACCCAAGAGCGGGCTAAAGTTGGAGTTAACGAGGAGGATGCTTCCACACTTGTTCTGGCCTGGGGGCCTCCTGGAGGATTTCCCATGGGTGATTATGTGCTGGAGGGTTTTTATGGAGGACCAGAGGGAGTTACAACTACCTTTTACGCTTCCATTAATGCCATTGGAAATTACTCTGTTTCCTTTGCTGTATATGATTATAGTGCCGGAATACTAATCAACGATCCTGACCGTGATAAGACAGCTATAAATGTAGAGGAATATAAATTTAATGTGCTCAGGATATTTCCAGATGAAGACGGATGGCATGATGAAAGGGAAATAAACCGCAAAAGGATAGACAATGTTGACAGGTATTTTATACAAGTTACCTTTGAGGATGAATTGGGAAAGCTGGAGTTTAACTATCAGCTGGGATTAAGCCTTATAAGAAGTTCCAGGGTTTTCCCAAAGGGCTCCAGCCATGCCAACCTCATTGATTTTGAATTTCTAAACATAATTCAGGCCCTGGATTCAGCACAGAGGGATGAATATATAGCAAATTATCTATTTAAGAAGGATTCTCTTAATAATGAAGCCCATCTCTACATACCTGTTAAGCTGTTAAATCCCCAAACGGTCTATGATGTGATAATTAATTCACATATAGTAGTCCTGGAGGATGAAAACCCGTTTCCAATTGGCAATCAATTGTTAACGTGGAGCTTTGCCACAATGGGCATACCCCATATCACCAGTATTTCCCCTGGCAGCGTAACAAGATACTATGATAGCAGCATGCCAATAATTATTGCCGGAAATTTCTTTAATTATGAAACTGTTAATGTTTACTTCGGCAGCACAAGGGCACGTGGTGTGTACGTGTCTGACGGAGGCAGTTATTTAGAGGTTTATCTTCCCTCTGGCAGCAGACGCCTTGAACCAGGCTTATATGATGTCTATGTCATAAATACTGCTAATCATGAAACAATTGCCCATGGGGCATTTAGTGTTATAGACGAAGGCCACCATATACCTAATGACCAGTACAGGGTGAAACAAGAAATACGCCAGGGTGACGTAATTAGCTCCTTAAAAACTAGTGAGGATACCCTGGTCATTTCATCCAGATATAGAGATGCTAGAACCCTTGATTTTAACCTTGACGAGCTAATGGGGGAAGAGGTACTTATACGTAAGCTTGAGTTTGAGGGCAGAAGTGGTGACAGAATAGGTGAGCTTGCTGCAAGATCCAAATGGGCAGATATAACCATTTTTGGGTTGTCAGCTTCCAGCACCGCTAGAGGTGATAAGGCTGTGATTAGCCTGGGTCGGGTGGAGCCCTTTCTAGCCCAATCAATGCAAGCACGCTTATGGGACAAAAGCATCAGGTCAGACCTGATCCAGCTGACAGGGGAAAATTTTAGATTTGACCGGGCCAGGTTATCTGTTCCCTATAGAAATACAAGTGGAGATAACCTGAAGGTCCTTCGCTATGACGAGCTTACAAGACGCTGGTACAATGTTGATTATTATACTGTTAGTTTTATTGATAGAAGAGTAGTGCTGCAGACCTTTAATCCTGGAATATTTGTGGTTGTTGAGTAGGGGGAGAAGCCATGACAAAAAGAAAATTGATAGCCTTAATGCTGCTGGTTGTCTTTGTATTTAATATATTTCCAGCGGCAGTTCTTGCAGAGGAGGCTCCCACCCAGGAGCATACCGTAACCTATATTTCCATTGGACAGGCTTTTAACAGAGAGGGTCAAATAGAAGTAACAGAGATTACTGTAACAGGCAGTTATATTGAAAGTGTAATGGTGGTCCCAAGGGGTACAGGCAAGCCAGTAGTCCTTGAGGACCAGCTTCCCCAGTTTCATAATGCATTTTATGGAACCCTGGACCAAAACCAGATTGGTGACAGTATCTACATCAACGGCAAGGAATATAAAGTGGAAATAGGCAGCATGCCCCAGTTAAGTGAGGTTAAGACTAGGAGGGTTGTCAGGCCTGGTGGATTATTTGAAATGGCAGGGTCGAATTTTGATGAAATTGATGGGGTCAATGTCAAGGCTGAATATGGCAGGGGAACCTCTTATGCTTCCTTCCCCATTGGTTTTTTTGTAGATGACAACAATGCTGTTGGTACTGGCTTAAATGCTCCTCCTGGACTCAAGAATATTTTGTTTACCAAAAGCACATCAACTCCAGCTGGCATTCCAGTAGATATTAAATTTGAGTTCAAGGATCAATTCCATTTGATAGAAGAGCTGGTTATACCAGATTTAGAAATGTTCCCAAACAGGGGAGAAAAGGGAGACCAGGTCTTTTTTAAAGGTACCAATCTTCCAGAATCTAGTGTTTTTTTCCTCAGGGAGATAGATGGAACTTCAGTTTATAAAAACAGCAACAAGGCCAGACATGTAAGCTACAGGGATGGAGTTCTTGTAGTAGAGGTTCCTGATTTTACAGGAGAGGCAAATTTTCTTGGTGAATACTATGTAGTTATAACAAACCTGATAGCAGACCATAAAGACCCCATGAAGGAGGTCTGGCGAGAAACAGTAATTGGGAAAATGGTGGATAGTGTATTTGTGCCGGAGAGATTTACTGTGATAGATGGGAGCTCCAAGGGAAGAATTCTCAGCATCCAGCCAAATCAAGGTCCAGATACAGGCTCTGATGCTGAGATAACTGGTTTGCGTCTTGGCAGCCTAAATGTGGAGGGACTTATATTATCTGATCCATCAGCACCAGTACAAACTATTTCTCCCACAGGTATACTTCTGACTTTGGATTATGGCAGTGGTACTTATAAGAATAAAAATGTAACAATCACAAAAGAGGTCAGGGTGCTCATTGCCAATAATGCTGCATTTAGAACTGGCAGCACCTTCAGCACCAATTTGGACCGACTGCTCATTAGAACTCCAGAGGTTACTGATGCGGCAATTTCACCCAGAAAGGATGTGGTGGTAGAAACAGAAACCACCCTGGAGGCTGCTGATGGCGAAACCTACGTGTTTAAAGAAAGAATGGTACTGCCAGGTGGCTATACATTTATTACGTCCAGGATTACCCCTGTGTTAAAAACAGTTATTCCTGACAAGGTCCCCCTCAGGGGAGACAACACTACTGACATGGACCTCTGGATAGCCCTTGATGGAGAATTCTTTTTTGTCCACCGCCACGACAATAAGGTGTGGCTGCCGTTAGTAAAAATAGTGGGTCTGCCAGAATTTAACCCAAATATATCACCAGGTGAAAATACACCTGAACAAAGGTATGTTGAAATGGTAGTCCTTGACAAGGACGGCAATGTTGTTGATGGTGTTGGAGGTAGAGAGCTGGGTACAAAGATACTTTTTAAATTACCCCAGGGCATTGCTGTTCCCCAGGAAGGTCCCCGGGATATTTATGTCAGGAATCCCCTGCGCAACAGTCCTACAGAATTCATTAATTCTGATACCCTTGTGTCGGGTATTAGATTTATTAAGGTTCCCGTGCAAAGGGTTCCCAATATTGATAATGTTGTACCAAATGTTGTTGCCACTGAAGGTGGAGAAACTGTAAGAATATTTGGCGGCCAGTTCCTGCCAGGTGTCAAGGTATTTATTGAAGGAAAAGAGGTTCCCAATATTCAAAGAGACGGTTCTGGCACTGTCATTACTTTTACTGCACCTCCGGGCAGGCCAGGGCCAACCCAACTGCAGGTTGTAAATCCTGGTGTTGATGGCGGTATTGCTGTGTGGGACTTTTTCTATGTTGAAACCTATACAGAGCCTGAGTTTAAGTCCTTTTCACCAACCTCTGGTTCAGAGAATACCCTGGTAGTAGTTAAGGGTAAACACTTTCTCAAGCCTGACCCTTCAGCGACAAATGTGCAGTTTAATGACTTTGAAATATATAAGATAATAGGGACAAGAATCTATCTTGGTGGCCAGGATATTAACACCTACAACAGGGACGATAGCAAAAAAATAGCCTTGAGGGACTACATGGCACCAGGAGGTCAAGAGCTGCTCAGGTTAACACAGGATGGTGTGGAGCTTGCCCCCTATGCCCATAGTATTATTCTAGAAAGGGCTGCTACAGCTGAAGATCCGCTAAATTATTATGCAATTGAACGGGATATACAGGGTCGCATCCTGCTCTATGATGGCTTTGGCAACAGGTACCGAATTATTGTAAATCCTAATCCAGGTCATGATGAACCTCCCTTTCTGGCTGAAAAGATTGAAGGTCCTTCCCAGGGCTTTTATGGCCTTGAGCTGGACAATTCAAATGGAAAACAGCTGCTCACAGTACTCCATCAGGATGGAAGTGCCAAGTTTGCCATGTCTGTGAAAACTGCTTATCAGGTGGATTCCGTAACTGGAAATATTGTTGGGCACAGGGTTAAGGTAATAGACAGTGAAACAATTTATTTCTGGGTGCCCAAAATGATAAACGGCCATTATGATGTGGCAGTTGTAAACCCAGATACTAAATCAGCCAAAGGTGCAAATAAGTTCCATTACCGTGAAGATCCCCAAAATGCCCCGGGGATAACTGCCATAGTGCCAGATTTTGGCTCCTATGAAGGGGGCTACTATATTGAAATACATGGAGACAACTTCCAGGATACAGGTCAGTTTAAGACCAGGGTCTATATAGATGGCGTGGAAATTGCTGCGGCTGATACCATAATTAGTTCCAACAAGAGGCAGATAAAGGTTAAGGTGCCTCCCTATGCCCTTGAGAATTTTATTGGGAAAAATACCAGCAGGATTTCAGTGCCTGTTGTGGTGTTAAACAGCAATGGCGGCAGCTTTGGACTGGAAAATGGTTTTGCATATGTAATACCTTCCAGCGAGCCAAGAATATCTCAAATAATCCCTGGTCAGGGCAGTGCAGCAGGAGGAAATATTGTTGAAATCCTGGGCAAAGAATTTCTATTTGCAAGAAATGCTGCTGGTGAGCTGATTGATGCACCCATTGTATATTTTGGAGATAGCAGGGCACAGGTTATAGACTGTCAGGAAGGCTACCTCAGGGTCATTAGTCCACCTGGCAGGGCCGGCAACGTACAGGTCTATGTTTTGAACAGGGACGGCGGCATTTCCAACAGGGATAAGGTCTACAGGTATATAGAATCAACGCCAAGCATTACCAGCATCACCCCATCCATAGGCAGAAGACAGGGTGGAGAATGGGCTGACATCCTGGGCAAGCAGTTTTCACCCGGTAAGATAACACTCCTTGAAAGGGATGGGGAGCTGACAAGGGAGATTGAGTACCCAGGTACAGGGGATACAGTAAGGGTGCGTTTTGGCAGTGTAAGTAATGAAGGGATACCAATTGATCAGCCAAACTCCGGCTGGATTAGCGGTGGTAACCCAATAGTTTCCCTGGCTGGTGGACTGACTGTTCAATATAATGTTGTTCAAGGCAGGATAGCCCTTCAGATAAATGAAGGAGGCAAAATCTATAAACAGGAGTTTGACTATAATGAGGCAGAAAGGTTTATCAATGCTCAGCAGCTAAAGGATGAAAGTGGTGCTTCATACCAGGGCTGGGAGCTTATTCGTTTAAGAGTTGTTGACAGGCGGTTAATAGTTGAAAGGGGATATTCACCAGAAGCCCAGTATATGAGTCCAGAACAAATACGTTTAAGGGTTCCCTCATACTATACCATTGGCAGGGTTGAGGTCAAAATCATAAATCCAGATGGAGGCTCAGCAAAGGGCAATTTTGAGTACAGAAATCCTGACAGTAAGCCTTTCATTACCAACATGACCAAGGATGGAAGGCTTCCAGAGGGTGAAACTATTCAAAATCAGGATGCATTAGTCCTCAGGCTGGACTACAAGGGTGGAAACAGGATTGGTATTGTAGGTGGAGATTTTAGAGAAAATGCTAGAATTCTCATTGGCGATTTCCTGGTTATCCAGCCCAATGATATCCACTATGAGCTTCCTAACCGCTTGACCTTTGTCATGCCTGAGATGAATGAAAACCTTGTAGGACAATATTTTAGAGTAATAGTGGAAAACGAGGATGGAGGTCTTGCCTTTTCAGACCAGACAAAGCCAAGGCCCATATACATTACCTTTATAAAAGCCGAGTCCTTCCCCTCAATAAGTGCCATTAGTCCTAACAGGGGACCTGCCAAGGGTGGCACCAGGGTGACTATTACTGGCAAGGACTTTAGGTTAGACCCTGATGGTAATCCTCCCCTTGTTTTCTTTGGGGAGGTACAGGTACCTGCACACCAGGTAAACAGAATAGATCATACAAGAATTGAGGTAATTACACCTGCCAATGTTCCAGGACCAGTAGAGGTAAAGGTGGAAAACCATGATGGGGCTTTATCAAGGCCAGGTGGAGTATTTTATTATATAAGCAGTCCGGCAATTAATACAGTTGTTGATCCAGATGATCCAACAGAAACAAGGCTTGTTACGGCTATTTCTGTTGAAGGAGGGCAAAGAATCAAGCTCAAGGGTGCAGGTTATGAGGCAGGCTCCAGGGTTGTATTTAACCCACAGCTAAGGCAGCTAACGTCTGGGGAGATTGAAACTGCTAAAAACATTATTTACATTGACGGCATGCCCCATCTGCTCCTGTCTGGAAAGGATGCTCCTGAGGTTATCCTTGAGAATACGGAAACTTTAATAGTAAAGACCCCTGAGGGACGCCTTGGTGATAAGGGCATAATTGTAGTTAATCCTGATGGAGGTGCCAGCAGCCTTTATCAGAATATAGTCTATACCCTGCCGGAGCTTGATGCCCCAGAGGGTGTAACTGCTGAACTAGTCTATGACAGGTTTATCCGGGTTACCTGGTCAGAAGTGCCTGGGGCCCATGAATATGAGGTTTATGTCATAATAGATGGTAAGGGAATGGATTTCATTGAATCAACCAAGCACACAAGCATCCTTTACTCCAATTTAGAACCTAGAACTGATTACAGGTTTGTGGTAAAAGCTGTAGGAGGTTTTGGTTCTTCCAAACCATCACAACAAAGCAACACAGTAAGGACAGGGAGAACTGTCGGCTATCCTGATACTGACGGAACCATTAGTGAGAATACCCAGCTTACAAGGGCTGGCCAGAGGGCAGATGTGGTGATTGGAACCAGGGATTTTGACACCAGGGAGATTGTCATAGACCTCTTAAGGGGACAGCTGGCCGGCAGCAGTGAGGTGGTGCTGAGCATCCCGGCATCTGTTATAGCCGGCAGTGGGGCAAGGGATATTACTGTAATTGGCAGAGATTTCACAATGAAATTTAATCCAAGTGTCTTTAATAATGCTGCTGTTAACAGCAATAGAAGCAGGGCTGATGCCGGTGTGCGTTTTAGAATAGCTCCTGTTAATGAAAGCCTTAATATACCAGGGGGTAATAATCTATCCCCAGCTTATATGTTAGAAGCTTCTCTATATATAGGAAGGGAAAATATTAAAGTAGATTACCTGCGCTCCTTTATAAACTTTAGCATTGATTTTGATAAGGTAAAGGCGGATATGAGACGATTGAATGACCTTAAGCTTCATAGATATGATGATTATAAGGGTGTGTGGACGCCAGTTGAGTACACCACATATGAACCAGGCTCAAGTATAATCACGGGGGTTACAGACAGACTGGGCAGATATGTTATTATAGGGAGCAGGAGGTAGGATGGATGAAAAAATTATTAAAGCTTATAATCCTTGCAGTACTGTTCATGTTCTTCAGCTCTGCTGCATGGGCACAGCTTTACTCCAATGTAAGGCAGGGCACAGTGGAAGGATACCTGCTGGACAGGGGCAGCGATTTTGTTTTACTTGAAGAATACAACGGGATCCTGTACAAGCTCCCTGTTCATGAGAAAGCCCAGCTTTTAATTGACAACAGGCCGGTGCTTCTAGCTGATTTTCTCCCAGGCATAGAGGTTTATGCCCAGGTTAGAGACGGCAAGGTACAATTTCTTGAAGGGTATTCTACTGTAAACCTGGGATATATTGCTCCAGGCAGTAAGGTTCGAACTGGCATTGTTGCCAGAATAGACAGGGACCAGATCCAGGTGAGCCTGGCAACAGGGGATCAGGAAACATACTTTGCATCTCCTGTAACCCTGGTGCAGAAAAAGGGTGTCAGGGTACCCCTGGATGTCCTTTATGTGGGTGATAGAATCAAGCTTTATTTTGATGAGGCGGAAAGCAGGGTTGCCAGCAGAATAGTAATTGAAGGGGATTCTATTCGTATCAAGAATATTTACAAGGGTACTTTAAATTCGTCTAACAGGTTTTCCAACTCTATTTCCCTGGAGGATGCACAGGTATTTAGAAATGGCAGCTGGCAGAGGCACAACAACTACATGAGCCTCCCCTATAGTGTGGATATTCCCTTGTATATTGGCGGTTTTAAAATTCCAATTACCAACTTAAGCTTCTACAACGGCACCACTGTGTACATGGTGACCAGGGACTTCTTTAATACAGAACGAATTGACAGGATGCTCTTGAAAAACAGGCATGAGGCCTTTTACAATGGCAAGATTCAGGATATTAATTGGTACACCCAGGCCTTTGAGCTGGGTAATAATAAAAACTTTAGCTTTAACGACAGCACCATTGTTGTAAAAAATGAGAGGATAGTTGACATGTACTCTTTATCCTCCCAGGCTGATGCCTTTGTAATTAGTGATGGCTTTGGCGATAGTAGACTTGCCAGTCTGGTTTATATACTTAATGAGGATATAAACAACTCCAATATGGGCAGCCACCATTTGTATGCAGGCAGGCTTGACATGGTTGTTGAAGACCTGGTGAGGATTAATGATTTCTTTGTACTAAACAAGAATCAGTGGGAAGGCTTTGACCAGGAAAAGGAGCTTTTTTATGACAATGACACCTCCCTTTATAACATGGAAGCCAGGGAGTTTATCAGTCCAGCTGAATTTTACTCTAGACCCTATAGCGGAAATGCAGATAAAGCTAAGAACTGGTATGCCTATATTTATACTGATGGTGACAGGATAGCCTCTATAGGCATAATGAAAAACCTTGACTCACTCTTGAGGCAAAGGGTTACTACTGGAATTATTGAAACAATTGCCGACGACTATCATGTGGGCTGGACAATACTTCTAAGAAATGCCAGTGACTGGAGCAATCGGCATGAAAGCTGGGTTCCCAAGAATACTTCTGTCAGGGTGAACCTGGAAGAGAGCCTGGTAATCAGGGAAGGAAAAATTATTGCACCTGAAGACCTGAGAACTGGGGACAGATTGTATATGGTAAGAGATGATTTCAGGGGCCGGGTGGTAATAGTCAAGTAAAGCTGTTTTAAATCCTTTATTCTAAAAAACTGGAGGTCACTGCATGTTTTATCTAAGGCTTATTCGTTTTATGACAATACTATTGGTGCTAATGGCTGCTGCAGGAGTTGGTCTGGCAGTACCTCCTGATTATTTGGGTGGGGTATATAACGAATATGAATATGAGGAATGGGTCTTTATAAGCGGCGAACCTATCAAGTTCATAGGCACTGTTACCGTTACTGAACCTGAAAGGGGGACCCGAACGTCACTTACAAATACCTATCGTTTCACATTAAGGCCGGCGGATAACTTAATACAAGGTAAGCTTGACAGGACCATGTCCTACATAACCACCTTTACCGACAGGCCTGATAAGGGGCAAACCCTAGGTCAGACTAAAGTGTCTAATTACAGAGAAACCATCGAACTAAAGGGTGACAAATATGTTCTGGCCGACTTTTTCTTTTCCAAATCAGATGTGATAGATAATAGACCTGCCTCAACTTACTATTTAGGTAATATTACAGGCAAGAAAATATATAACATCAATAATAATCAAGGCAGGGTAACCATTGATATATCCGGCGGCAATGTGGGCTATGAGAACTTCTGGGGTAAGACTGAAACCCAGATAATAGATTACGTTATTAATTCTCAAAGGCAGGTCCTTGTAAAGGGCGAGGAAGATGAAGAGGATACCATGAAGGATGCAGCCTGGGGAGGCTCCTACAGGGTACAGGCATCAGACAGTACACATAAGAATTTAATTTATACTGAAAGTGCTCCAAATCTGATCAGCTTTGATGGAGGACACATTAGGATAACCAACAGGGAAATGGTTTCAATGTATGAGTATAATATGCCTCGAATGGATAATGGCATACCCCATGCCAGCGGAAGGGACAGGGGAGTGCTGCAGCTGTCAAAGAAGTTTGTACCCAAACTGGAAAGCCTCATTGTACCCAAATTCAGGGACGTTGGAGGTCACTGGTCTGAGGATAATATACGTCGGATGTATTCACTAGATGTTTTTGATAATGTAGACCAGTATTTTCTGCCAGATGTGCCAATGACAAGGGTAGAGTTTACAAAGGGAATTATCAGGGCATGCAGCATCAAGGTTCAGCCTAATGCCATGGTAGAAGAAAGACCAACGCGGAGAACAAGATACGCTGAGCCGGAAGATGACCTGTCCCCCTTTAAAGACGTGAGCTCTACTGATCCAGACTTCAATTATGTAATGGCTGCCCTTGAGAGGGGAATAATTAAGGGGGTATCCAACATTGAGTTTGGACCCAACAATCCCCTAACACGTGCCCAGGCTGTGACTATTCTAGTTAGGGCCCTGGGCTTTGAGAGTAAAGCACCAAAACCTGGCTTTAGAACCCAGTTTAATGACGATGCTAGAATACCAAATTGGGCCAGGGATAGTGTTTATGTTGCACGAGAGATTGGCCTGGTTCATGGTGATGCGGCAAATAACTTTAATCCCAACCAGGTTATGACACGTGCTGAGGCTGCAGCAATGCTTACAAGGTTTTTAGAGTTTTTGGAAAAAGATCTGCAGAGGGATTACAGGGAGAATATCATACTCTTTAATTAGTGCTTGATTAAGATTAAGGGCAGCTAATCTCTTAATGCTGGAAATATTTTGCCCAGGGGGAAGGAATTTTAAATTTAAGGAAGAATGGAATAAGTATGAAAAGTTAGATTCTAATGCCCCTCTTGATAAGGAACAAGGGTGCATTAGAATCCTTTGCTTTTTAAGAAAAAATAGTATTGGGGGAAAGAAAATGAATACTAACGCAAGGAAAATTGGCCTGCTGATAATTATAGGTGTTTTGACTTTATTATTGGCGGCTCCGTCAGCCATTGCTGGTAATCAGGTAAGTCTGTCATTAAATGGCCAAACAATTGAAGCTGATGTTTATGTAGAAAAGGGAGTAAGCTACATTTCAGTAAAATCCCTGGCCAAGCTCCCTGGGATCACCATTGAACAAGAAGGCTACGTGCCCCTTCGCCAGTTCTTTGAAGCCAGGGGTGGGGAAGTAAGCTGGGATGCCAAAAATAACCAGGTTGTGATTTCCTGGAGAGAAAAGGCTGATGGTTGGACTGCTGATGAGCTGGTTGTTAAATCAACTGAGCTTCTTCAAGAAGCAAATACATACAGAATGAAGGGTACTGCACTAATGAGCATTAGTGTTTCTGGAGCAGGGGAGGTTCCTCAATTACCACAAATGGAAATGCTCATGGAAGGTGTATTTCAGCAGGAACCGCTAGCCATGTATATGAAACAGTCTATGAACCTTTCCGGGGATACAGGGGAACTAACACCTGATGAACTGGCAGTGTTAGGCTTAGACGGTGCAGTGGTTACAGAAATGGTCTGGCTTGATAATGCAATCTACCAGAAGATGCCCCATTTTGACCAGTGGGTTGTTCAAGACCTTGCTGGAATGGACATGATGGGGGAATTGAATAACCTTATTCAGGCTTCGCCTCAACAATCCCTGGAAATGATGCGTCAGTTTGGCATAATCTATATTTTTGGAGAAGATGCAGTAATTGACGGCAGGGAGTACTATACTGTAAAAAACTATGTAGATAGTGCAACCTTTAAAAAGGTCATGGAGGAATTGTTGGGGGGCTTTGAGCTTTCCGAGTCCGAGCAGGAGGAAATGACAGCAGTTAACAGGGAAATCCAAATGGCCTTTGAAGCCATGCTTGATACCATGGAGGCAACCTACTATGTTGTTACCTATATTAACAAGGAAACCCTATTGACTGAACGTATGGTTTTCGAAATGGACATGAAGTATTCATTACCTGGCATGAGTCCAGAGAGTCCTATGAGCTTTGCCATGAACATGAAGGGTGACTATGAGTTATATGACTTTGAAACAGAGATCCAACTGCCTGATGTAAGCAATGCCATGACACAAAGGGAATTATATGAGCAGATGATTAATATGATGGAGTAAACTAAATAGAGTTAGAAAAAATTTTTATGGCCCTGGTTACAGTTTAACCGGGGCTTTTATATGGATTGCCAGCTTGTACCCATGCCTGAATTATATGGACATCTGACCTAGCATTATATAAAATAAAGGTAAGGCATCTGAAAAGGAGTGCACCGGGGTGAAGGTTTTAACTCAAAAAGATAAAAAGAAATTAAAGAGTTATTTTAAAAATAGAAGTGATGTTGTATTGGCTATACTATTTGGTTCCCATGGTACTGAGTTTCAAAGAAATGATAGCGATATAGATTTTGCCATCCTCTTTGACAATAAAATAAGTATGATGGAGGAAATGAAAATATTAGATGAATTAAGCGGCATATTAAGCTTTGAAAACATAGATTTATTAAACCTTAATAAAGCATCAGTCATCATGAAATTTGAAGCATTAAGCGGGCAAATTATATATGAAAGAGATTTTGATGAAATATCTGATTTTATGGAAAAAGTATTTAAAACTTATGGAGATATTACTTATATGATAAATGAATTCAATACAGATGTACTTAATAGGGGGATTAATGCAGATGAATATTGATATTGATGTGAACAAAATAAGTAAAAAAATCACCCTGATTATTGAAAATCTTGATAAATTAAGAATATTAAAACAGATTCCTGAACATGAGTTTTATAATGATAATCAAAACAAATAGCTTTGAGGCTTATAAGGAGCTTGACTAAATAGGTGCTTCCCTAACTTACCTGGAAGTGCTTATTTTGTTTACACTATCAGAAAGTATAAGTTCCACAATGTAGATAGTATTCACAAAGACTAAGGCTTCCGCCAGCGTCAAAGACTTGGCGCCCTAAAGGACTGGTATTTCTACGCATTAAAAATGCTAGAACTACTGGCGCAAGCCAAGTTTTGTTTTATAAGAAAGGATTCTGTCGGGTATTTCTAGAAGTTGACTGAAATAAAAAATTGCCATTTTTTTATAGCAAAAGTGAAACAAAAATTGCTTTTATATAGTCTATATATAGGGGACGTTTAAGCCCTATGGAGAATGTAAACTGGAGGGTAAGTTATGAAAAAGGTTATCATTGCAGTAGTAATTCTAGCAGTTTTAGTTGGGGGAGGTTTTGGGGGTTGGAAATGGTATCAGGCTAAAAGGGATCCAATGAATCAACCACCTGTTTTTGCAGAGGCACCGGCAACCATGGGGGATTTGGAGGTTGTAGTTGAAGGCTGGGGACCACTACTTCCAATAGAGGATCAGGAGGTAAGCTCAGCAGCAGCCGGAACGGTAAAAAGGGTTAATGTAAAGCCAGGAGATAGGGTAAACCAGGGACAGGAGTTAATAGTCTTGGAAAATACCACCCTGGCAATGGAGATACAGCAAAAACAATTAGAGCTTGACCAGAAAAAGATACAGCTGGCCAGACGCTTAAATACCACACCGGACAAAATAGACCAGGTGGGTGCAGAGCAGGCATTAAGGATAGTTGCTCCTGCCAGCGGCAGACTTACAGATTTTACATATAAGGTTAGAGAAGAGATATCTTCGGGAGCTTTAATAGGAAAGGTTGTGGATGACAGCGGCCTTGTAGTTGAAGTGCTGGCTACAAGCCAGATATATAATAATGTAAAAAAGGGAGATAAGGTCAAGGTCTACTTTAGCGAGTTTACTGGAGAAATGCAGGCATCAATTCATGAAATAGAGTCTAATCCAATTCCGGGAGACCAGGGTTTTTCTTATAGAATAAGTATACTCCTTAACAACCCTGGATTGCTAAAGGTAGGGATGAAGCCCCAGGTAATTTTTAGCTTGCCGGGTATAGAGGTGCAGCAGCAGGGTGAAATAGTACGATACAAGACAGAAGAAAATATAGTGCCTAATGTTAGCGGTGCCATTACCAATATATATGCCAAAAACGGAGATTGGGTCAACAAGGGGCAGCTTATAGCTACTGTTGAGGAAGGGGATGCAATGTCCCATGTTATAAGTGACAGGCTGCAGATAAGCAGTCTGCAGCTTGACCTTGAAAATAAGATAAACCAGATGCAGAACATGGTGGTTAGAGCCCCCATAGATGGCATTGTAGTAGAAGTTTTTGTTCAGGAAACCGACCAGGTTAATGTAGGAACAAAGGTTGTTAAAATTGCAAATTATGACATGATGCGGGTAGACATTATGATTGACGAATATGATATTGCAAAGGTCCACAAGGGACAGGAGGCTGTTATCACTGTAGATGGAATGCCTGGTGTTGAATTTGCGGGCCTTGTTTATGAGGTGGCCCTCATGGGGGAGACCAGGGAAGGCCTGGCAGGTTTTCCCGTGAAAATAGATATACCGGCACCTGAAGGCTTGCGGGGAGGAATGAATGCCAACGTTTCCATATTTATTGATTCCAAGGCTAATGTAGTTCTGGTTCCCATTGAAGCAGTATATGAAGAGGGCGGTCAAAGCTTTGTTCAGATCCTTGAGGAAGGCATGCCTGTGGCAAAAGAGGTTACCATAGGCTTGACAAGTGATAGATTTGCCGAGGTTATTTCCGGAATAGAACCAGGTACAATGGTTGTTGTGGGCAGCTCCATGGACATGATGGACTATGGTTTTGGTCCTGGTGGCCCACGCGGCAAAGCAATACAGTATTAGGGTGTTAAGATATGATTAAATTAGAGAATATAACTAAAACATATAAAAATGGCAAATTGTCAGTTGAGGTTTTAAAGGGTATAACCATAGACATAGGGGATGGAGAGATGGTGGCCATAATGGGGCCATCTGGATCGGGAAAGTCAACTTTAATGAATATTTTAGGCTGTTTGGATGTTCCAACAAGTGGAGTATATCTTCTTAACAACCAGGAAATCCAGAAAAAAAGCGGCAGACAGCTGGCTATTATTAGAAACAGGGAGTTGGGCTTTATCTTCCAGAAATATAACCTTATACCCCAGCTAACTGCAGAGGAGAATGTGGAAATGCCTTTAATTTACAGGGGTATAGCCACAAGGGAGAGAATAAAAAGAACACGAGAGGCTTTAGATAGGGTTGGCCTGTCCCATAGGATAAAGCATAGACCCACAGAAATGTCTGGTGGTGAACAGCAGAGGGTTGCTATTGCCAGAGCCCTGGCTGCAGAACCCCATGTTCTGCTAGCCGATGAGCCAACAGGCAACCTGGATACAAAAACAGGTGAAGAGATTATGGCTATCTTCCAGGAGCTAAATGATCACTGCATGACACTGGTACTAGTAACCCACGATGGTGACATAGCCCAGCACTGTAAAAGACTCATTAAAATTCAAGATGGGATTATAATTGGCGATAGTAAGGTTGAAAGCAGGATAAATGCCAGGGAGGCACTAGCAGAGCTAAACCAGGCAAAGGCGGTGGTCTCATGAGGAGCTTAATGCTCAGCTTTAAATCAGCCTGGCTGGGGCTAATGGGCAATAAGGTCAGATCATTTCTTACCATGCTTGGCGTTATTATAGGTGTATGCTCTGTCATCACCCTTGTTTCAGTTGCTACAGGGGCAAGGCAGCAGATGATGATGCACATGGAAAGCATGGGAACAAATGTGATACAGGTGTATTCCCAGGGATGGAATGTAAGATTTACCCTGGATGATGTCAAAGAGCTTGAAGAAAGGGTTCCAACCATAAAGGCTGTGGTCCCAAATGTGGAAAATTGGACCAATATGAGATGGAGAAATCACGGAGACTATTTTGGGTATTCTGGTACTACGGAAAAGTATCTTGTTGTAACTGACAGCAAGCTTGCAAGTGGCAGATTCCTCACTGAAGGGGATGTTCTTCACAGGCGAAGGGTGGCTGTAGTAGGGGATCAAGTTGTAGAGGACCTGTTTAAAGGTACTAATCCCATAGGCCAAAACATAAACATTCAAGGACAAAGCTTCCTGGTGGTAGGGGTCATGGAAAGAAAGGGCAAGGAATATGCTATCGGACCTGATAGGAATGTTTTTATTCCTGTCACATCTGCCATGAGGCTTATGGCTACTAATCGAATTCACGCCCTATCCATTAAGGCAAACAGTGCAGAAGACACAAAGGTAGCTACAGTTCATTTAAAACGAATTTTTCAAAAGAAATATGGTCATCCTGATGCGGTAGGCATACATTCCCAGCAGGAATGGCTGCAGCAGGTAGAAGAGATGAACAGGATTATGACCCTGGTTATGGGGGCAATTGCCAGTATTTCGCTGCTGGTAGGGGGTATAGGCATAATGAATATCATGCTTGTATCTGTAACTGAAAGAACCAGGGAGATTGGCATAAAAAAATCCATTGGTGCCATGAACCATCATATTTTAATACAATTTTTAGTTGAGTCAGTTATTATAAGCGGTGTAGGGGGTGTTATTGGAATATTATTAGGTTTTGGTGGTGCCAATCTAGTTGGCAGGTTGGGTCCTGAGACTGCAGTGTCTTTGACTTCAGTTATTGTATCCTTTGGCTTTGCAGTAGGCGTAGGTGTAATCTTTGGAGTATGGCCGGCCATGAAGGCTGCTTCCATGAAGCCAATAGAGGCACTGCAGCGAGAATAACAACCAGGGGCAACCAGGGGGACGGTTCTTCTGGTTGGTTTGACCTAAAGTTATCTTCGCACAGCCTGTAAGACCCCGCCCTCGCATAAGGAAAGGGGACACACCTGCTGAAGTCTGGGATATTCCTGGGGACAGGAATGTCCCCAACTAATGGGGATTAACAGGCTATAAGCTCGAAATAAGTACGGCTAAGGTTCAGGTGGGGCTAAAACCCCATATGAACCAAGTCTTCTTTATCTTCAGCTAATAACGTAAACAAGTTTCGTTTGGAAGTTAGTAGAAGTTAGTAGATATTTAGAATCAAAAGGGGGATAAGTATGCTTACAAAAAAAGTGTCAACAATGTTTTTCGTCATGTTCCTATTATTTGCACTAGCCCTACCTGCTGCTGCCTCATCCACATATATAGTTGATCAACAGGGCAACCAGAAATTTCCAATAATAGCAGGGGATATATTAGTCTATGAGGATCACCTGGGAGGCAGCCCAAGTATCTTTTTGTATAACTTCTCTACTAAGGAAACCAAAAGAATAAGCAGCACAGGCAGCAGTCAGTATGCACCCCACACAGACGGAAAATATGTTGTTTGGATAGACAATTCTTTTAATGTCCAGTCAATAAATCTATATAATATAGCAGCTGGAGAAACCAGTAGGCTTACAACTATAGGCTCAGAAAAAAGAAGCCCCAAGGTTTATTATCCCTGGGTGGTGTGGTCTGATTACAGGGATAATAGCTGGGATATCTTTGCTTATAATATATCAACCAAGGAAACTAAAAGAGTTGCCAGGCATAATTACGGCTTCTTAAGAAAAGAATTTGATGCTGACGGTAACAGAAGGGCACACCACGATGGACAAATTACAGTAACCATCTGGAATGATAGAATTGTGTGGACTGATTTCCGCAATCAAAAATGGGACCTTTATGGGGCCGATTTAAAGACAGGAAAAGAGTTTCCTGTGGTAACCGAGCAAAGAGACCAATTTAGTCCGTATCTAGAGGGAGAACGTCTTGTATATCAAGATAATAGAGACTTCAGGAGCAATATTTACCTTTATGACTTTAAAACAGGTCAAAGCAGATTAATTTGCGGTGCACAAAGGGACCAGGAGTTTCCCAAGATTTCTGGAAACATAGTTGTATGGCAGGATTTTCGCAACCAAAGATGGGACATTTATGGATATGACTTAAATACCTCTAGGGAAATTGTGTTGAGCAATAAACAGCATCACCAGACCCATCCATCTATAAGCGACAGCAGACTTGTGTTTATGGACAATAGTAAATCCAGGGAAGACATAGCAATGATTAATGTGGTTAATGAGACAATTCCTGCACCAAGCCTAGACGGCATTCCAGGAATTAAGATAATGGTTAACGGTGGTTTACTGCCCACAGATGTTTCACCGGTCATGGAGCAGGGAAGGGTATTAATTCCCGTAAGGGCTGTAGGGGAGGCCCTGGGGGTAAATGTTGGTTGGAAGGGTGAACTGCAGCAGATTACCCTAACGGGCAGAGGAAAAAATGTTGAGCTTTTTGTAGGCAATAAAAGTGCTAATATCAATGGCACTCCAGAGGAGCTGGATGTGCCGGCTAAAGTAACCCAGGGACGAACCCTTGTACCCTTAAGGTTTATTAGTCAAGCCTTTGGGGCCAGGGTCAACTGGGATGGCGGCAAACAACTGGTAGAGATTTCCTTCTAAAGGAAATCTCTACTTTGCAGGTAAAGAATATGCTAGAGTAGAAATACCAAGTTGGGGACATTCCTCAGCAACAGAGAGTAGCTTCAAAAGAGGTGTGTCCCCGTACACCAAGTTGGGGACATTCCTCAGCAACAGAGAGTAGCTTCAAAAGAGGTGTGTCCCCGTACACCAAGTTGGGGACATTCCTCAGCAACAGAGAGTAGCTTCAAAAGAGGTGTGTCCCCGTACATTATAAAAAGGAGATGAAGTTTATGATTAGGAGAAACCGGAGCATTTTAATCGCAGTGGTTTTACTTGCAGTATTTCTTTTTTCTGGTCCTATACAGGCTGCAGAAAAGACCAATTATTCTTTGGATCTTTTTAGAGAGGTTTTTCAATATGCATTGGACAAGTATGTTCATGAGCTGGATGAAAAGACCCTGGAAGAAATGGCAATAAGGGGCTTAATACAGCAGCTTGACCCCTATTCACAATATTTTGATGGTGACGATTATGAAGACTTTCAGGTCGAAATGGATGGTAGGTTTGGTGGGGTAGGGCTGCGTATTGAAAAGATTGGAGATTACATAACTGTTGTGGCTCCTCTTTCCGGAACCCCCGGTGAAAAAGCAGGTATTCTCGCTGGTGACAGAATTATCAAGGTCAATGATACAGATGTTATAGGCATGGATCTTCAAAAGGCAGTAAGCATAATAAGGGGAGAACCAGGCACATCAGTAAAGCTTACAATTCTTAGAGAGGGTGCTGCAGAACCCCTGATCTTTAATGTAGTGAGGAGTATTATAGAGATTCAAGTGGTTGAAAGTGAAATGCTGGAGGGACAGATAGGATATATCAAGCTCACTAACTTTACCAGCTCTAGTACTATGCTTTATACCAGGGCGCTTAACGGCCTGCGCTCAGACGGAGCTAGGGGAATAATTTTAGATGTAAGAAATAATCCTGGAGGATACCTGGGGGCTGCCCTCTCAGTAGCAAGTCCATTCATTAAGGAGGGTGGAAATCTAGTTCATATTCAAAGCAGGGCAGATGGTGACAACACATACTATTCAACCTCCAAGGCCCTTGGAATCCCCCTTGTGGTATTGGTTAACAAGGGTAGTGCCAGTGGCAGTGAAATCGTAGCAGGAGCTATTCAGGACCATGGTGCAGGTACCCTTGTAGGAACTACAACCTTTGGCAAGGCAACAGTACAGCACATGCATGAGCTTCCAAATGGGGGAGCTGTTAAGATTACAACGTCCCAGTACCTTACTCC
This sequence comes from Desulfitibacter alkalitolerans DSM 16504, assembly GCF_000620305.1. NCBI lineage: Bacteria > Bacillati > Bacillota > Clostridia > Neomoorellales > Desulfitibacteraceae > Desulfitibacter > Desulfitibacter alkalitolerans. The sequence goes on along the minus strand of NZ_KK211100.1, from coordinate 1,118,574 downwards.
TAACAGGAGACAGATAAATGGGGTAGGAATTGAACCAGATGTGGTAGTTGAAGATCCAGAAGAACAGTTAAAGACAGCCATTGAAATATTAAAGAAGAAAATAGGTCTAGGGGCAAAAAACAATACTAATGGTATCACCTTCAAAATAGGGGAAAAGGGCATGTGGGTTGATGGAAGATTTGTACCCTTAAATGAAGCTCCTTATTTGAATAGAGATGGGGTAACCATGATACCCCTTAGGGTAATTGCTGAGCAGCTGGACTTCAAGGTGAACTATGATTCTAAGAAACAAAAAATTACTCTAAATAAAGGGGACAGCCAATTGATAATGTGGGTTGGCAAAAAAGAGGCCCTTATGAATGGTCAGGCTAAAAGCCTTCAATCTGTACCAGTTGTCAAGAACGGGACTTCATTGGTTCCCTTAAGACTGGTTGCAGAGTTTTTTGGTGCCCAGGTAGAATGGAATGACGGCCAGATCATCCTAAAATAAGACAAATGATATATTTGGAAAATAATTGTCGAAAAATCCACTTTTGCAGAGGATTTTTGCCATAATTTGTTGAAGTATACAGTAAAGTTAAGGAATTATATGGAGAAATTAGGAGAGTGATGGCACAGATGTTAATAAGAAAAATGCTGGCTGTACTGGTTTTAGTCATGTTTTTATTAAGCACTGGAACTGCCGCAGCAGCAAGTCAAGTGTTTAGTGATGTTCCTGGAAACCATTGGGCAGCAAAAGATATTGCTAGAATGAAGGCGAAGGGTGTTCTTGGAGGTGTTTCTGCAGCAAGCTATGCTCCTAATGACCCTGTTACACGAGAAATGCTTGTGGTAATGCTTGTTAGGGTCCTTGGCAAACAAGGTGAGGCATCAGGCACCATACCTGCTAGCTTTATTCAAAGGGATAAGGTTAGCAGCTATGCTATAGGCTCCGTGGCCTATGCTGTGAGAGAGGGTATTATTAGTGGGGGCCTTTTACACAGTGATCCAAGGGGACCGGTGAGCCGCCATGAGGTAGCAGAAATAGTTGTCAGGGCCATGGGCATGGCCAGTGAAGCTGCTGCCAAGCAGAATGCTTCATTAAATTATACAGATACTGCATCAATCCCCTTTGCATCAAGGGGCTTTGTAGCTGTCATGCAGGAAAAGGGCATAATGGGTGGTGGAGCTGATGGAAAGTTTAACCCTAACGATCCCTTGACAAGGGCACAAATAGCTTCAGTTCTTAACAGGGTTGACAACCAGGTAAAAGCTCTTACAGCCAATACTATTAAGGGAAAGGTCTTTGGAGTTTCATCTTCTGTACTTACCATTGAAAATGCCTCTGGTGTGATACAACCTATAAATCTGGCATCTGGTGTTCTTGTATTCAGGCCTGGGGGAGCTGCTAGAGTTACTGATTTAACTCCCGGTCAAATGGTGGAGGTTATTACTGATGCCGCCGGCAGAGCACTATATGTAGATCAGGGTCAGTTTGAATTTGATCAGGTGGCTCTGGAAGGTGAAATTACTGATATAATTTCTGGACAAAATCTGTTGCTGCTTACCATTAAAGATGATAAGGGCAAAACAGATACCTACACCTTAAGCTCATCAGCTACTATTAAAATTGACAATCAAGCTGCCTCAGCCTCCCAGTTGGCAAAGGGGCAGCCCATTAAAGCAAGGGTTACAGGGAAAACTATTACTTCTCTTGAGATTTCCGATGCCCATAGGATAATAAATGGAACCATAAAGAATATAGATTTATCTGGCAAAACTGTAACCATTGAAAGAACTGGTGGTCTTGGAGATACATTGGTTAATGTTGATACTACCACGGTAATTGAGTTAGCAAGAAAGGAAGTTGATTTAAAGGATTTAATTGAAGGGCAAGAGGTAATGGTTATAGCCAGGGGTGTTAAGGCTACCAAGATAGATGCACAGAATCTGGAAAAGACCATAACAGGAGTACTAGTCAGTATTTCATTTACCCCAGATGTGACAATTACTGTTTTAAATGAAGCTACAGAAAAGGAAGAAACCTACAAGGTAGATGAAAATGTAAGTATCCGCAGGGATAGAACAAGGAATCTAACTTTACGAGATATATTCCCAGGGGATGAAGTCGATGTTGATTTGAAAAACAGGATTGTTACAAGTATCTTCGCTTCAAAGGTTGAAAGCAAAACAGAGGGTAATGTTAAAGAAGTAAGAATAGGTGCCGTACCCACACTGGTTATTGTTACAAATGATGGTAAGGAGGAGAGCTATCCCATTGCCAGTACTGCTAGAATCCGTAGAGATGGCCTAAGCGTTTCCTTACATGAAATTCAATATGGAGATTGGGTACGCCTGGAGGTGGAAGGAAGGCAAGCAGTTAGGGTTGATGTGGAGGCAAGGTATACCAACAGGTATCTCATTGGTACAGTTGAAAACATCCATAAGGCAGCCCAGGTAATAGTGGTTTCCGAGATGGATTCACGTGAAAACAGACAGGTCTTCTGGGATAGTGACACAGTTGTAATTAGAAATAACCGAATTAGAGATGTTGAATATTTAAGTCAAAGGGATGAAGTTGTAATAGCAGGCAGATTTGATGGTGGCCTTTTCTGGGCTAACACCATAGTAATTATTGTAAGCAGAGATTAGAGGAGAAGCCAAATTATTACCAGTAACAAGTTAATATCAATACCCTGGCGGAGCAAATCAATTAGCTCACTGCCAGGGTTTTTATTTCATGAAAATTTTATCTTCAGGGCAGAAAGTATAAATTTCATTACAGCAGCTGCACAGGGGCAAATGAGTGATTACTCACTTTACTAAAAGTCGGGTTGTGTGGTATGATTTTAGTGAGTGATTGCTCACTATTAAATTTTTTAGATTTTGGGGTATGAAGCTATAGTTTTGCAGTTTTTAGCTTAAAAATTTTTAAAGATAAACTATTTTGGGGGAGTGAAAATGAAGGAGAAGTCAAGGGCTCTATTTTTACTGTTGTTTTTTGTCTCCAGCTTGATTTTAATACCAATTGGCTGTACTGGAAAAAATGAACTAAAATTTTCTGGAATTATTGAGGGCAGGGAGGTACGCGTATATTCCCAGGTTTCAGGTGAGGTGATGAGTATCCTAAAGGATGAAGGTGACTGGGTTAAGCCCCAAGACCAGCTTGCTGCAGTTGATGATGCTGTACTAAAATGGCAGTTGGTCGAAGCTGAAGGAGCAGTTAACGCGGCCTTAGCAAAGTACCAGGAAGCCCTGACTGGTACACGACAAGGTGATATGGATAAAGCAATGGCAAATGCTCAGCAGGCGGCGGCTAATGTTTTACAAAGCAGGGCAAGACTTAATCAAGCAGAAGCAGCATTAAAAGTCATGGAAGCCCAGGTGTTGCAGATAAGAAGCAGCCTAACAGGGGCTGAGGAAACCCTTTTGTTCTATAAAAAACAGCTGGAGGATATGGAACTGCTTTATGCCCAGGGAGCCCTGACCTTAAAGGAGTTAGAAGTTCAACGGGAGCTTGTCAATAAGGCTTTAACCCAGGTGGGCAGCTTAAGTGCCCAATATGATGCAGCCGCTGCCCAGCTTGAGGGAGCTAAAAGTGAGCATGAAGCAGCCAGGGCCAGCCTTAAGGGTGCAGAGGCCCAAGAAAAAGGTGCACTAGCTCAGCTTAGCCTTCTTAAAGAAGGGACTACAGCACATAATCTAGAATATTTGAGGTCCATTAAGGAGCAGGCCCATGCACGTTCAGAGCAGGTGAAGGTTATGCTGGCTAACACCCTTATACAAGCTCCTGTTGAAGGTTTGGTTTTACGCAGGCACATAGAAATAGGGGAGCTGGTTAGGCCTGGAACTGTACTTTATACTATTTTAGACCCTGAAAACTTGGAGATAACCATGTATATTCCCCAGGAGGACCTGGCTAAAGTTATGATTGGAAAAGAAGTATTTGTTCAGGTTGATGCCTTTCCAAATAAGAGGTTTACAGGAGAAATTGTACAGATAAATGATAAGGCTGAATTTACCCCAAGGAACATACAGACATCAAAAGAAAGAAGCAAAATGGTCTTTGCTGTAAAGGTCAAGCTAAGGGAAGGCTCTGGTGAATTAAAGCCGGGGATGGTAGTTGATTTATACCTGCCCATTGACTTAAAGGAGGCAGATTAGTTATGGAGCCTGCAATTATCTGTGAGAATCTTACAAAGAGCTTTAGAAATGTAATGGCAGTAAACAGCATAAATCTATTCATTCCCAGGGGCACCATTTATGGATTTTTAGGTCCAAACGGTTCAGGAAAATCAACCACCATAAGAATGCTGTGCGGAGTTTTGCTGCCGACAAGTGGCTCTGGGTATGTATTGGGCCATGACATTACAAGGGATGCTGAGGCTATTAAACAAAATATAGGGTATATGTCTCAAAAATTCAGCCTTTACGAGGACCTAACGGTAGATGAAAATCTGGATTTTTATTCTGGAATATATGGCTTATCTGTCCAGGAAAAAATTACTAGAAAAAAGGAATTAATGCTAATGGCTGATTTAAAGGGGAGGGAAAGTCAGCTTGCAGGAACCCTTTCTGGTGGTTGGAAGCAGAGATTAGCCCTTTCCTGTGCTCTACTGCATAACCCTGAGGTTCTCGTTCTTGATGAGCCTACTTCAGGTGTAGATCCAGTTTCTAGACGGATTTTTTGGGACATGATCAAGGAAATGGCAGATAAGGGTATTACTGTGTTAGTCAGCACCCACTACATGGATGAAGCTCTGAAGTGTGATTATATAGGTTTCATATTCCATGGTGAAATGCTGGATCAGGGTACACCTGAAATCTTAATGGGGAAAAGGGGTAAAGACAATTTAGATGATGTTTTTCTGGAGATGGTGAAGCAGGCTTCCAGTGAGTAAGATTGCCCAAACCCTGGGCTAGTTTTTTAAATATAGTTTTGTCCTGTTTGCTGAGGATAGGGAAAGGGTGTGAGAGGATTGGTAAAGGGAAGATTTTCCATAAACCGCTTCATGGCAATTGTGAAAAAAGAGATGCTTCAAATTAAAAGAGACAAGGTGAGCCTTGGTATAGGAATAATGATGCCATTAATGTTTCTGCTCATTTTCGGATATGCCATTAATACTGATGTGGAGCATATACCTACAGGGGTCTGGGATCAAAGCAATTCCAGGGCATCTAGAGAGCTCATTGCTGCCTATGAGGTTACAGGTTATTTTCATATACTTGAGAATGCAACTAGGTATGATGAGCTTCAATATCTTATGGATTCAGGTCACATTGAGGTAGGAATTGTAATACCCCATGATTATGCTTACGGAATTGAACAAAACAGGGATGCATCCCTGCAAATTCTCATAAATGGTTCTGATCCAACTGTAGCAAGAACAGCCCTCTCCGCTGTTCAGCTGATTACTCAAAATGCCGCTTTAGAGCTGCAGCAGCAGCGTTTAGATAGAGAAGGTATGGTCGAACTGGCATTTCCTATTCAGACCGAAACAAGGGTTTTGTATAATCCGGATATGGACAGTACGTTTTTTAACATTCCTGGTCTAATAGGTCTGGTTCTCCAAAACGTAACAGCCTTGTTAACAGCTTTTGCCATGGTAAGGGAAAAAGAAAGGGGGACACTAGAGCAGCTTCTGGTAACTCCCGTTAAACCAGTGGAACTAATTATTGGCAAGCTATTACCCTATGTGGCCATAGGGATGCTGTCCTTTACCCTTGTATTAACTGCTGGTGTTTTGTGGTTTAAAGTACCTGTTAAGGGAAGCATCCTGCTGTTATTTATTCTGGGGCTGCTGTTTCTTGTAACAACTCTATCAATTGGTCTATTCATTTCTACAGTTGCTAGAAATCAACTGCAGGCAGTTTTTATCACATTTGCAATTATATTTCCCAGTGTGCTTTTATCTGGCTTCATGTTTCCAAGAGATACAATGCCCTTTGTAATTCAAGCATTGGGAGGAATTATACCCTTAACTTACTTTTTAATAATCTTAAGAGGAATTTTTTTGAAGGGAATATCCTTAAATTATCTCTGGACAGAAACCATGATGCTTGCGGTCTTTGCAGTTATTTTTTGTACAATTGCAGTAATAAGGTTTAGAAAAAACCTGGAATAAGGAATAATATGGAAAAAGCCAGGTCCCTGTGACTTGTTTTGGAAGGATGGAAATCTAATTGGAAGGGTGGCACCATAATTATGAAGGAACAAAATGATAAGGCTTTAAATATTCTTCTCCAGCAGTATCTAGAAAGTGAAAAGGATATAACTGATAAGCAAAAACGTGTTTTAGAAGCTGCAGTTGAGGTTTTTTCTGAAAAGGGCTTTGCGGGAGCATCTACAAGTGAAATTGCCCAAAGGGCTGGTGTTGCTGAAGGGACAGTTTTTAAGCATTACAAAACGAAAAAAGGGCTGCTTTTAAGCATCGTATCACCGACAATTCTAAAGCTTGGAGCCCCCCTGCTCATGAAGGATTTTGAGAAGGTTCTTGAGGCGCAATATCAGGGCTTTGGTGATTTCTTACGTGCACTAATAAACAATAGGGTTGAATATGCCAGGAAAAATACAGCAGCTTTAAAAATCCTATTAAATGAATTATCCTTTCATCCAGAATTAAGTAACATGCTCAAACAGGTTTTTAGTGAACGCATTAGACCTCGGCTGCAGAAAGCCTTCAGGCATTTTCAGGACAAGGGAGAGTTGAAAAAGCTGCCTGATGGGACCATTATCAGGCTGATAATTAGCACTGTGGTAGGCTATGTCATAACAAGGCTGGTTGTGCTGCCTGATCATAGTTGGAATGACGAGGAAGAGATAGAGACAATGATAGAATTCCTCTTAAAGGGTTTAAAACCCTAAATAATATTAAGAATGTACAACAGATACTACTGGGGTGTGAATATAAATAACTTTTTTAAAATAAAATCACATTAGAATTAGTCCGAATGTAATAAGATAAACTTACAGAAATATATTAGGTTTGGATGAAGCATGGTGAAACTTTTTGCTCAATTATGTGTAAAGGAAAACAGGCAAAGTTGATGAATTAAAAAATTTTTTTTGAAACTATTTTAATTCCCATACGTATAAAACAGTGTAGGAGGTGACTTATGATATTTCTATAAAACTTAGGTTTTTGCGCTAGAATCATAATTATATTTCACTTAAACCAGCCAGCGGAACCGTCCCCCTGGTCAAAAATAGTTGTTGACTTTAGATTTTAGCGTGGATAGAATAGGGTGTGTAAAACTGACCGTCCGGTCAGTCAGAAGGTTTTATATTTCAAATGTTTGAAAGGAGTAGTACATATGAGGGAGAAAAAAATACTAATTGCTTTCTTCATGGTGATTGCAGTAATTGCGGCAGTAGTGGCTGCCGGCAGTCTTATGCAATCTGTTGAGGAAGTTGGCGAGACAGATGTAATCAATCCAATCCCCGTGGAAACTGCAAAAGCCTTCAGGGGGGACATTACTGAAATTACCAATATGACAGCTGTAGTAGAGGCAAGGGATAGTGTATCCGTTATCCCCAAACTGGGAGGCAAGGTTGAGAGGGTAGCTGTAAGTGTTGGTGATAGAGTATCAAAGGGCCAGGTCTTGGTTCAGCTTGAGCAAAGAGAGCTTCTAGACCAGTTAAAGCAGGCTGAAGCCGGTTTAGCTCTTGCCCAGGCAGGAAAGAGCTCTGCCATGGCTAGATTGGACGACGCACGGGCTACCCTGGAAAGAATGGAAAAGCTCTATACAGAAGGTGCCATTTCCAAACAACAGCTGGATCAGGCAAGACTGCAGTATCAGCTTTCTGATCCTGAAACTGTGAATGCACAGATAAAACAGGCCCAGGCTGGAGTTGATATGATAAGGACCCAGCTGGAAAATACAATTATTTCAGCACCTATAACAGGAGTAGTAACGGCAGTAAACGTAAGTGCAGGTGAAATGGCAGGTCCTTCCATGCCTGTAGCTGTAATAATGAATCTTGATGAGGTTGAGATTTCTGTGGGGGTTGTTGAGCAGTATATAAATAATGTTAAGGTTGGAGACAAGGTTGATCTAAGGATCTCGGCAGTAAAGGATGAACCCTACACAGGAGTAATTAAAACAATTGCCCCTGCCGCTGACCAAATGAACAGAACCTTTCCTGTGACAATTATTTTACAAAATGAAAATCATGAAATTAAGGCAGGTATGTTTGCCGAGGTTGCTTTAGCTACTAGAACTAAACAGGATGTTGTGGTTGTACCAATGGTTGCAGTAGTTGACCAGGGCAGCAGACAGTCAATTTTTGTTGTGGAAAATAATGAGGCAGTCGCTAGAAAAATTGAACTGGGAATTAATGATGGTCAGTTTGTGGAGGTAATTAGCGGAATTGAAGAGGGAGAAACGTTAATTATCAAAGGTCAAAATATTGTAACCCATGGTGATCCTGTAGTGGTTCAGGGTGGTGAAAAGTAATGTGGCTTTCTAATTTTTCAGTTAGGCGACCTGTAACCATTATAATGGCTGTCTGTATCGTGCTTATACTTGGATTTGTTTCCTTTACAAATCTTTCTGTAGACCTTTATCCTGATTTTAACCTGCCCTATGCCCTTGTCATGACAAACTATGAAGGGGCAGGACCTGAAGAGGTTGAAAACCTTGTAACCAGACCCCTTGAGGAAACCATGGCAACCTTAAGTGGTGTTGACCAGATTTTCTCTGAATCAATACCCGGGACATCAATGATTTTCATTGCCATGAACTGGGGCACAGACATGGATTTTGCAACCTTGAAAATGAGGGAGCAAATTGACTTTGTTACAACCTTTATGCCAAGCGACATTGATAAGCCCATGGTCTTGCAAATGGACCCTTCAATGATGCCAATACTAGAAATTGGTGTTACAGGCACTGATGATCTGGCTTTCTTAAGAGACCTGGTTGAAAATGAGATAAAGGATCGTCTCTTGAGGATAGACGGAGTTGCTTCAATCTATACAACAGGTGGGCTAACCAGGGAAATACATGTGTTAATTGACCCTGCCAGGCTTAATGCCTATGGCATTTCCATGGACCAAGTAATGGGAGCTCTTCGGTCTGAAAACGTAAATTTTTCTTCAGGGCAAGTAATAGATGGCAACAGAGAATTTCTTGTAAGGACAATGGGTCAATATGAAAGTATAGAAGACATTGGAAATGTGGTTTTAAGCCTTCCAAGGGGGGGACATATTTATTTAAGAGATCTTGGCGAGATCAAGGATACCCATAAAGAAGTTAATCAAATTACAAGGGTAAATGGTGAGCCGAGTATTGGTGTTCACATAGTAAAGCAGAGCAAAACCAATACAGTGCAGGTTGCAAACAAGGTAAAGGCAGAGCTTGCAAAGATTGAACAGGAACTGCCTGGTACTGTTAAAATGAATATAGGGTTTGACCAGTCTCAATTTATCAATGAATCAATTGCCAGGGTTGTTCAAAATACCCTCATTGGTGGTTTGCTGGCAATAGTGGTGCTTCTCCTCTTTTTAAGAAATTTACGGAGCACCCTGGTTATAGCGACAGCTATTCCAATATCCATAATATCTACCTTTATACTTATTTATTTTAATAATCTAACCCTTAACATGATGACACTGGGCGGTATAGCCCTGGGGATAGGTATGATGGTTGACAGCTCCATTGTTATACTTGAGAACATTTACCGTCACGGTCAGCAGGGGTATTCTAAAATTGAGGCAGCCAAAGAGGGAGCTGGTGAGGTTTCTAGTGCAGTAATTGCAGCTACTATTACTACCTTGGCAGTGTTCCTGCCAATAGTTTTTGTTCAGGGTATTGCAGCAGAGCTGTTTAGAGGCTTGGCTTTAACAGTATCCTTTGCCTTAGCCACAGCACTAGTGGTGGCCCTAACCTTGATACCCATGCTGGCTTCAAAACTGCTGGTTGTAAATGGAAATGGTAAAGGAAATGGCAATTCAAAACCTACGAGGCAAAGAAGCACGCCAATAAAGTGGGCCTCTGAAGGAATGGGAAGGTTTTTGGATTGGTTAAATGATAAATATGGGGCACTTCTTGCCTGGTCATTAGGCCATAGAAAAACCGTTGTGGCCGTGGTAGTTTTGGCTTTAGTCGGGTCCCTGGCATTGATACCTAAAGTGGGAATGTCCTTTCTGCCTAGTATGGATAGTGGAGAAATCTCCATTAGCGTTAACCTTGCAAGGGGTACTGTCCTTGAGGATACAAATGCTGTTGCAGCAGATGTGGAAGAGTATTTAAATTCCTTTGTAGAGGTTAAATCTATATTTGTTTCCGTTGCTCCTCCCAGAGATGGTATGACAGGATTGGGGGCTGCGGCTACAGAACGTATAAGCATAAGAGCCATGCTAGTAGACAGGGACAAAAGAGATCGTGATTCCAGGATAATAGCAGATGAGATACGCAAGCACCTTGCCTTAATTCCTGGGGCTGAAGTAAGTGTAAGGGCGGTTGATGCTTCCCAGGATACTGGTGGGGGAGGAGTAACCCCTATTCAGGTCAAAATTAAGGGCAGTGATCTAGATGTGCTGCAGGACCTGGCAGAGCAGGTGAGAAGTGTTGTAGAGCAGGTTCCGGGCACCAGAGAGGTAGAGATTCCCTCAAATGAAGGGGACCCTGAGTACAGGATCTATGTAGATAGAGCCAGGGCTGCACAGTATGGTTTAAGTGTTGCCCAGGTGGCTGGTACTGCCAGGGCTGTCTTGGAGGGGCAGGTAGCAACCCGTTATAGAACAGGAAGCTCTGAGATAGATGTAAGGGTGCTGTATCCCGACAGCTATAGGGAAAGCTTAAAAACACTTAGGGACACATATATTACATCTCCCACAGGAATGAAGGTTCCATTGAGCATGGTGGCTGAAATCAAATCTGACAGGGGCCCCGCAAAAATAACAAGGGAAGACCAGGTGAGAACCTATACAGTTAATTCCCAGCTGCTGGGTAGAGATCTCGGCAGCGTAATGAAGGACATTGAGGAAAAGGTTGGAGCAGAGGTGCAAATACCCAGGGGTTATTCCATAGAGTATGGTGGAGAAATGGAGGAAATGGTAAATGCCTTCAGCAGCCTGCTTCTTGCACTAGCTCTGGCCATAATTCTGGTTTACATGGTAATGGCATCTCAGTTTGAGTCATTGATGTATCCCTTTGTAATAATGTTTACAATGCCTACCACCCTGATTGGTGTAATAGTTGGATTGGCTGTAACTGGCAGGGAGCTTAGTGTCCCCACATTTATAGGAGTAATAATGCTTGCAGGTATTGTTGTCAATAACGCCATTGTACTTGTGGATTATATTAATGTTCTAAGAAGAAGAGGGCTGGAAAGAAACGAAGCAATTCTTACAGCAGGACCCATTCGTTTAAGACCCATACTTATGACCAGCTTGACAACAATTCTGGCATTACTGCCTACTGCTTTAGGTATTGGAGTGGGAGCAGAAGTGGCTGCCCCCATGGCAACAGCTGTGGTAGCAGGCTTACTGGTATCTTCAATTTTCACCCTGGTATTAATACCAGTTGTATACACGTTGTTCGATGACCTTGGGAATTGGACTAGAAGAAAGATAGGCTGGGAAGACAATCAATTTAAGGTGGATGCAGGTTCATAAACATTCCTCAGCAATCGGAAGTTAGAGGTTGGAAGTAGGAAGTAGGAAGTTAATTGGGGACATTCCTCAGGGTTTAGCCGTAGTTTAAAAAGAGGTGTGTCCCCATACATAAATTGGGGACATTCCTCAGGGTTTAGCCGTAGTTTAAAAAGAGGTGTGTCCCCATACATAAATTGGGGACATTCCTCAGGGTTTAGCCGTAGTTTAAAAAGAGGTGTGTCCCCGTACATAAATTGGGGACATTCCTCAGGGTTTAGCCGTAGTTTAAAAAGAGGTGTGTCCCCGTACATAAATTGGGGACATTCCTCAGGGTTTAGCCGTAGTTTAAAAAGAGGTGTGTCCCCGTACATAAATTGGGGACATTCCTCAGGGTTTAGCCGTAGTTTAAAAAGAGGTGTGTCCCCGTACATTAAAGGAGGTAGGAGAAATGAAATTAAAAGGTTCGCTTTTAAAGACCGCAGTTCTGGCGCTAGTTTTTGCTTTATTCCTGCTGCCGGTAGGAGCTGTAAAGGGTGACGTGGACCAGGGAGCGGCAGTTGCAGCAACTAATGCAGCAGATGGTACTGCCGGTGATGCAGTTGAGACTGCCGGTAAGGCAGCATCAGAACAGAAAAAAGTAATATCTCTAACCCTAGAGGAAAGCATTAAAATGGCCGTAGAAAAGCACCCAGATATAGCCGTGGCTAAAATAGAGCATGAACAGGCCAGGGCGGATTTAAGAAAAGCCAGGAGAGATGCAAAAGATATTAATGATTTAAGAAAAATGCCTGGCATGCCAGGATTATATAGCTATGATGTATACCTGGCTGAAAGGGTACTGCCAAAAACCATGGAAATGTTAGAAGTTCTTTCAGATAAAGGCCTTGAATTTAGAACCAACCTGGTTAAGTTCCAGGTAGAAAATGCATATTACGGGGTTTTAAAGGCTGAAAGAGAGCTGCAAAATTCCATAGATTCTTTATCAAGGGCCAGGGAGCAATTGAGATTAGCTAAAGTGGGCCTTGATGTGGGGGTTAATGCCCAGGTTGATGTCCTTGGTGCAGAAGTTCTAGCTGCTTCCCAGGAGCTGGCTGTGACCTTTGCTAAAAATGCCTTACAGCAGGCCCGCATGGATTTTAATAACCTTATAGGGTTAGCTTTAGATGATGAGGTAAAGCTAACCAGCAGCTTTAGCTTTGCACCTGTGGAGTTTAACCTTGATGAAATAAAAGAAATGGCTAAAGAAAAAGACATAACCTATATTCAGCTCCATGAAAGCTATAAGGTCCAGACTGAAGCCTTCAATCTTGCAAAAGGTTACTATACACCTAATGTTTACACATACCAGGAAGCAGAAAGAGACTATAACATGGCTAAATTGAAGCTGCAAAATGCTGACCAGGAGCTAGACTTGAAAATTAGAAAGGCTTACCTAAATACTGAAGCAGCAAAAGAAAGATATAAATTAATGGAGAAATCTGTGGAACAAGCCAGGGAGAGTTATCGTCTAACTAAGTTAAGGCATGAAGTGGGGATGGCAACCCTCCTAGATATTGAAAGAGCAAGTGGTGAGCTAGATAATGCAAAAACTGAATTACTATCAGCAATTTATGATTATAATTTAGCTGCTGCCATGCTGCAGCATGGACTTTTTGACCTTGGTGGAATGAGTAATGGCCGATAATAAGGAAAGGGGTCACACCTCTGATAAGGCATCAAGGAGTGTCCCCAAATTAGAAAGCTCTGGCAAAAGGGAACAAATTTTAGAGGCAGCTATTAAGGTTTTTGCATGTAAGGGCTTTTACCATGCCAGGGTTGAAGAAATTGCAATTGAGGCCAAGATTGGCAAGGGGACGGTTTACGAATATTTTAAAAGTAAGCAGGATTTGTTCCAGGAAATGTTTAAGTATATTCATAACCTTTATTTGGAAAAAATCATGGCTGACATAGAAAAAAGGTATACATTTAAAGAAAAGGTAAGTTATATACTTGAAGCCCATCTAAGATTTATTTTAGAGCATAAAGAAATGGCTCAAGTTTTCCTGGCAGAGCATCCTCCACTTGATGATGATTTTAAAAAATGGTTTTTGGATCTGGAAAAACAAAAGCTCCAGTTCTTACAAAACAATGTTATAGATGGGATTAAAAGGGATGAGCTTAAGGACCTTGACCCATCTCTAATTGCCAGGATAATAGCTGGAGTAATAAGCTATTTTGGCAGCTGCACAATACTTAATGGACTGGAAACAGCAGATGGTGACTTGACAGCACTATCTGCAGATACCATTGAATTATTATACTCAGGAATAGGGCAGTAATATAATACTATTGAACGGGTGTGTATATGCAACAATTTATCAACTCAATAAAAAAACTGCATATTATCATAGCTTTAGCATTATTTATCTTAGCTGCTTTTCCAGGTTATACCCCTGCTTATTCTGATACCCGTAACCACTGGGCAGTTCAGGAGATTGACCTGTTATCTGCCAAGGGAATTATTGGTGGGTATCATGATGGGAGCTTCAGGCCTAACCGCAGTATCACCAGGGCGGAATTCAGCAAAATCATAATCAGCAGTCTTAATTTAGATGAAGAGGCCTATAACCTGTATAATGTTCCCTCAGCTTTCAGGGATATCCCATCTGCTTATTGGGCAAAGGGATATATTGAGCTTGCCTATGAGCTTGGCATAATTAATGGTTATGAAGACGGAACCTTTAGACCTGAGAGGCCAATTAGAAGGGATGAGTTAACAGCAATGCTTGTAAGAACTCTAAAGGTTTCTAGTGCCTTTGAGACAACATCTGACCTTGGATTTAGTGATGAAAATGAAATTCCCGGGTGGGCAAGGGATCCCGTAGCAAAGGCCCTAACTCTAAATCTTACCAGCGGGTATCCAGACGGATCCTTTAGGCCTGCTGAGCTTACAACCAGGGGTCAGGCAGCTGCCTTTATTGTTCGAATGCTTGAAGCCAGGGGTGATGCCCTTGAGTTTGCGGGAATGCTTAAGGGCTTGGATACCGTTGGCAGTCGAATGAGGATTGAAATTGCCGGAGAAGACCACTTTTTTAATTATAGTGGGTCACTTGCAGCTTACAGGGATAAAAAGCAAATAAGCTTGTCAGAGCTTGCTGGTGGATTGCCAAAGAATATTCACTTTATTGTCAATTCCCGAGGAATAATTAGTTATATTGAACAGGTAGAAGGGCTCAGAGGTTTATCCCTTTCATCTCTAACCCATGTTTCAACTTATGGGTCGCCATTGCCAGCTTCCCCTGCTCAAAAATCTTTAAATTTTTCAAGGGTCGACTATACAGGTGCTAATCCAGGAAAAAGCCTGGAAGTCACTATTAATGAAATGAATGTAAAAGATGTTCTTCCCATAGGAGCACAGGGCCAGGGACAGGTTATTGCAATAATAGACACAGGTGTTGACCCTGGACATCCTGATCTCAAGGAGACTACAAGGGGAACTGCCAAGATAGTTGACTGGGTGGATTTTACAGATGAAATGAAGGTAAATACATCTGGCACTATAAAAGCAGCAGGAAATCGAAATTATACTATTGAAGGGGCAAGCTATTCAATTAAAAATATTTCTTCAAAAAGTGGGGAATACAGGTATGGATTTATTCAAGAAAGGAATGTACTTCGAGATTTAAATTTTAATGGAAGGTTTGATGATAGGTTTTTAGTAATTCTTTCTGATCCGGATACTCCAGGGAAATATGACAAAGTATATATTGACCTGGCAGGAAAGGGAGAGATTGATGGACAGATAGGCTACAGAATATTCAAGGAAAGCAGACAGTACTTTACTATTGAATCAGCTGATGCAGAAAGGCATTTTAATATTGTGGTAGGTGGCATTTCTCCAAAGGGGGACTGGGTCAGGTTTGGTGTTGATTTTAATGGGCACGGAACCCATGTTGCCGGAATAGCCGCCGGCAATGGAGGAATCAAGGGGGTAGCCCCCGGGAGTCAGATCATGGTGCTGAAAGCCTTGGATACCATGGGAGAGACAAATTGGGAGCTCCTAAAGGAGGCTATAAACTATGCAGCCAATAATGGTGCCCATATAATCAATTTGAGCCTTGGCTATTACCTTGATGAAACTGCAGGAAATAACTCCCTGACAGAGCTTATTGCTAAACTAAGCAGAGAGCAAAACATTGTATTTACAGTGGCAACAGGAAACAGGGGACCAGGTCTGGCTTCATTGGCTACTCCTGGCAATGCAAAGGAGGCCATATCTGTTGGAGCGTTTATTTCTCCGGCCATGTGGAAGCAGGATTATGGCTTTGAGGTTGAGCATGACAGCTTGTGGTATTTTAGCTCCATTGGCCCGAGAAATGATGGGCTTATGATCCCCGATGTAGTAGCACCTGGTAGTGCTGTTTCTACTGCCCCCATGTGGGCTGTAGAAAAATATTCCATGGCAGAGGGGACAAGTATGGCTGCTCCTCATGTAGCCGGTGCAGTTGCGCTGCTCAGGGATTCTCTGCATAGGCTGGGTAAATCTCCAAACTCACAGGATATTAGGAGAGCTATTTCTCTTGGAGCAAGACCTTTGGACAACTTTGGTCCCGCTGAAGTTGGCTCTGGTGTTATAGACGTTGTGGAGGCCTGGAGGAAGCTGTTTCTTGTAGATAAGGTTAAACCCCTAATATCCCAGACCTACAATAAAAGACTGGCATTTGGAGAGGGTTTGTATGCCAGGGATTTTATTCCGGGAGAAATTAATTTTAGAATAAACAACCTTGCAAATGAACCAGTGGCTGTAAACTGGGACTCAACGGTGGAATGGTTAGTTCCTGAACTTGCAAAAACCAGGATAGCTCCAACAGGCCGCAGAACAATGGGTGTCAGCTATAACATACCTGAAGAACCAGGCCTTTATTCGGGATTCTTAAGGGGTGATATTGCAGCTACCTATGGATACGATCTGGCAGCACTGGTAACTGTCATAAGGCCCCACATTTTGGAGCAAAACAACCAGTATAGGGTTCATTTATCAGGAGAATTACCTGCAGCCCAGTATTCACGACATTTTTTCCAGGTGCAGCCAGGAGCTGAAAGCCTGTCTGTAAAGCTAAAAGTGGCAATGGCTGGAACTCAGCCCTTGGGAAGGGTAAGGGCTCATATAATAGACCCCAATGGCAATGAGTACTTCATGACAGAATATGTGGGTCTGGGACCACCTGGGTCCTTAATAAAAGATAGTACATCAGCAAGCATATTATCTCCTGAGGTTGGTATATGGGAGGTTGTAGTTTACAGTTCCCCCGCTTTAAGTGCATATGGAGCAAAAAAAAGCCAGTTTAATCTGGAAGTAAACCTTACTGGAACTATTAAGCAGATTGACAATTCCAGACAGACGTCCTCATGGATAATTGGCGGTATCCTTTCAGATAAGGATTTTGGTGGTTATAAAGCTAAAACCTACCAAATAATTGACAGAAGAACTAAAAGGCCAATTAATGGAGTTATAGAACTGAAAGGAATTGTATATGAAGTGAGAAATGGAAAGCTATTTATTAGACAGTAAAAATTTTGATAAATTAGAATATGTTAAAATTAACCCTTGCTAAATAGCTAAACTCTTAATTATAATACAATTAGCACATGATAATAGAAATATCACATGTGCTAATATTGTAATAGGAGGTAAAAATGTGGAGAACAAGAGTATAGGAGTTGAAAGGGAACACTGGGGCTCTAGATTTGGTTTTGTTATGGCTGCAGCTGGTTCCGCAATTGGCCTGGGAAATATATGGAGATTTCCCTATCTTGCAGGTGATAACGGTGGAGGGGCCTTTATAATTATTTATCTTATTGCAGCCTTTTTAATTGGCTTCACTGTTATGCTTTGTGAATTTGCTATTGGTAGGGCAGGACAGTTAAATGCCATTGGTTCCTTTAGAAAATTGGCTCCAGGGACACCATGGTGGATTACTGGTGCCTTTGGCGTATTGGCCGCATTCTTAATTTTATCATTTTACGGTGTAGTTGCCGGTTGGACAATGGCCTATGTCTGGATGACTGTAACAGGGTCACTCTCAGGAGTTCCATCAGATCAACTGCCGGGAATATTTGTTGGCTTTATTACCAATCCAACCCAACCAATTATCTGGCAGGCAATTTTCATGGTACTAACAGTTGGTATTGTTGTTGCCGGTATTAAGGGAGGTATTGAAAAGTGGAGTAAAATATTAATGCCGGCTATTATTGTTATCTTATTTATACTAATGTTCCGCGGATTAACACTAGAAGGTGGTTTTGCGGGCGTAAGCTTTATTTTAAAACCGGACTTTTCACAAATTACTGGCAAGGTTGTCCTGGCAGCACTAGGACAAGCATTCTTCTCTTTAAGCCTGGGTATGGGAACAATGATAACTTATGGTAGCTATTTAGAGAAGAAGGAAAATATGCCCTCCTCAGCAGCAACAGTAATTGGCCTTGATACTGGTATTGCCGTCCTGGCCGGCTTTGCAATCTTCCCAGCATTATTTGCTGTGGGGTTAGAACCATCACAGGGAGCAGGCCTGGTATTTATGGTGCTGCCTGCTGTTTTTGATACTCTTCCCCTGGGGATGTTCTTTGGAACTATCTTTTTTATATTATTAGCCATTGCAGCCTTAACTTCTGCCATATCAATTTTAGAGGTTGTAGTTGCATTTATTAAGGATGAGTTTAATGTTGCCCGCAGCTTCTCTGCCATTGTAATTGGTTTTATCATCTTTTTAGTAGGTGTGACTGCTTCATTATCCATGGGACCATGGGATCATATAGTCGTACCATTCCCAGGATCAGAAGCAGGCCTTAACTTATTTGATTTTTATGATGAGTTCTCAGCCAAGATACTGCTGCCAATAGGCGGTATGTTAATCTGCTTGTTTACAGTGTGGGTCTGGAAGCCCCAGAATGCGTTTAAGGAAATCACTAATAATGGTACACTAAGCTTTGCTTGGTTACCACTATTCAAATTCATGGCCGGCATTGTAGCGCCAATTGTAATTCTCATTGTATTGCTTAATGGTTTTGGTATATTTGGTTAAAAAATCATAGCGCATAATCATGGGATATCTAATAATGAGCAGAGGTGCATAGTTTGCCTTCTGCTTTTTTTTTTGTATGCTCCTAGACAAAATATGACAAAAATAGTGATGGAAATAAAAAGGTAATTAAAAGTAATTGTCGAAATAAATACTAGCAATGGACTTTTTTAGTCCGGACGGGCAGCTTTGCATTGAGAAGCTGTCCTTTTAATTATGACACTTAAACATTTTTAACATTAGGATTAAAAAAGCTGGGGGTGATATTTATGGTGTATAAGCTTTCAGACTTGGTTAGTATAAGTGACCTGCAGGGAATAGTTAATAGTATTTATCATATTGAAAAAATAGAGTGCAGGGCAGTTGACCAGGATGGTTCTGTATTGGCAGACGGTTTTGTCCAGGGACGCAAAATAGACGTTGATGAAATAATATTGGACATACCTATAAACAGCCAGGGGCGAAGGATTGGGCTGCTTCAGCTTGTTAAGCATCTGGAGTGCTCCATAAATGAATCAGCATTTTCTTTAATGACCCACCTGGCAAATATATTGAAGTTAATAGGGGAAAAGCAGAGCAAATGCCTGTATCTGGAAAAGGAGCTGGTCAAAACCAGGCATTCACTAACAAAAATAATTGAGTTTGAAAAATTAATTGCCAGTATTGCCAGGAGATTTATCAGTATTTCAGCAGAGGAGATATCTGAGGAAATCAACCATACACTAAGGGACATTGGAGAATTTTCCAAGACAGATCGCACATATATTTTTTTAGTATCTGAGGACAAAAAGACTGTAAATAATACCCATGAATGGTGTGCTGGGGGCATAGAAGCCCAAATCCATAATCTGCAAAACATACCTGTTGATTCTATTCCATGGTGGATGGGGGAGCTTAATTCCATGAGAAATATCTATATCCCAGATGTAGATATTATGCCGCAAGAGGCCTCAACTGAGCAAGAAATCTTAAAAGCTCAGGAGATAAAGTCAGTAATAGTGGTACCCTTGACTTTTAAAAATACGCTCATAGGTTTCATGGGTTTTGATTCTGTCAGGGATTACAAATGTTGGCCTGTAGAGCATATAACCCTTTTAAAAATTGTTAGTGAAATAATAGTAAGTGCATTAAGAAGAAAAAAGATAGAAGAGGAGCTAAGATTTTTAAGCCTTCATGACCATCTCACTGGATTATATAATCGTGCCTATTTTGATAATGAAATGCTTCGACTGGAAAAAGGGAGGGATTATCCCATTTCAATTATTTTCCTGGATATGGATAATCTTAAAACTATCAATGATACAATGGGCCATCAGGCAGGGGATCAAGCCTTAAAAAACTGTGCCAGACTGCTCAAAGAAAATTTACGAGAAATAGATGTTCTTGCAAGGATAGGGGGAGACGAATTTGCGGTAATCCTGCCATGTACTGATGAGAAAAGTGGTGAGGAGATAATCAGGCGTGTTAAGGACACTCTGGCAAACTATAACCTTAATAAGGAAGGGCTGCCTTTAAGCCTTTCTATAGGTATAGCAACCTGCAATGGTCCGGAACATAAATTGAGTGATACTCT
This sequence comes from Desulfitibacter alkalitolerans DSM 16504, assembly GCF_000620305.1. Lineage (NCBI taxonomy): Bacteria > Bacillati > Bacillota > Clostridia > Neomoorellales > Desulfitibacteraceae > Desulfitibacter > Desulfitibacter alkalitolerans. The sequence goes on along the minus strand of NZ_KK211100.1, from coordinate 1,098,364 downwards.
AAAAAGAGCAGATGACCTTATGTACATTAAAAAGAACTCTACCAGTACAGCCAACCGAGTGCTCTAACTTACCACTTTTATATAAAAGAAAAATAATATATAATAGTGCGGAAGCTATTTGAACCAGGACAAACACAAGGAACTAATAATTTCCCAGCCAATTTAAAGGGAGGCAGATACATTGACATTTAAGACTAAATCAGCTAATTATATAAACTATCTTTTGATAGGTATCCTAGTTATGGCACTGTTGGCAGCCGGCTATCTTGCAAAGCAGAGAATGACCCTGGAGCAGGCCAACAGGCATGTAGAGGTGAGTATTGAAAGCCAGGAGGTTGAAAGGCTGGCTAGATATAGCCAGTATTCAGAGCGGGATGTATTAAGGAAATTCAAACAAACAGGTGTATCTGGCATCCTTTTAAAGGAACAGATAATTAGTGATCTAGAGCCCCATAAGGCCTGGGTTATGTCGGGCAGTCAGCTTCTCTTAGATGACAGGTATAGAACAGAGATGGGGAGCAATGTTGAAAATATCAAAACTGGCTACAACTATATTATTACAAATGATGAAAAGGTTCATGAACAAATAAAGAAAAACTTATCCTTAAAGGTTTTTGGTGTTCACGTACCGGAAAATACAGGCAGCATTCAGCTTGTTGGGGTCCCAATTACCAGATCTGAGCTTAGCACCATTGGCCTGGGTTTTGACCAGGATTTTATGGAACTGGCCGTTTCAGAAGGCTACAATATTCTGGTACAAATACGCAATTGGCCCCAGAGCTCACCTGAAGCAATAAGGGGTGTATTTGAATATTTAGTGCCTTTTAAGGATAATATTACGGCAGTTTTATTTAATGATTTTTTAATTCCTGGCTTTCCCCATTATCTGCATATTATTAATGAAGGAATTGAAAGTCTTGAGGCAAACTTTGCCTTCATTGAAACCTTTATCTTTAATCAGCAAGGTGCCAGGCAAGTCGGTTTAGATGAACCAACCAATGTTGTCAGGTTCCATGCAATAGGGCTAAACGAAATGGTTAATATGACTCCTCAAAGGGCAGTGGACAGATTCACCCTGGCAATAACTGATAGAAATGTTCGAGTTCTTTTAGTAAGGCTTTTCTTCCCAATGGATAGCTCAGATTGGATGGAAACAAATGTTAATTATCTTGGTGGAGGAAATGGCTTTACAGGATTAATACCTGCAATACAAAGGGAAGGCTTTAATATAGGCGAAGCTCAACCTTTCAACATGCATGTTACATCAGCAGAGGGGAACATACTGTTGACCTTTGTAAGTGGACTGGGTGTTCTTGCAGGGGGAATGCTGCTCCTAAGGAGGCTAGATTTTTCAAAGCTTGCCTATTTATTAGGGGGAGCAGGCCTTATAATCTGGGCAGGAGCCTTTATAATAGACCCCTTGTTAAATATTGCCATAAAGGCCATGGCCTTGGGTTCGGTAATAATATTTCCATCACTGGCTTTAATTTTAGTTTTAAATGATAAATCCAGCATCTCCCCGGGGAGGGCTATAATCAAGCTTATTCATGCTTCCTCAATCAGCTTGATAGGTGCACTGCTAATGGTAGGATTATTTGCACATCTGAACTTCATGCTCAAGCTGGATCAGTTTGTAGGGGTGAAGGTGGCTCATCTTTTACCAATCCTAATTTTGATATTTGCTTTTTATTTTTGGCGCGATAGAGATAAGCTGCCCAGCAGAATTAAGGGTCTGCTGGATGCAGTTGTTACAAACAGGCATCTAATACTTGTAGGGTTTTTCCTGGTTGCCGGACTAATTTATGTAACAAGGACAGGTAATGAGGCAGCAGTTGTATCCTCTCTGGAGCTTAAGGTGAGAACCCTTTTAGATAATCTATTAATAGCTCGTCCGCGCACAAAGGAGTTTTTGATTGGACATCCCTTTATGCTGCTGCTTTTTTATCTAGGCTATCAGCATCGTTATCTGCCACTGCTGTTATTGGGGGCAATTGGTCAGATTTCCATGGTTAATACCTTTGCTCATATTCATACACCTTTATTGGTTTCCATGATAAGGACCGTTAATGGATTATGGCTGGGTATTGCAATAGGGGTTATGTTCATACTATTATGGAGATTATATAAACACTTGGAAGGCAGGCTTTTTAATGAGTAAAAAAATTGCAATATCTGGTTATTATGGCTTTCAAAATATAGGAGACGAGGCTATACTCTATAGTATGCTGCAGGCTTTTGAGTCTGTGGGCAATCTGGAACCTATTGTTTTTTCCAATAATCCAGAGCATACCCATAAACAATATGGTGTGGAGTCAGTTGATAGATGGAAGCTTTTTACTTTGATTAAATCATTAAGAAAATGTGATCAGCTTGTTAGTGGCGGCGGCAGCCTGCTTCAGGATGTAACTGGTCCCAGAAGTCTTATCTACTATCTAGGGGTTGTTTTTTTGGCAAAGCTTTTAGGTAAAAAGGTTATGTTTTATGCCCAGGGAATAGGACCCATCAATACTCCACAGGGCAAGAGGCTCATGGGCTGGCTCGCAAATAAGGCTGACTTGATTACTGTGCGTGATGGGGCTTCCAAGAAGCTTCTAGACCAGTTGGGAATTGACAGGCCTGAAATAAGAGAAACTGTAGATGCTGTCCTTGGTATAGATAGAAGAAGAGTAAACACACAGTCTGATGAAAAGGTGCTGGTAGAAATGGGCATCTCCCCAGAGGGAGAGCCAATTGTGGGTGTTTCTCTAAGGGAATGGCAGAATCCAGGCAACTATAAAAGGGCAGTTGCAAAAACCTGTGATAATTTGATAGAAATGGGATACAGGGTTATGTTTATACCCTTTCATTTTCCAGGTGATATTGCCCCAGGAAGAGATACTATCAAGCTTATGGAGCATGGAGAAAAGGCTATCCTCATGAAAAACCAGGTCAATGTGGAAGAAATGCTTGGCATTCTGGGCAGCCTGCATATGATGATAGGAATGAGGCTCCACTCTCTGATAATGGCTGCCGTAATGGGAGTACCCATTGTTGGTATTTCCTACGATCCAAAGGTGGACAGCTTCATGAAACAGGCCTATCAGCCCCTGGCAGGAAGAGCGGAGACTATAACGGAGGATCAGCTATGGGATACTGTAAGAACAGCCTTAGAAAACAGGGAAGCCAATCTGCCTGAATACCTGCAGATTATAGATGAAAAGAGAGAGCAGGCCCTGGAAACTGCCCGCTGGGCCAAAGAACTCTAAAAAACCAGGGGGACGGTTGTGTGCCACGAAAAACAGACTCATAGAAAGATAACTTAAGAGTTTAGGCTCTATGAAAGATGAAGGAAGGCCCTTCGGAGTCAACATTCAGGTGTGGGCTCCAAACCACCTTAAGCTGCTGTGGTCAAAAGCCATGGTGGTGAGCGTTAAGGAAAAGGCAAAGCTAAGACTTTGTCAGGTGAGAATCATGGAGATGAGTACAAGCGAATCACCGTTCAAGTGTCGAAACATGGAAAAGAAGTCATCAAAACTAGGATCTAACCGTCATTCTAGGATAAGTATAGAGGAGACCTGATTACCGACTATATGGTGACCGGCATAGAGGTGACATGAACATGATTTAGGCTTTTATAGGGAACGTGGGAACCTACGACTCTGATGCTAACGGAAAAACCACAAATGGGAAACCCCCATAAGGGTGAAATACGGATGCAGAGTATAGGGGCGGAATAGACCGTAGTAATGATGAAGCTTCTGTAATGGAAGTGGAGTGAAGGGTAGCGAAAGCGAACTATATTATTCAGTTTTGAGTATCAGTCAACCAGAAATGGGAGGAGCTAATGAACAAAACAAAGCCGTTTAGAATACCAAAACAAATAGTACAAGAAGCCTATGAGAAAGTGAAAGCGAATAAAGGCTCTGCAGGTATCGACGAAGTAAGTCTAAAAGAATTTGAAAAAGACCTTAAAAACAATCTGTACAAAATATGGAACAGGATGTCGTCTGGAACATACTTTCCCCCAGCAGTAAAAGCAGTTGATATACCAAAGAAAAATGGTGGGATAAGAGTACTAGGAATACCGACAGTAGCAGACAGAATAGCACAAATGGTAGTAAAAATCCATTTTGAACCAAAAGTAGAACCCTACTTTCTGGAAGACTCCTATGGGTACCGTCCGAATAAGTCAGCAATAGAAGCAGTAGGCATTACCAGACAGAGGTGCTGGGAATATGACTGGGTACTAGAGTTCGATATTAAAGGACTATTTGACAATATAGACCATGAACTCCTGATGAAGGCAGTACACAAACACACAAAGGAGAAATGGGAAATATTGTACATTGAGAGATGGTTAAAGGCACCTTTTCAAAAAGCAGATGGAACAGAGATAAAAAGAGACTCTGGAACACCGCAAGGTGGTGTCATTAGTCCGATACTTGCAAATCTATTCATGCACTATGCATTTGATAAATGGATGAAAATAAATTATCCCAATAACCCATGGGCAAGATATGCAGATGATGGAGTAGTACATTGCTCAACCTTAGAAGAAACAGAAAACATACTAGAAACGCTAACAGCAAGATTTAAGAACATAGGGCTAGAATTGCATCCAGACAAGACCCGAATAGTATATTGCAAAGATGACAATAGAAAAGGAAGTCACACTCAAGAGAAATTTGACTTTCTAGGATATACTTTTAGGTCAAGGCTTGCCAAGAACAGACGAGGAGAGTACTTCATAACATTCTCGCCAGCAATAAGTAACAAAGCAAGCAAGGCAATAAAACAAAATGTGAGAAATATGAACCTTCAATTTCGAACAAATCGAGAAATCAATGATTTGGCAGACCTTCTAAATCCCAAGATAAGGGGATGGATAAACTACTATGGTAGTTTTTGCAAATCGGAATTAACCCCTGTGCTTAAATATATCAACAAAACCTTGCAAAAATGGGTACGAAGAAAGTATAAGAATATCAATGGAAGCAAAGCTAGAGCTAGGAGATGGCTCATCAAAGTAGCAGAGGCAGTTCCTCAACTTTTTGTGCATTGGAAACTTGGTATAATTAACGACTGAATAATGGGAGCCGGATGAGCTGAGAGGTTCACGTCCGGTTCTGGGAGAGCCTGTGGGTGAGACTCCCATGGGCTACTCACCCCTCTGGTTGGTTTTTAAGATACCCCAATTTTATTGCTTATTAAAAGGCCATCAAATGCCTTAGCGGCATACTTACTGATGGTCTTTTTTTACTTTTACACCAGCCGCCAGACAAAAAAATCTCACAAAGGTTAGATACTATTCCAAAATATGCATTAAAATGCAGGATGTGATATAACATTAAGAGTTGATGGAAAATTCGTGATTAGTAAAATAATTTTATTTTTAGTAATACAATCTCTAAAAAACCAAAGGAGAAGGTTAATTCCTATAGGATATAGAATAAAATAGGTGATGTATTATAACTTTTTATAACAGCTATAAGTAATAATAAATTATTATAAACTATTAAATGCCTGTTCTGGTAAGTTTGGAGGAGCAAAATGGATCTCAAGGAAGTGAAAAAGCTTTTAGAGGCAGAGGTTTTATGGGGCAGTGAACTATTAGAAAAGTCGGTGTCTTGTGCCTTTGGGTGTGACCTATTAAGTGATGTGTTGGCCTTTACACCTCCAAATGTTTTGCTTTTAACAGGTTTAACAAATATTCAAGTTATTAACACTGCAGAAATGATTGAGGCTGCTGCAGTTGTTTTTGTAAGGGGTAAAAGGCCCACAGGGGAGGTCGTGGATTTTGCCAGACAAAAGAATATACCTCTTTTGGCAACAAATTATATGCTTTATGACAGCTGCGGCATTCTCTATCTTAATGGTCTAAAAGGTTGTGAGGGTAATGGGTAGAAATGTATTATGTATAACAAAACTGTAGAGTAGGTTTGAAGATGAGTAAATTTGAGCAGGAATTCACAGTAGCTTCCCTGGATTTTGCTGCTGCTGGCCAGGCTTCAAGTCAGATTAAAAAACTTTTACAATTGGTAGGATATCAACCACTGGAGATAAGAAGGGCTTCCATTGCTGCTTACGAGATGGAAATGAATATGGTAATACATGGTAACGGTGGAATACTTAAGGTTAACCTTGTTCCTGCAGCTATTGAATTAACTGCCCAGGATAAGGGTCCAGGCATTCCTGACATAGATTTAGCCATGCAGGAGGGTTACTCAACGGCACCACCTAACATTAGAGAAATGGGTTTTGGTGCAGGCATGGGGCTGCCTAACATTAAAAGGTGCACTGATTTTATTGAGATCAAGTCTGAAGTGGGCAAAGGGACAATGGTAAGGGTTATAATCAACGCCAGCCAAAAATAATGATTTAGAAGCTGAACTTACATCTAACTGGGATAAACTAATTTTCTTCTTATAGTTTGAATGGAGGTAAACAGCCTTGAAACAGTATTTTCATTCTGTGAGGTTAGATAAAGAACAATGTAAGGGATGCACAAACTGCATAAAAAGGTGCCCTACTGAAGCCATTCGGGTACGAGATGGTAAAGCTCGAATTATTGAGGAGCTTTGTGTTGACTGTGGTGAGTGTATACGAACCTGTCCTAACCACGCCAAAATTGCAGTTGAAGATTCTTTAGATAAATTAAATGATTTTAAATATAGAATTGCCCTTCCAGCACCCTCTTTTTATGGGCAATTCGACTCCAAACATACCCTTGATGAAATTTTGGAAGCCTTGATAATGATTGGTTTTGACGATGTTTTTGAAGTAGCACTGGCAGCGGAGGTAGTAACCAGGGGGATAAATAATTACTTGCAAGAAAATCAAAGCCTAAAGCCTCTCATATCACAGGCCTGTCCAGCTGTAGTTGGTCTTATTCAGGTTCGTTTTCCACTGCTCTTAGAGCATATTATTCCCATAGACTCTCCCATGAATATGGCGGCCATGTATGCAAAAAGGAATGCTTTTTCTAAAGGATATGCCCCTCAAGAAGTGGGAACTTTTTTTATTACCCCCTGTCCTGGTAAAATAACAGCCATTAGGCAGCCAGCAGCCAAGAATCACGTTTATGTAGATGGTGCTATTTCAATTTCCACTATTTATGGCCAGGTATTAAAACACATTAAAGACCTTAAGGGTAACAGAAAGCTTCAGAAAGCATCGGGGTTAGGCATAGGATGGGGCAGTTCTGGTGGCGAGATAAAGGCACTGAAGCATGGTACAAAACTGGCTGTTGATGGTATACAAAATGTAATTAATGTTTTAGAACAAGTTGAAAAAGGAGAATTGAGGGATATTGCATATCTTGAGTGCCAGGCATGCCAGGGTGGTTGTATAGGAGGGTCTCTTGTGGCCAAAAACCCTTTCCTGGCCAGGGTACGAATTGACCAGCTGGTAAGCAAGGGTACAAATCCGCAGCTAGAGCATTTTTTGGAAACTGTGGATTTGTCTCACTGCTTACTAAAAGGTGATTTTCAACCTCGAAAGGTAAGAAATCTTGATGACAACCTGGCGGAAGCCCTTGTTAAGATGGAGAAATTAGAAAGAACCTTAGAGGAACTGCCGGGACTTGATTGCAGTTCCTGTGGTTGTCCAAACTGCAGGGCCCTTGCAGAGGATATTGTCAAGGGATTAGCCTTTGAGACTGACTGTGTTTTTAAATTGAGAAAGCAAGTAGAAATCCTTGCAGAAGAAGTATTAAAGCTGGCTAGAAAGGTTCCCCCTGCAATGGGTCAGCGAAACTCGGAGTAATATTCATTATTAGGGAGGTTTACAATGTGCACTTAAATTACGTTGCTTCCAAAATGGGTATTGAATTGCTAAATCCATCGCTAAAGGAATGGGAAAAAAGAGACGTGACATGGGGTTATTCTTCTGATCTGCTAAGCTTTGTCATAGCAGAAGCCAGGAGTGGTTATTTATGGATAACTAAACAAGTACACATAAACATTGTAGCGGTTGCCTCGCTTAATGAGCTTTCAGGCATTGTGGTATCTGGTAAAAAGCCTGATGCAGAAGTGCTGGAGAGGGCCACAGGAGAAAACATCCCAATATTTTACAGCCATGATTCTGCCTTTGAAACAGCGGGAAAGCTTTATAGACTTATGACAGAAAATGCAGGTCAGAAGCAATGACTGAAATGAATATAAATGCTGACCTTCATATTCACACGGCCCTTTCTCCCTGTGCTCATGAAGAAATGGGACCACAGCAGATTCTTCTAAGGGCCTATGAAATGGGTTTAAACCTTATAGGTATTACTGATCATAATTCCGTTTTAAACCTTAAATCCTTTGTTGAGGCCGCAGATACATTCAAGCGTGGAAGTATTAAAATTGTTCCTGGTCTTGAGATTCAATGCGAGGAGGAGGTACATATCCTCTGCCTTTTTGAAACTGTTTCTGCTGCAGAGGAATTTTACAAATATATTGAGAACTATCTGACTGACATTAAAAACAAAAAAAGCATTTTTGGTGAACAGTTAGTGTTGGACAGTAAAGGCAGCATTATAGGAATGGAGGAAAGACTGCTTCTAAGCTCAGTAAGGTTGAATGTTGAGAGGGTAGTAGCTGGGGCACATGAATTTGAAGGACTGGCAATAGCCGCCCATATAGACCGTCCGGCATACAGTCTGCTGTCATTGTTAGGTTTTATTCCCAAGAATTTAAAGCTGGACGCTCTTGAAGTATCAGCAAGGGTTAATCCACAGGAATATATAGAAAGGATAGATATAACTGGATATCCTATCATTTCTTCATCAGATGCACATTTTTTAAGTGATATTGGCAGGGCATATATTTCTTATAAGGGGGACTTGGATTTTTATTCCCTTAAAAAAGCCCTGTTAAATAATAAATTCAGGATTTTGAAAGGGGGGATTAATTCATAAATATATGCAGCCATGGTTGTGATTGTAGTAACAAGTTCAAGATTGGAAATCAGCAGTTAAGCAGTTAATTTCTAAATGAAGGAGGTAAATTTATGTCATCAGCTTTACCTGAAATTGATTGGGAAACTTTGAACCCCCAAATTGATGAGATTATTGAAGAGTTCAGGGGACAGCCTTCAGCGCTGATTGAAGTCTTACATCGAATACAAGAAATTGTAGGCTTCTTGCCAAGGGATGTACAGATAAAAATAGCTGAAGGGCTTGGAGTTGCACAGTCAGAGGTCTATAGCGTTTCATCCTTTTATTCCCATTTTTCCTTCAAGCCAAAGGGAAAATACAAGGTGTGTTTATGTATGGGAACAGCCTGCTATGTAAAGGGAGCACCTGAAATCTTGACAGCCCTGGAGAAGCATATGGGAGTTGAGGCTGGAGATACCACAGATGACGGCATGTATTCTTTGGAAAGTGTAAGGTGCCTGGGTGCCTGTGGTTTAGGGCCTGTTATGACTATTAACAATGAGGCCCACGGTCTTTTAAAACCAGACAAGGCATTACAGTCAGTTAAAAAGTGCTGCAAGGAATAAGATGGAAGAACTAGCCCAACACATTCTTGATCTTTTAATGAATTCCTGGGAAGCCGGTGCTACTGTAATTGAGCTTAACATTATTGAGGATAGCCAGAAAGATATCATAATCATTACTGCAGCGGACAATGGCAGGGGAATGGACGAAAAGCTTATGATACAGGCTCTAGATCCCTTTAAAACAGGGCGCAAAACCAGGAAAGTAGGGTTAGGTTTAGCCCTTTTACAGGCTGCAGCTGAGGCCTGTAATGGCAAAGTGGAGTTAACCCCAGCCCACTCACAGGGCCTAATAGTAAAAGCCACATTTCAAAGAAGCCATTGGGATAGACCCCCATTAGGGGATGTGGCAGGAACCATTACGGCTTTTCTATGTTCTGCTTCTAGTATTAGGGTTATATATACCCATGAGTTTAATGGGTGTCTATTTACTTTTGATAGTAAGCAGATAGAAAAAATTGTATCACCCGTGCCAGTAAACCATCCAAAAGTTCTTCAATGGATTAGGGAAACAATTGGGCAGGGTTTATCTAAGCTATATGATGGAGGTGATGAGTAAGTTGAAGACAATTCAGGATTTAGAAAAGATTAGAAAGGAAGCAATGGAGGAAATCAGGTTAAGGGAAGAGGGCGAGAAAGTCAGGATTATCGTAGGATTAGGTACATGTGGTATAGCTTCAGGAGCTAGAGAAGTAATGAATGCATTTATAGAAGAAATTGCTGCAAGAAATATTGACGCAGTGGTAACCCAGACGGGGTGCATAGGTTTTTGTATTCAAGAGCCTCTCATTGAAGTTCATATTCCCGGACAAAAGAAGGTTATGTATGGCAATGTTGATGTAGAAATGGTTAAGGAAATTGTAGATAAGCATTTGATTAACAAATCTGTCCTTACTCAATGGGTTATACATGAGTAGGAGCTTGGTATAAAGGAGGGGAGATTCGTGCAATTGTTTCGTGCTCACGTTTTAGTCTGTTCAGGAACAGGATGTCATTCCTTCGGCAGCAAATCTATAATGGAAGCATTTAAGGAGGAACTAGACAAAAGGGGACTAGGAAGAGAAGTTAAGGTAGTTGAAACGGGTTGTTCAGGCCTTTGTGCTTTAGGACCTAATGTCATTGTCTATCCTGAGGCTGTTTTGTATTGTACAGTAAAGCCTGAGGATGTACCCGAGCTGGTGGAAGAGCATTTTGTCAAGGGTAGAATCTTGAAGAGACTTACTTACCAAGAGGTAAGTGCCCAGGTTATGCAGCCTGATTTTGGCAGTATAGACTTTTTCAAGAGACAAAAGAGAATTGCTTTGAGGAACTGTGGTGTGATAGACCCTGAAAGTATTAAAGAATATATTGCCAGGGACGGATATTTTGGATTAGCAGAGGCTGTAACAAGGATGGAACCTTCACAGGTGCTGGAAGAAATCAAAAAATCAGGCTTAAGAGGTAGAGGTGGCGGTGGTTTTCCTACAGGACTTAAATGGGAATTTGCTGCCAGAGCAGAAGGCACTCCAAAATATGTGGTATGTAATGCTGATGAAGGGGACCCTGGTGCTTTTATGGATAGAAGTATTCTGGAGGGTGATCCCCATAGTGTGGTGGAAGGTATGGCTATTGCAGGCTATGCCATTGGAGCCAGCAAAGGATATTTATATGTAAGAGCAGAGTACCCCATAGCTGTAAAAAGATTAAAAATAGCTATTGATCAGGCAAAAGAACTAAAGCTCCTGGGGAATAACATTTTTGGAACCGACTTTTCCTTTGACCTGGAAATACGCTTGGGTGCTGGAGCCTTTGTTTGTGGTGAGGAAACTGCCCTCATAGCTTCAATTGAAGGACGAAGGGGAGAACCAAGAACACGTCCACCCTTTCCAGCAGCATCTGGTTTATGGGGTAAACCAACCATAATCAATAATGTGGAAACCCTGGCTAATGTGGCAACCATTATAAGAAACGGATGGGAATGGTTTGCAGAGATTGGCACAGAAAAAAGTAAGGGCACAAAGGTTTTTGCCCTGGCTGGTAAGATAAAAAATAACGGGCTGGTGGAAGTGCCCATGGGTACCAAACTGGGAGAGGTTATTTTTGATATAGGCGGCGGTATACCAGAGGGGAAAAGATTCAAAGCTGCCCAAACAGGCGGCCCTTCAGGTGGATGTATTCCTGCTGAACATTTGAATGTGCCCATAGATTATGAATCCTTGACTAACTTAGGAACCATTATGGGATCTGGCGGCCTAATTATCATGGATGAAGACACCTGTATGGTTGACCTGGCAAAATTCTTTGTAGATTTTGTTAAGGACGAATCCTGTGGTAAATGTACTCCCTGTAGAATTGGCTCCACAAGGATGTTAGAAATTCTTGACCGTATAACAAAGGGTCAGGGTCAAGAAGGAGATATTGAGTTACTCCTAGAGCTGGGTAAAGAGATAAATGAATCAGCTCTATGTGGTTTAGGACAGACGGCTCCAAATCCAGTAATAAGCACTATAAGATATTTTAGGCATGAATATGAAGCTCATATTAAAGATAAATATTGTGAGGCTTCTGTGTGTGCTACAATGTTTAATTCCCCCTGCCAGAATACCTGTCCGGCAGGAATTGATATACCCATATATGTTGACCTCATTGCTCAACAAAAGTATAGAGAGGCTTATGAAGTAATGCGCAATGACAATCCGTTGTCTGTAATATGCGGCAGGGTATGCCATCACCCATGTGAAGGCAGATGCAACCGCAGTAAGCTTGACGATAGCATTGCCATAAGGGACTTGAAGCGTTTTGCCACTGATGCCCTAATGCCAGAAGGTTTACCTGTACCAGAGGCAGCTGAAAGTAATGGCAAGAAGGTAGCTATTGTTGGTTCTGGGCCAGCGGGGTTAACAGCTGCTTATTACCTGAGGAAGGCAGGCTACGAGGTTACCATCTTTGAAGCACTGCCTGTAGCAGGTGGAATGCTTAGGGTTGGAATACCTGATTATCGTCTTCCGGCAGATATATTACAGGCAGAAATCAAGGTAATTGAAGACATGGGAGTAGAAATTAAAACCGGAGTTGCAGTCGGAAGGGATATTAAACTTTCAGAGCTTAAAGAAGCATACTCTGCGGTATTTTTAGCTGTGGGTGCCCATAAGGATCAAAACATGGGAGTTCCTGGCGAGCACCTCAAGGGAGTTGTATCAGGAGTTGAATTATTAAGAGACCTAAACCTCGGCAGTGGGCCTGATATGAAAGGCAAGAAAATAGCAGTAATAGGCGGAGGAAACGTTGCAATGGACGTTGCCCGTTCAGCCATAAGAAAAGGTGCCGAGGAGGTTCATGTAATTTATAGAAGAACTAGAGAAGATATGCCTGCCATGAACGAGGAAATTGAAGATGCCATTAAGGAAGGAGTAAAGATAAGCTACCTGGCTAGTCCTACTAGAATCATTGGCAAAGGCGGCAAAGTAAGCCGCTTGGAATGTGTCCAGTCTCAACTAGGAGATTTTGACCCAAGTGGACGAAGAAAACCCGTGCAGGTACCAGGATCAACTTACACCTTGGATGTGGATATGATTGTACCGGCCATAGGCCAGCAGGTGGATGACTTATACAGAGATGAGAAGCTTGTTCTTGAAACAAATCCTAATGGAACTATAATCTCAGACCTCAAGACCTGTTCCACATCACTAGAGGGCGTTTTCTCAGGCGGGGATTGTGTCACAGGCCCTAATACTGTTGTAGCTGCAATAAAAGCAGGAAAACTGGCGGCCATATCCATTGACAAATATTTGAATGGAAAAGGCGTATACGCTCCCCTTGCTCCTGAACGCAAACTGTCTGCTCCAATTTTAGAGGAAGTCAGAATGCGCGTTAAAATGGGCAGTCTGGAAAAAGAGGAGAGACTTGCAGGTTTTGGAGAAGTAGAGCTTGGCTTTACAGAGGAAGAAGCCTTAAGGGAAGCTCAAAGGTGCATGCGTTGTGATATCAGGTAGATACAGAAATCTTCAAGCAAGGAGGGAGAATGAATGGAACTTGTTAGTTTAAAAATTGATAACCGGTTGGTTGAAGTGCACCCAGGAGCTACAATTTTAGAGGCTGCAGAAATCGCCGGTGTAAATATACCTACTTTATGTTACATGAAAGATATAAATAAAGTCGGAGCCTGCAGGATTTGTGTGGTAGAGGTCGTTGGAGCAAGGACCCTGGCAGCAGCCTGCGTTGTCCCTGTTGCTCAGGGTATGGAAGTCCTAACAAATACTGAAAAAGTTAGGAATGCAAGAAAATTTAACCTGGAACTGTTGTTGTCTGATCATGATGTTGAGTGTCTCACGTGTATCCGCAACCAAAACTGTGAGCTGCAGAAAATGGCTGAACTCTTAGGGGTTAGGGATATGCGCTTTGTTGGAAAACGCAACCTAAGTGCCAAGGATATGTCAACACCTGCCCTTATTAGAGATCCTCAAAAGTGTATTCTCTGCCGCCGCTGTGTTAGTGTTTGTAAGCAGGTTCAGTCAGTGGAAGCCATTGTTCCCCTGGGAAGAGGGTTTAAAACCCTGATCGGTACACAGTTCAATGAGGCTTTGTCCTATTCTGTTTGTGTCCAGTGCGGGCAATGTGTTCTGGTATGTCCCACAGGTGCATTGGTGGAAAAAGAGAATACGGAGGAAGTTTGGAAGGCCCTGTCTGATCCCAGGAAGCATGTTGTGGTACAGACAGCCCCTGCTACAAGGGTCTCTATAGGTCAGGAATTTGGCTTAGAGCCTGGCACGGTGAGTACTGGACAGATGGTTGCCGCCCTGAAACTTATAGGGTTTGATAAGGTTATGGATACAGATTTTACGGCGGACTTAACAATTATGGAGGAAGGCAGTGAGCTGATTGAAAGGCTTACCAATAATGGTACTCTGCCCATGATAACCTCCTGCAGCCCCGGCTGGATTAAGTTCATTGAGCATTTCTATCCTGAGTTAACTGAACATCTTTCAACCTGTAAGTCCCCGCAGCAAATGTTTGGGGCACTGCTGAAAACCTATTATGCTGAAAAAGTGAAGATTGATCCAGCTGATATAGTATCAGTCTCAATCATGCCCTGCACAGCCAAAAAGTTTGAAGCAGACAGGCCTGAAATGACAGACAGTGGCTACACAGATGTGGACTACGTTCTAACTACAAGAGAGTTGGCCAGGATGTTCAAGCAGGCCGGTATACAGCTCAATAAACTCCCATCTGAAGAATATGATGCACCACTAGGGATTTCAACAGGTGCCGGTGTTATTTTCGGTGCAACAGGAGGAGTAATGGAAGCGGCCTTAAGAACTGCCTACGAGCTGGTGACAAAGGAGGAACTTCCCAGCGTTGATTTTTATAATGTCAGGGGAATGAGGGGCATTAAAGAGGCTGAAGTAGACCTAAAGGGCACAAAAGTGAAGGTTGCAGTAGCCCATACCCTTGCAAATGCAAGGAAACTCCTGGATAAAATAAAAGACGGTACTGCTGATTACCATTTCATTGAAGTTATGACCTGCCCAGGAGGATGTATAGGTGGTGGAGGCCAGCCTATTCCTACTAACCTTGAAATAAGAGAAAAGAGGATAAAAGGTATCTATACAGCTGATAAAATGATGAAACTGAGGAAATCCCATGAGAACCCTGCAGTTCAACAGCTGTACAAGGAATACCTTGGAGAACCCCTGGGAGAAAAATCCCATCATCTTCTGCATACCCATTATGAAAAAAGGGGTAAGTTCAAAAAAGTAGAATAATATATAGAAGCAGGACATATTAGCCCATAAAATGCAGACTGCAAAAATGGGGACATATCTCCTGACAAAGCCGGCAATAACTTACCGGGGACATATCTCGCTCATAAAAAATTAATTGGGATGTGTCCCCGTATGTTTAATCAACATAGGACAGTCAGAGGTGATTTAGTTGGGTGTTGTAAAAACCATAGAAGGAATATGCAGCATTTGTTTTTCTTGTATAAGGAACTGTCCAGTTAAGGCTATTAAAGTGGAAAAGGGTCAGGCCATGGTTATCCCTGATCTGTGTATATATTGTGGACATTGCATAGAAGTTTGTTCAAAACAGGCAAAATGTGTAAGAAGCAGCCTGGAGTTATTGCAAGAGATTATGGATACTGATGAAATTAAAGTTGCATGCTTGGCTCCCTCCTATATCGCAGAATTTGCTGGAATTGAGCCTGGCCAGGTTGCTGCAGCTCTAAAAAAGGCAGGTTTTGAAAAAGTATACGAGGTTGCATTTGGCGCTCAATTAGTAGCCCAGTCTTATAGAGAATATATATTAAAGCAGGAAAAACAAGAGGGGCTAATAAGCAGTGCCTGCCCCAGCATTATATTCTTAATTGAGAAGTATTTTCCCTCGCTAATACCAAAATTAGTTCCCATTGTATCACCCATGATTGCCGTGGGGCGTTATTTACGCTACATGTATCCTGACAGGAAGGTTAAGGTAGTGTTCATTGGGCCTTGTTCAGCAAAAAAAGCAGAGAGGCAGGATGAAAGCCTGGAAGACAGTGTGGATTGTGTCCTGACTTTTCCTGAATTAAATGAATATCTAAAGCTTAAAGGAATTGATCCTGACAGCTTGGATAAGGAAGCCTTTGATAGTCCCAGTGTTCATGCAGCAAAAATATTTCCCCTGGCTGGAGGACTTCTGAAAACTGCAGCACTACAGGCAGATATCTTGGAAAACAGGATACTGACAGTTGAGGGGAGGGAAAACAGCCTGAACTTTCTAAGAAATGCAGCCCAGGGAAACATTCAGTTTGATTTTGCAGATATATTATTCTGTAATGGATGTATTAGCGGACCAATGTTTAGTGAAAAAAGAGACGTCTACTCTCGAATGCATTTGCTAAAGGAATATGCCCGTAAACAGGAAGAAGACCCGCAAAAGCATGAACAAACAGCAGAGCAAATTCAGATAGATCTGGGAAGAAGCTTTAAAGATAAAAGTTTGTTTGTAAAAGAACCTTCAGAAAAGGAAATCCAAGAGATATTATTCAGTCTTGGCAAATACAAGATAGAAGATGAATTAAACTGCGGTGCATGCGGATACGAAACCTGCCGCAACAAGGCTGCTGCTGTAGTCAGAGGCTTAGCAGAGAATGAAATGTGCCTGCCTTATTTAATTGATAAGCTTGAAAAGAGCAACCTACTTTTAAAAAGCCAGCTTCAGGAAAGTACCAGCGGTGTAGGAAGATTTATTGGAAACAGTAGACCCATGCAGCAGGTATATCAGATGATAAAAAAGGTAGCACGTACTGACACTACTGTCCTGATTGTAGGTGAAAGTGGTACAGGTAAAGAACTTGCTGCACAAGCAGTCCATGAACTAAGCTTACGAGCTAATGAAAGTTTTGTTAGTATAAACTGTGCAGCGCTACCCGAAACACTTCTGGAAAGTGAACTTTTTGGCCATGTTAAGGGTAGTTTCACAGGGGCAGTTACTGACAAAAAAGGTCTTTTTGAGGAAGCTCATAAGGGGACCATTCTCTTAGATGAAATTGGTGACGTTAGTTTAACACTACAGGTCAAGCTCCTCAGGGTTCTTCAGGAAGGGGAATTTTTAAGAATAGGAGATACAAGACCGAAAAAAGTAGACGTACGTGTCTTAGCTGCTACCAATAAAGACCTGCTGGAGTTAATTAGTAAGGGAAGCTTTAGGGTTGACCTTTATTACAGGCTGAATGTGGTGTCTATTAATCTACCACCCCTTAGAGATAGAAGGGAAGATATACCACTATTGGCAGTTACCTTTTTGCATAGATTTAATAAAAAGCTTAGAAAATCTGTAAGCAGAATCGATAATGCTGCCATGGAGGTGCTCTTGCACGCAGAGTGGAAGGGAAATGTGCGGGAACTAGAAAATGTTATAGAAAGGGCCGTGCTTCTCTGTGAAGGTTCAGAAATAAAAATTGAAGATTTACCTCCTGAGCTGTTAACTGAAGGGTTTAAAGGTCAGAAACCCATATTAGGAGAGAATTTTTCACTTAAAGAACATATGGAGCAGTACCAAAGGGAAATAATTCTCAAGGCTTTAGAGGAAAGTGGTTGGGTACAGGCAAGGGCTGCTAAAAATCTAGGTTTAAACAGAAGTACCCTTCATGAAATCTTGAAGCGCTATGATATATAGAACCGGCTGCATCAGCCGGTTCTATCACTAAGACTCCTATTTCCTAGTCTCCTATTTTCTAGCGTGCGTTCCCAGGTAACTGCTTCTAAAACTCAGATGAAGTCGAAACTCTATTTGAGTTTTAGAATTCTGTTTATAGAAATATAGAAATTAGATTCTTTCTCTCTTTTCAAAATGGGTATGCAGCAGCTTGTGGGCTTTCTCCCCGAAAGGCTCTCCCAAGAAGGTCTTGTAGAGATCCTGGATTTCTTTGTTCTCGTGGGATTTTCTAATGCCTTTTCTGCGATCTTCTTCATATATAGCATCTCGGCGCTTTTTGATTATTTCCTCGTTACCGTGATGATAGGGTTGACCACCCCCTGCTATACATCCCCCGGGACAGGCCATAATTTCAATGGCGTGGTACTGGGATTTTCTTTCACGAATTTCCTCCAGGATGACTCGGGCATTGCCCAGGCCGCTGGCAATACCAATGTTCAGCTCCTGTTCGCCGACTTTCACTGTGGCCTTTCGTATCCCTTCCATCCCTCGCAGCTCTTCAAACTCTATCTGCTCCAGGGTTTCACCAGTCATCCATTCGTAGGCAGTGCGGAGAGCCGCTTCTATAACTCCACCGGCAGTGCCAAAGATAGCTGAGGCTCCAGTAGTTTCACCTAGCGGGCTGTCAAATTCACTGTCGGGTAAACGGTCAAACTCGATTCCTGCTTCCTTGATCATGGCTCCTATCTCTCGGGTGGTGATGGATATATCCACATTGTTGCGAGCATCCTTGGTCAGCTCTGGCCGCTTAGCCTCTGCTTTTTTGGCGATGCAGGGCATGATGGATACTACTACGATGTTATCCGGGTTTAAGCCCTTTTTCTCGGCGTAATAGGTTTTTGCAATCTGCCCTAGCATGATATGGGGAGATTTACAGGTAGAGGGCACATGGATAAGATCAGGAAATTGATGTTCGATAAACTTTACCCATGCAGGGCAGCAGTTGGTTAAAATAGGCAGGTTTTTGTTGTTTTGCAGGCGATAAATTAGCTCCGATGCTTCCTCCATCACTGTTAAATCTGCCCCAAAGTTGGTGTCAAACACCGCATCAAAGCCTATGCGCTTTAGCGCAGTGACCATCTTCCCTGTTACAATAGTGCCCGCTTTCATGCCGAAGAGCTCGCCAAGGGCTACCCTAATAGCCGGCGCTGTCTGGACAATCACAAATTTGTCTGGATCGTAGATAGCCTTCCAAACCTTGTCGGTATGATAGACTTCTGTCAGTGCTGCTGTAGGACAGCTCTGAACACATTGACCACAGTAGGTGCAGGAGGATTCCGCCATGGGGATATTGGCAAAGGGACCTACAAAGACGTTGAAGCCCCGACCAATTCCTGAGAGAATACCACAGGTCTGAACCACATTGCAGCCCGTCTCGCAGCGGCGGCAGTAGATACACTTATTTGAATTTTTTGCTATGGCATCGCTGGAAATATCCATGGGATAGCTCATGCGCTCTCCTGCCCAGCGAATCTCCCGCACTTTTAGTTCCTGTGCCAGGGATTGGAGATCGCACTCCAGGTTTTTAGGGCAGGTAAAGCACTCGTTGGGGTGGTTGGATAACAGGAGTTCCACGGCGATTCTGCGAGCGGTAATAGCCTTAATGGTATCAGTCCTGACCATCATTCCCTCTTCCATCCTTGTTACACAGGATGGTACTAGTTTATTGTGGTTGCTATTTCCCTGTATCATTTCTACCAGACAAACTCTGCAGGAGGCGGTTTTATTATATAGCTGCAGATCGTGCAAATCCAGGTGACAAAGGGTAGGTATCTTGACCCCGATCTCGTGGGCTGCTTCTAACACAGTGATGCCTTCAGGCACTGTGATATGCTGATCGTTGATTTGCACCTTGACCTGTTTTCTAGCTTCTTGTTTTTCTTGATTGCCTGACATTGTCTCACCTCGCTCTTTTCTTAAGAAGTTACACTGTATTACTTTTAGCTTCATGGTTTCCTTTACACTGGGGATGTTCTGCATTCTGCACTAGTTGAACATATTCATGCCAAAAGTGATTCATGGTGCTGATAATTGGGTTAGGTGCAGTTTGACACAGGCCGCACAGAGAGGTCTCCTTGACCATGTAGGCCAGCTGCTTGATGGCATCCAGATCTGCCATGGTTCCCTTTCCTTCAGTGATTTTTTCCAGCATTTCAAAAAGACGCTTCGTGCCTATCCGCCCTGGAACACATTTGCCGCAGGCTTCGTTCATGGTAAACTCCAGATAAAATTTGGCTATATGCACCATGTTATCATCCTCATCCATGACAATCATCCCACCAGAGCCCATCATAGAGCCCTTTTCCAATAGGAGATCGTACTCAATGGGGGTATCTAAATCCTTTTCTGTTATCACGCCCCCAGAAGGGCCGCCTGTTTGCACCGCTTTAAATCTTTTACCATTGGGAATGCCACCGCCAATATCGTAAATTACTTCTCGTATGGTGAGACCCATAGGCACCTCTACTAGTCCCACATTGTCAATCTTGCCGGCTAAAGCGAAAACCTTGGTTCCCTTGCTCCGCTCTGTACCCATGGAGGCAAACCACTGGGCTCCTTTAGTCAAAATAGCTGGGATATTGGCAAAGGTTTCCACGTTGTTGACACAGGTAGGATATCCCCAGTAGCCTTCTTGAGCCGGGTAGGGCGGCTTGTTACTGGGCTCTCCTCGTTTACCTTCACAGGAATTAATCAGGGCTGTCTCCTCCCCACACACAAAGGCCCCCGCCCCCAGCTTGATGTCAATATCAAAGCTAAAATCTGTACCAAACAGGTTTTTCCCCAGCATGCCCTGCTCTCTAGCTTGAACAAGGGCAGTATTTAAGCGTTGAATGGCCAAGGGGTATTCGGCTCTGATGTAAATCAAGCCCTTACCGGCGCCGATAGCGTATGCACCAATGGCCATGGCTTCTAACACGCTGTGGGGATCTCCCTCCAGGATACTGCGATCCATAAAGGCACCTGGGTCGCCTTCGTCAGCGTTGCAGATGACATATTTTACCTGACCTTCCTGAGCCCTGGTAATTTCCCATTTTAAGCCGGTGGGAAAGCCTCCGCCGCCCCGACCCCGCAAGCCGGATTTTTTCACTTCCTCTATCACTTGATCACTAGTCATCCTGGTCAAGGCTTGCCCCAGGGCTTCATAGCCGCCTACTGCTATATATTCATAGATGTCTTCTGGGTTTATTAAACCGCAGTTGCGCAAGGCTACCCGAATCTGCTTTTTATAGAAGTTCATTTCCTCCTGCAGGTGAACCAGCTGCTTGGTGTTGGGGTCCTGGTAAAGCAGCCGCTCCACGTGATTGCCCTTAATTATGTGTTCGTCAACTATCTCCTTGGCATCCTTTGGCCCTACTCGCACATAAAACACATTGTCTGGCTCTACCTTTACGATAGGTCCTTGCTCACAAAAGCCAAAACAGCCGGTCTTTACTACACTTACCTGATCTGCCTGCCCCCTGGCCTTGATGACAATCTTCAGGTTCTTGATCACCTTTTCACTATCACTGGCTACACAGCCTGTGCCCGCACATACCAAGAGGTTCATCCGCTCTTTAGGGAAGACGCCCTCTTTAACCACATCCACATGCTGGCGCAAAATTACTTTGGCCAAGGACTGCTGCTTGATACTGTTTAATTCGGCTAAGCTGCTAATCAAAGCTATTCCTCCTTTGCTCGATAGTTATTCACCACATCGGGTACCTGATCTTCTGTTAGTCTTCCATGAACCTTGTCATTTACAGTCACCACAGGCGCCAGTCCACAGGCGCCGATGCAGCGGACATCTCTCAGTGTGAAGCATCCATCTTCCGAGGTCTCATTGGCGTTAATGCCGATACTCTCTTTAAATTTATCCAGGATTTTGTCCGCACCTCTCACAAAGCAGGCTGTTCCCATACAGACGCTGACAGTATGCTTCCCTCTTGGCTTGGTAGTAAAGTAAGAGTAAAAGCTTACCACGCCAAATACCTCTGCTCCGGGAATTCCCAGCTTTCGGGCAATATACAGCTGCAGGTCCCGGGGGAGAAAGCCAAAAATCTCCTGGGCCTTATGCAGAATTTCTATCAGCGAGCCCTTGGTAGTCCCCATGTTATCTAAAAAGGCGTCCAGCTGATGAAACTTATCCTCTGGCAGGTCTTCACTAATAGGTCTAGTCACACTTATTTCTTGCGGTTTGGTCACTTTGCTCACAATCCTTTCTGTATATACTATTCACTTTTTTATACTATTTATTGATTCTAGTGCTGGTATTACCTGTAGTCACCCGGTGTATGCCCATGAAAGCAGCAGATGGTTTTGCAAGTATTGCTAGTGCAAGGTATATCTTCAGGCTTTACATCTAAAACATTTAAAAAAGACAGCCTATAAAAAAACATAAGCCATCTTTTTATAATTATTGTTTTGTTAAATTCTTGCATGGTGCTTTTAAACTATAACTACAGGCTTAATCATGTCTCTGGGCTTATCTCTCATCATAAGAAGCGCTTGTTCAACACTTTCAAATCCATATAACACATGAGTAACCATTCTTTCAGGGTCTATTCTATCAGCCTGTACAAGGGCAATCATTTTCTCCATTCTAACACGGCCACCGGGAGTAAGGCCTCCTCTAATTGTCTTATGAGCCATACCAAGACCCCATTCTAGACGGGGAATGGGCAGGATTTCACCTTCTCCAAAGTAATTTACGTTTCCAATATTTCCACCTGGAGCAGTGATTTTTACTGCATCTGAAAGGATATCAGCTCCTCCACCAGCAATAATAGTTGCTTCAACCCCTTTGTTTTTGGTTAACTCCATAACCTGCTCTACGATAGGACCTTCTTTATAATCTATTATATCAGTTGCTCCGTAGTATTTGGCTGCCTCAATAGTCACAGGTCTATTTCCCACCACGATAATTCTTCCTGCACCACGCAGTTTAGCACCAGCAACACTCATTAAGCCAACTGGTCCAATGCCTAAAACTGCTACAGTGTCACCCATTTGAATATCAGCTAATTCTGCACCATGAACACCGGTAGTCATCATGTCTGTCATCATTAAGGCAGCTTCATATGAAATTCCATCTGGAAGTAACGCCAGGTTCATATCTGCATGATTTACATGGAAATATTCCCCGAAAACTCCGTCTTTTATATTAGTAAATTGATAACCCGCAAGCATTCCACCACTGTGTGGATGAAGGTTTTTCTGAATCTCCATGGTATTCCAGTCTGGTGTAATTGCAGGTACAATAACCTTGTCGCCAGGTTTAAAATCTCTTACATCTTTACCAACTTCAACAATTTCTCCAACAGCTTCATGACCAAGGATTACATTGTATCTTTCACCAACGCCGCCTTCCCAAACAGTATGAACATCTGATGTGCAAGGTGCTAAAGCTAGCGGTGTTATAATTGCATCTAATGGACCGCATTGGGGCCTTTGTTTTTCTATCCATCCAGCATCTCCAATTCTCTTCATTGCAAAACCCTTCATAACTAGCGATTCCTTTTTCATTGCTACTACATTCATGTAAATACCTCCTTGTATGCTATGTTTAGCAAACCTAAACTTTTAAAATTTTTTATGCTTGCTGTATAAGGGTTTAAAGTTTTCCTTGTGCTTTACTATAGTGTTGATTTTAATATTTACATCTCTTGATGGGTGTTTTTTACTTAGGATAAGGTTCCTGTCAACAGCTGGGTTAGTCATTGGATTAGTCATTTTTATACCCTCCTTTAGATTTCTTTTTGTGAAACATTTAACTTTAAAACACTTAACTAGTTGTGAAATATTTAACTAGCAAAAACCGTGCCACAAAAAAATTGCTATGATAGGTTTGGTTTTATTTGAGTTGTTTTAAAAATCAATCAGAAAAAGTTCAATTTATTGAACATGACGTCCAAAAAAATGGACGTTCTTTGTTTGCTGCCAATTAAAGAGATGCATTTCGAAAAGCCATTCAAATTATTTGAGCTCATGTGCACCAGGATTCCTGGTGATTTTTTATTTTATTATTTATTATTATTGTATTTATAACCTTTTGGCACGGGACTTGCTTATTAGTAGGCTAACAACTCTATTTGGAGCCGTCTGTCGTGGACCAATGAGTTTGTTAATACTCTACTTATATAAGGGGAACATGCCCCCTATTTTTTTTGTCCAATTTTAGCTAAAAATTTACCTTTACATGGAACTTTTAACAGACTAATGCGTCTAATATATTTGGAGGTTTTTCTTGCTTGTATTAAGGAACTTACCTATAATATTAGATGTGAGAGATAAAACCTGAGGGAACTAGGAACTAGATAGAAGGATATATGTTCTAGATATAGTAATATAGGCAGGAAGAGGATAAAAAATGACTCTACAAAGGGAAGCCTCGCTAGGAACAAAAATTGCTAAAGCTGCCGGTATTGTTTTACTAATGAACCTTCTAAGTCGAGTATTGGGATTTGTTCGGGATGCAGTTATTGCAAGGGAATTTGGTGCTAGTGGGGCTACAGATGCATATTTAGTTGCTTACACCCTGCCCTATGCTTTACAGGCTGTATTAGGCATGGCTTTTATATCTGTAATAGTGCCAATTATTACGGCATATCTTATAAAAGAAGATAGATCTGAGGCCTGGAGGGCTACAAGCATACTGTTTAACTGGACGGTTGTTATCCTCATGGGAATAACAATACTTGGGATAATCCTTGCCCCCTGGTTAATTAAATTGTTGGCTCCTGGCTTTTCCCAGGAAACATTTGACTTGACAGTTAGTCTTACAAGAATTATTTTTCCTTCTATTATATTTATGGGAGCAGGGATGCTCATAACGGGTGTTTTAAATGCAAGTGGGGTGTTTGGCATACCTGCCTTTGCTCCAGCCCTTGCAAACATAATAGTTATAGTATCTGTGCTAATCTTCGCTGGACAGTACAGGGTCCATGGACTAGCAGTAGGAACCCTGGCTGCTTTTATAGGCTTTCTGATTATACAGCTTCCATATTTAAAAAAATTAGGCTTTGAGTGGAAATGGGACTGGGACAAAGCCCATCCGGCAGTAAAAAAAGCTGGAGCTACTATTTTTCCCATAACTTTAGCAATAGCAATTAATCAGATATATCTTGCTGTGAACAGAATATTTGCATCTGGCTTGGAACCAGGAAGCATCACCGCCCTTGACTTTGCTTATAGATTAATGGCCCTGCCCCTGGGCATATTTGTTGCTGCAATAGCTACAGCTATATTTCCAGCCTTTTCACAGTATGCAGCAAACAATGACAAAGAAGGGCTGGCAAAATCACTTGTGACGGGTATGGCGTTGGTTTCTCTTGTAGCCATTCCTTCTGCTGCAGGCTTGATGGTTATTAGAGAGCCTTTAATTCAAATTGTATTTGAGCGAGGGGCCTTTGATGCTTATGCTACTGAAAGAACAGCTATTGCATTGTGGTACTTTTCCCTAGGACTTTGGGCCGTTGGTGCCAATACAGTTGTCACCAGGGCTTATTATGCGCTAAACATGGTTAAGGTTCCATTAATATTGGGACTGTTTTGTGCCATGCTAAACGTATTATTTAGTATAGCTTTGCTTCCAGCTTTTGGCCATGGAGGACTTGCACTAGCTAACTCTTTATCTGCTGTTATTAATATAATTCTCCTGCTGGTTGTTTTTCGTAACTATTTACCTAGTATGGATTTTGCCCAGTTGATTATACCCCTGGCAAAGGCTACTGCTGCTGCAGCTGTAATGGCTGTTATCTTAACAGCTGCAATGCCTTACACAAGGGAAGCTTTAAATATTACTGGCTTTTTTGGTCTAGTAATACAGCTTGCTATCATGGTTGGGATGGGATGTATAATTTACACAGTCATGCTTTTTGTCTTTAAAACCAAAGAACTAGACCTGATTAGAAGGATGCTCAAGAGGGCATAAATACCATGTGAGTTTAAGATTACAAGAAGGAATGGAAAAAAATTTGTAGAATCCTAAAAGGAAGTGATGTTATGCTTGATATTAAAGAAATACAAGAAATAATTCCCCATCGTTACCCCTTTTTGCTTGTGGACAGAATTATAGAGTTAGAAGAGGGCAAGAGGGCTGTTGGAATTAAAAATGTTTCAGTAAATGAGGCCCATTTTCAGGGACATTTCCCAAATCATCCTGTAATGCCAGGCGTACTTATAATAGAAGCTTTAGCACAGGTGGGGGCTGTTGCTGTTCTGAAACTGCCACAATATGCAGGCAAAATAGCATTTTTTGCAGGTATAGACAAGGTTCGTTTTAGAAAACAGGTGGTTCCTGGTGACCAGCTGCGTCTAGAAGTGGAGCTTGTGAAAATAAAGGGCCCTGTTGGCAAAGGTGTTGGAAAAGCCTATGTGGGAGAAGAACTAGCTGCCGAGGGAGAACTAACCTTTATGATTGGTTCTTAAAGCAGAAAGCAGAAAATGTCAAAAATATTGATTGAAAAAATTAACAATTTTTAGTACACTATTAGTATTGCGTAAGCAACATAGTGGGGGAGGAAGAACGAATGTATCAGGTGTTATTGCCTGTTGTTATAGCTTTTTTGGTGGCATTTATCTCAACACCAATTGTAATTAGACTGGCTAGAAAATGGGGTGCCATGGATGCACCCTGTGATAGAAAGGTACACACATGTTCAATGCCAAGGATGGGTGGGCTGGCAATATATGCAGGTTTTATGGCAGCGGTCCTTATGACCCAAACTATAGATGGCAAGCTTGTTGGAATTTTACTTGGTTGTACAATAATTGTTTTGCTTGGTATTGTAGATGATATAAAGGGCTTATCACCAAAGGTTAAGCTGGCGGGTCAAACCCTGGCGGCCCTGGTGGTTGTATTGTTTGGGGTTAAGGTTAGTATTCTTACAAATCCCTTTGCAGAAGTTCTTTTTTTAGAAAATTTCAAGCTGGCAATTCCCTTTACAGTCCTCTGGATTGTTGGGGTTACAAATGCTGTTAATTTGATTGATGGCCTGGACGGCTTAGCTGCAGGGACCTCTGGTATTGCTGCAGTTACTATTGGCGTGGTGGCGTTGTTAGAAGGACATTTTGCTGCAGCTGTCCTTGCAATAATTCTTGCTGGTTCTGTTTTTGGGTTTTTGCCCTTTAACTTTAACCCAGCCAAAATATTTATGGGTGATACAGGGTCCATGTTTTTAGGCTTTACTCTTTCAGTTCTGGCAGTGGTTGGATTAACCAAGAGTGCAACTATAATCTCCGTTTTCATACCAGTTGTAATTTTAGGGATTCCCATATTTGATACCATGTATGCTATCATAAGAAGGTTCTTAAATGGAACACCGATTTTTCAAGCAGATAAGGAACATCTGCACCACCAATTGCTAAACATGGGATTAACGCATAAACAAACAGTTTTAATAATTTACGTAGTCAATCTTTGCTTGGGAAGTAGTGCTGTGCTCATGTCATTAATGGCGCCTCCTCAGGCAGTTGTTATACTTATTGGATTAACAGTTATAATGCTTTTAGGAATGAATCATCTTAGCTTCGCTGCCTTTTCAAGAAGACAAAAGGCAAAGCATTTTGGGGGCTAAAGGGGGACGGGCATAAATATATTGTCCATATATGATGTGGTCCTGTTTGAGTTGAGTATTGAAATACTATACATGTATTACTAAACCTTTTATATATTGGAGGACAAGCCTGTGAGATTTTTTAAGCTTTGGGTTGGAATTGCCATGGTAGCTGCCCTGGTTTTAGGTATCACTTTAGGAAACTTTGTAGTTGCAGGGGGCTTTATGCCTGGATCATCACAAGACCCCCTTGTTAGTGAAAGCTACATAGTTCAAACAGTAGAAGAAAAGACTGCAGCGTTAGAATTTCAAATTTTTGAGCTGGAAAAGCAAATTACAAGTTTAACCAGTACTGTTGCAGCTCTGGAAGCTCAGCTTGGAAGGACAAGCACCGGCTCCTCATCAGCAAGCCAATCAGGTCAATCTAATCAAACAAAACAAACTAACCAGTCAAATCAAACAAGCCCAACAAATCAAACCAGCCAATCAAGTCAGACAGGAAGCCCCTCAACGGGCACTTCAAATACTAACCAGAATAATAACAGCTCAGGCACTACTCCAAGCAGCGGCACTGCCAGGGTGATGGAAGTTGCTGCAGCGGCTGGTGTAAATGTTCGCAGCGGTCCTAGTACCAGCTTTGCTATCATAGCGAGCCTGGGAAATGGCACCAAGGTTAGTGTTGTTTCTGAATCATCCGGCTGGTATGAAATAATTATTGAAGGTAATAAAACAGGTTGGGTCCATGGTGATTTTGTTAAATAAGCACCTGGTTTAATTTCCAGGTGCTTTTTTTGCATTGATTTGCATTGAAGTGCATTGAAACGCATTGCCTTGAGCCAAGTGTAAGAAGCCCATTTTTTGGCTGATAGGGGGGTTTTACAAAAGCTTTATTGGGGCCTATAATAGTAGTAGGGAATGTGAATGTTTTAACAATCAATTTGCATAAAATAAAATAATTTATTTGTTTTACATTATTAAATCTAAATTTTGGGGGTGATTTAAATGCCAGGTATTATTAAAAGGTCTTTGCGCTCAGAAAGGGAGAGGCTTATGAGGACTATAGAGGAAGCCCAGGGATATTCAGTACCGAACTATACCTCGCTTTTTGAGTATGCTGCAACTGTCAAATCAAAAGAACAGCTTAAGAAAATAAAAATTACTTAAATATTTCATTCCTAATTTTGGCTGCGGCTTCCTGCTGCAGTCATTTTTCTTTACACTATCACAAAAATTTAATTAAAAAAAATTTTAGGCAGGAATTTTTTGTTAATTGAAGAAAAAGTTATAATAAATAAGTCCTAACTTGATAAACTATATAGTGTAGTATTTTGAGTGTCTTTTTCACAATTTAAGGAGGTTTTACAATGAACACAATTAAATTCGGTACGGATGGCTGGAGAGCCATTATGGCAAGGGAATTTACTTTTGACAACCTTAGGCTGGTTGTACAGGCAGTAGCAAATTACATAAGTGAAACTGGTAAAAATGGTAAACTGGTTATTGGCTATGATCAAAGGTTTTTATCTGACAAGTTTGCATTAGAAGCAGCCGAGGTATTAGCGGGCAATGACATACCGGTTTTACTGATAGACAAACCCGCCCCTACCCCAACTACAGCATATGCAATAAAAAAATATGGCGCAATCGGGGCATTAATGATTACTGCCAGCCATAATCCGCCAGAATATAACGGCATTAAATTTATCCCTGAATATGCAGGTCCCGCTACTCCTGAAATTACCGATAGTATAGAAAGGCACCTTAATACATTAACCCTTGATATGGTTAGGATTAAACCCATAAAAACTGCAGATTCTGAAGGACTGATAGAATACATTAGTCCTCTGGATGACTATTTAAATCACCTGTACAGCTTAATAAATTGGGAATATATTAACAAAACACCTGTAAAGGTAGTAGTTGATTCTATGTTTGGTGCCGGAACGGGTTATTTAGATAATTTTCTATGTGACAGTCATTGTCACGTGAATCCCATTCATGGCTGCAGAGATCCCCTTTTTGGCGGAGGTATGCCAGAACCCATGGGTTCAAGCCTTAATGAGCTAGTTCATAAGGTTAAGGAGACAGGTTCTATTCTTGGATTGGCATTAGATGGAGATGCTGATAGGTTTGGGGCCATTGATAGAGATGGAACCTACTTCAGTCCAAATCAAATACTAGCCCTTCTATTACACCATTTAATTGAAAATAGAGGCTGGCTGGGCCCTGTTGCAAGAACTGTGGCCACAACCCACCTCTTAGATAGGATATGTGAACATTACGGCCAGGACATATATGAAACTCCAGTAGGCTTTAAATATATTGGGAAGATCCTTTTAGAGAAGGACTGCATCCTGGGTGGTGAAGAAAGCGGTGGTTTAAGCATTAGGGGGCATATACCAGAAAAGGATGGAATTCTAGCCTGTCTGTTAATAATTGAAATGGTAGCACAGTCCGGCAAATCCCTTGGGGAGCTTATGGAGGACTTATACCAAAAATATGGCAAACTCGTAAGTGAGCGCCTGGATATTGAAGTTCCAGCCGAAAACATGCCTGGCATGTTAGCTGCAGTCAGGGATTATTCACCTGCCAAGATAAATGGTCAGTTAGTTGTGGAAAAACTAACAGTTGATGGGATAAAGCTAAAGATGGCAAATGGATCCTGGATGCTTATACGCCCTTCTGGTACAGAGCCCTTATTTAGGCTTTATGCAGAGGCAGAGAGTGAGGATGAATTAAGGAAAATACAACAATTTGTTCGGGAGGATCTAGATTTTTAAGCAGGATAGTTTTAACACGTATGGCTGCACAGCTGCGAAGAGAAGCCTTTTGTATTGGTGAAATACAAAAGG
Organism: Desulfitibacter alkalitolerans DSM 16504; assembly: GCF_000620305.1. Taxonomy (NCBI): domain Bacteria; kingdom Bacillati; phylum Bacillota; class Clostridia; order Neomoorellales; family Desulfitibacteraceae; genus Desulfitibacter; species Desulfitibacter alkalitolerans. The sequence continues at coordinate 1,068,342 of NZ_KK211100.1, read as the reverse complement.
CTTCTCTTATAAGATCTATCAGGAAGTATAAGTTTCACTTGATATACGCCTTTAGTTCCTCGTCAGACATTTCTCTATAGCAGCGAGCACATATTTCACCATTTTGTGTACAAACAGGTGCCAGTTCTAAATCATCCTGGAGCTTTAAAGAAGCCCCACAGCGAATACATTCATCGGCCGGCATATAGCATCATCCTTTCAAATAAAAATCTCAATTACAGTAATTCCATATTTTTAAAACAAATATACAGGAAAACTCAGAATAAACTGTGTAACCTTTCCCTCTATAGCTGCATATGATAACAGTGTAGGGGGAGGTGACAGTAGTGGGAATATATATTTTCTTGGTTGTTATTATAGGGTTGCTTTCTTTTATTTCAACCCTATACATAAAAAATGCCACCTTGAGGGAATATGAATCCACCCTTGTGCTAAGGACTTACAATTGTGCAGAAATCTGTGAAGGGGTATTAAGAGATGTGGTGAATATTATGAAAAGGCAGGCTGCTCATGAATTAATTGTGTTAGATAAGGGATCTGATGACGGAACCTATGAAATCTTAAAAAAATTAGCAGCTAAGTATACTTTCCCAGTGCTGCAGATAAATGATGAGCAGGAGCCCAAAGAAATCATAGAGATGTACAGTGAGGCGTTGGGTGCGTCAGGGGGCTATCAGCTGCTGGTTATGGATAAAGATACAGAATATTTTACTGCCAGGAGCCAGATTAATAGAATATGACATGTATCTACATATAATACTAGATTTCACTGAAGGAAAGGTAGTATTGAGTAAAGAAATATATGCCAGGGGGGATTATCATGGGAATGCGGTACATGCTCTATATAGCCTGGAATAAAGATAAATACATAGTTAACCTGTCGCATGACCCGGTGTTAGACCTGAACTTTCATATGGATGTTTGGGGCTGTCAGCAATTGTGGATTCTTACTCCTCCCCTGCTTCTTGGACAAGCCTATTTTATTTTAAATTCTGCTGCTGTCCACGAAGAAATAAAAGGCACTAAATTCAGCGGAAGAGATTCATCAATTAAAGGCATTGCCAGATACCTGGCAGGAAAGATACCCTTCACATTATCTCATGGAAACCAGTTAAAGGAAAAATATGATTTGGTGCAGCATTGGCTTGTCAGGTTAGGTCTAGGTGAGCTTGATGAACCACAACTAATAACATGCTCTAATGCCCATGTGAACAGGGTTAAGATACTGGAGAAAAGGCAGGAAGCCAATGCAATACTGCCATGCCTTGAAGGAAGGTATGTTTTAGCTGATGAAGCTGAGGCCCTGCTTAATTACAGTAAGATCAACATTGAAAACCCCCTGGAAGATTTGCTCCAGATTTTGTCTCTGCAGCATAAAGCAGAGGTTTTTCCAGGTGTAGGGCAGGGGAAAAAGAGGCAGTTAAAATGCTTTCGGTGCGGCAGCAGCGAGAATCTCAAACAGTCTTATTGTTTAGAGTGTGGTTCAAATGATTGCTGGTATTGCGAAGACTGTATTTCCATGGGAGAATCAAGAGAATGTATGCAATTATATGGTTTTCCCCACTACAGCAAACCCATTCCCAAGCAGGTTGAAATACACTTTGACTTTGAACTTACTCCGGCCCAAAAGGATGCAGCAGTTAATGTGTGGAAATTCGCCAAGAGCAGTGAATTGAATAAATGTCTGGTTTGGGCAGCTTGTGGAGCAGGAAAAACAGAGGTTTCTTTTCCATGTATTGCAGATGCATTAAAAAGGGGCTGCAAGGTATTATTTGCAGTGCCAAGAAAAGACACCATAATAGATATTGAAAAAAGAGTAAGAAAGTGCTTTAGTGGGGTAGAAATAGCAGCATTGTATGGGGGAAGTGGCGAAAGGTTTAAAAGGGCGGATTTGATTTTAGCCACAACTCATCAGGTATTAAGGTTTTATGAAGCATTTCATTTGGTTATTTTAGATGAGGTAGATGCCTTTCCATATCATGGCAGCACCATGCTGTATAATGCTTTAAACCGTGCCTTACATCCCAGAGGGAAAATCATCTATATGACTGCAACACCACCGCCATATCTGCTGAAAATGGACAGAAGCACCATTGAAATTGTCACAATACCTGCCAGACATCATGGTTACCCCCTGCCTGTGCCTGAAATTATTATAGACAAGTCCCTTCAGTTAAAAGATAATGATCTGGTTATTCCAGAAAAGGTGTTGGGTTTCCTTCATGAAAGTATAGAAGGAGAATTTTCCCAGGTGCTTATCTTTGTACCTACAATTTTTTTGTCTGAAAGGGTTGGGGAAATACTTAAAAAAGCCTTCGAACTCCCCCCTTTTAATAACTTTGGGGGAAATTGGGTTGATTATACCCATTCTCAGGATCCTGAAAGGGACAAAAAACGAGAGGGCTTTCTAAAGGGTGAGTTCCCTGTTCTGGTTACAACAACCCTTATGGAAAGAGGTATTAATGTACCAAAGGTAAATGTCATTGTATTATTTGCAGAAAATCAATATATTTTTGATACGGCAACCCTGGTACAAATGGCAGGCAGGGCAGGTCGAATGACAGATAATCCGTCAGGCAAGGTGTGGTTTATTGGTTCCCAGACAACTCCCTTTATGAAGCAGGCCATATCCTGGATTAAAAGCATTAATAAGGAGGCAGCGGATAAAGGTTATTTGAAAAGACTGCCTAATACAGGGAGGCTGAGAGTAAAGAATGTTAAATGAGCTAACAAAGAGTTTAAAACATATTATCTATACAAAAGAAAATAAGTGCTGCTTTTGTAATAATTCCCTTACCTTATATGAAAATATTTTTTGCAATAAATGCTTATATGGGATAAGCTCATGGAATAATAATTATATTACCTGTAAAATATGCGGCAAGTTCATTAAGGGCCAAATAATATGTAATGACTGTGGGAAATCAAGGCCGCCTTTTATAATGGCAAAAGCTGTTGGTGCTTATGAAGGGATAATAAAGGAGACACTTCAAAGGTTTAAATATCAGGGGTTACAAAGCCTGGCTGGACCAATGGGGAGACTTATGGCCCTGGAGGCTTTAAAGTATAAGGAGTTTATGCAGTGCAGCTTGATTACCTTTGTCCCTTTAAGCACCGAGCGATTAAGAGAAAGGGGATATAATCAATCACAGCTGTTAGCTCACGAATTAAGTCGTTATATTAGGCTTCCTGTTGGAGATCTTTTGAAAAAGACTATTGATACCGAGCCAATGGCTAAGCTGACAAAAGAGGAGCGGCTTAAAAACCTTGCCCATGTCTTTAGAGCCAAAAAACAGGTAAACCTCCAGAGGGTAATCCTTGTAGATGATGTTTATACTACCGGCAGCACTGTATCATTATGTTGTCGTGAATTACTGAAAGGAGGCATAAAAGAGGTTTATGTGCTAACATTTGCAACAGGTTGTGACATTATGTAATAAATATGCATACTTTCAGACCTGTGCAAAGGACATTTTTTCTTTTTCCCCAGCCAGAACCATTGGAGTATAGGTTATTAACAACTTTATCCACATTATCCACAGGTTAATTAACCATATTCGTCCATTAACAATAAAGTTCGACATGGATTGCTAATGATTGCAAGGATTTAAGGAAATTGTAGAAATATATTCATGAGCGCTAATGTATATTTATACATAGAAATCAAAAGCCTCTGAACCAAGTCTTCTTTATCGACAATTACTGCCAGATAAAGGCATATTATTGAAGAAAGTATGGAAAAATAGTTTAAAAGAAGGATTTTTTTACCTGAGAATTGAATATATAAAAAAAGAAATGAAAGGAGCGGATGTTATGAATATTAATGTCAGGGGCAAAAATGTTCAGGTTACTCCAGCTTTAAAGGATCACGTTGATAGAAGAATTGGAAAGTTGGGGCGATTTTTTGACACCGATCAGGAAGCCCAAGTAACACTTACAGTAGAAAAAGATAGACATAAGGTTGAGGTTACCATGCCGCTCAATGGATATCTCCTAAGGGGTGAAGAAGAAACTGGAGATATGTACGCATCCATCGATATGGTTATTGACAAGTTAGAAAAACAAGTAGAAAAATACAAAACCCGTGTTTCTCGAAAGATAAGAGATGCCAGTATTAGAGAAATGCCGCCATTAAGTGAGATAGCTGAAGAAGAAGAACCCCAGCTGGTTAGAACTAAAAGATTTGCTCTAAAGCCCATGCCAGTTGAAGAAGCGATTATGCAGATGAATTTGATAGGACACAGTTTTTTCGTTTTTTCAAATGCTGATACAGAGGAAGTAAATGTGGTCTACAAAAGAAAAGACGGAAACTATGGTTTGATAGAACCTGAATTTTAAAGCTTCGGAGAGGGGAAACCCTCTCTTTCTAATTATTGGCACCATTGCCTTGAACATAAGTTGAAATAAATGGAATTGAATGATAAACTATTAGAATACAGTAAACCTTTGAGGGGTGCATATATATATGTTGGGTTTCATAAAAAATCTTTTGGATGATAATAGTAAGCAAATAAAGAAAATGCAGAAAACTGTAGACATAATTAACCATTTAGAAACAGACATTAAAAAGCTTGGTGACTCTGAGCTTAGAAGCAAGACGGAAGAATTTAAGTCCAGAATTGATAATGGTGAAGGCCTGGATACCATACTTCCTGAAGCCTTTGCAGTAGTCAGAGAAGCCTCCTGGCGCGTCTTGAAAATGAGACATTTTGATGTTCAGCTAATGGGCGGCATTGTGCTGCACCAGGGTAAAATCTCTGAAATGAAAACCGGTGAAGGTAAAACACTAGTAGCTACCCTGCCGGCATACCTTAATGCCCTTACTGATAAAGGTGTCCATGTTGTTACAGTCAATGATTACCTGGCCAGGCGTGATAGTGAGTGGATGGGTGAGGTATATAAATTCCTTGGGTTAAGTGTTGGATTAATAGTACATGGGTTAGATGCTCAACAGCGAAGAGCTGCATATAACTCTGATATAACCTATGGTACTAATAATGAATTTGGTTTTGACTACCTTAGAGATAACATGGCCATTAGTATAGACCACCTTGTGCAGAGAGAACTTAATTACGCAATTGTTGACGAGGTTGATAGTATTCTAATTGATGAGGCCAGAACCCCCCTTATTATATCAGGGCAGGCTGATAAGCCAACCCAGCTTTACTATACAATTGCAAGGCTTATTCCGAGGCTTAAGAAGACCGAGGATTATATAGTAGATGAAAAGGCCAGGGTTGTAACCCTTACTGAGGAGGGTACGGAGCGTGTAGAGCAAATGCTGGGGATAGAAAACCTTGCTGATAATATGGAGGTTAGTCACCATGTAAACCAGGGCCTGAGAGCCCATGCCCTCATGAAAAGAGACAGGGATTATGTTGTCAAGGAAGGTCAGGTTGTTATTGTAGATGAATTTACAGGCCGCCTTATGTTTGGAAGAAGGTATAGTGAAGGACTGCATCAGGCAATTGAGGCAAAGGAAGGGGTTAAAATAGAAAACGAATCCCAGACCCTGGCATCTATTACCTTCCAGAACTATTTCAGGATGTACAACAAGCTTGCAGGCATGACAGGTACTGCGGCAACTGAAGAGCCGGAATTTGTAAAGATATACAAGTTGAGCGTGGTTGAAATTCCAACTAACAAACCCATGATTCGTGAAGATAATTCTGACAAGATTTACAGAACCGAAATGGGTAAGTTTGAAGCTGTTGTTGAGGAAATTGTTGAGAGAAATGCCAAGGGACAGCCTGTCCTGGTGGGTACCATATCCATTGAAAAATCAGAGCTAATATCCCAAATGCTTTCTAGAAAAGGAGTTGCCCATGAGGTTTTAAATGCCAAGCATCATGAGAGAGAGGCAGAAATAATAGCCAATGCAGGGCAGAAAAAGGCTGTTACCATAGCTACCAATATGGCCGGCAGGGGTACTGACATTGTACTGGGTGATGGTGTAAAGGACCTTGGAGGTCTTCATATTATAGGTACGGAAAGACACGAGAGCCGCAGAATTGACAACCAGCTCAGAGGTAGAGCTGGTCGTCAGGGAGACCCAGGTTCAAGCAGGTTCTATGTATCCATGGAAGATGATTTAATGAGACTCTTTGGTTCTGACAGCCTGGGCGGCATCATGGATAAATTAGGCATGGATGACAGCACACCCATTGATCACCCACTAATTTCAAAATCCATAGAGAATGCCCAGAAAAAGGTGGAGAGCAGAAACTTTGATATTCGTAAACACGTGCTGGAATATGATGATGTGTTAAATCACCAGAGAGAAGTCATCTACTCTGAAAGATTAAAGGCTCTTAAGGGGGAAAAGGTTCACGAGACAATCCTTGGCATGATTGAAAGTGTAGTGGATAAAACAATAGACATGTACGCTGCCGGCAGTCCCTATCCTGAGGAATGGGATCTAAAGAGCCTAATTGACTACTCTGAGCAGCTGTTCCTTGTAAACAACAAGCTGACTGCTGAAGAACTTGCCAGGCTGGAAAAGGATGAATTAAGAGAGATGTTCCAAGAGCTGGCCCTTGAAAACTATAAAAAGAGAGAAGAAGAAATTGGCCCGGAATTGTTTAAGGATATTGAGAAGTATGTGCTGTTAAAGGTGGTGGATCAGAAATGGATGGATCACCTGGATTCAATGGACCAGCTGAGGCAGGGAATAGGCTTGAGGGCCTATGGCCAGCAGGATCCCCTTGTGGCCTATAGAAAAGAAGGGCACTTCATGTTCACACAAATGGTTGATAGTATTGAAGATGATGTGGTGCGCTACATTTACAGAATAAACGTGGTCAAGCAATCTGAACAGCCCAGGCAGGTTTCAGAGAATAAATACGCTGAGGATACAGTTCAAAAGCCTGTAAGAGTTGAAAAAAAGATTAGCAGAAATGATCCATGCCCATGCGGCAGCGGCAAAAAGTACAAAAAGTGCTGCGGACAGTAAAGGCGGGAGTCGGAAGTCGGAAGTCGGAAGTCGGAAAATATAAAGTTGGAAAGTTGGAAAACTTCAAAACAGGGGGTTAATTTATGCTAGCAGAGATAAGATGGAGAATGAATAAGGTGGTAAAGGATTTTGATGAATTGAGGGCTTCTCTTTGACCTGGAAAGTAAAAGAATATCTGTCCAAAAGCTTGAAGCAATGATTAACCAGCCGGGCTTTTGGGATGATCAGCAAAAAGCCCAGGAAATCATGAAGCAGTTAAATGGACTTAAAGCTAAGATACACCAGATTCAGGAGATGGAGACATACCTTGAAGAAGTGGAGATAATGTGCCAGCTTAGTGAAGAGGAGAATGATACCGATCTCTTAAAAGAAATAGAAGCTAAGCTTGTTAGCATTGAAGATGAGGTAGAAAAGCTGCAAATAGAGGTTTTATTAAGTGAGCCTTACGATAAGAATAATGCAATTATATCACTTCACCCAGGAGCTGGGGGTACTGAATCCCAGGATTGGGCTGAGATGCTCTATAGAATGTATATGCGTTGGGCAGAGAAAAAGGGCTTTGTTATTGAGGTGCTGGATTTTCTTCCTGGCGATGAAGCAGGTATAAAAAGTGTCACATTTAGTGTGGCTGGGGATAATGCTTATGGTTATCTCAAATCTGAAAAAGGGGTTCACCGCCTGGTAAGAATATCTCCCTTTGATGCTTCCGGCAGAAGGCATACTTCCTTTGCTTCGGTGGATGTGATTCCTGAGGTTTCAGATGAGGAGGAACTAAAGATAGATCCTGTTGAATTAAAGGTTGACACCTATCGAGCAGGGGGCGCCGGCGGACAACATGTAAATAAAACAGATTCGGCAGTTAGGATAACCCATCTGCCTACCGGCATTGTTGTGCAGTGTCAAAATGAAAGGTCCCAACATGCAAACAGGCTGGCGGCTATGAAGATTCTAACTGCAAAGCTGTTTGAATTAAAGCAAAGGCAAAAGGAAGAGGAACTGGTAAAAATAAGAGGAGAACAGCAGGATATAGGCTGGGGCAGTCAAATCCGGTCATATGTGTTCCACCCCTATAGTATGATAAAGGATCATAGAACCGATGTTGAGGTTGGCAATGTAGAAAAGGTTATGAATGGAGATTTAGATATTTTCATATCTGCCTACCTTCATGGTCTGGGGAGCCAAAAATAGACTGCTAACCTAAAGTAACGAATGGGGGAGTCGTTAATGAAGAGGTTGTTTTCTATCATCCTTATTTTAGGACTGCTCATGGCACTTGCCCAGATGATTTTGCCAGGCAAATTAGCAGCAGCCATGGAAAAGGCTCTTCAAGAGCAGTGGGAAATGCAGGATGTCCAGGTGAAAATATATGCATTTCCAGCCATAAAAATATTAACAGGCAGAATAGACAGGGCAGAAATCTTTGTGGGGTCGGCAGTTTTTGGCATGGTTCCTGTAAATGACCTTTATATAGAGTTAAAGGAAGTAAGAATTGATGTAGTAAGTGCACTGCAAAGGGATATTAATTATGAAATGCAGAGGGCTGGTACTGTTAAATTTAAAATAACAGAACAGGGACTGAATGACTATCTTAAGGATAACCCCATAAGTGGGCTTGGTAATGTAACAATAGAATTAAGTGAAGACATCTCAACTGTTAAAAGCCAGGTAACTGTGTTGGGCAGTAAAGTAGACCTTGCCCTCCTAGGAAGGTTTACCCTTAAAAATGGCAGCCTTGCTTTTTTGCCTGAGGATTTTAGGATAGATAAGCATTCCCTGGGTGACTTGTTTAGGGATAGATTTAAAGCTGGAACGAACCTTGAAATAACAATAGGAACCCTGCCCTATGATACTGAGCTCCACAGCCTGGAAACAGGGGAAAATATTATTACCTTTTACGGGACTATTGGCTCTCGCACAGCCCGACCATAAGATGTCTAGAGCAAAGAGAGGATATATTATTAAATGTTGATCAGAAGAAGGTACAAGCATTTAAAAAGATACAGACAGGTGGCTAATATTCTAGCCAGGCATGGATTTGGATATCTGTTGGATAGGCTCAATCTAACAGATATTTTGCCATACCATCAACGACTCAAGCAGGATTCTGATGAACACAAGGATGCAGAAAAAACCAGGGGAGAGAGGTTGAGGCAGGCCCTTACGGAATTAGGAACAACCTTCATCAAATTTGGGCAAATATTAAGCACAAGATCTGATCTCCTGCCAAAGGATATTATCATAGAACTGCAAAAACTCCAGGACAGAATACCTCCCATATCCTTTGAAAGGGTCAGGGAACAAGTGGAAGGGGAGCTTGGAGCACCTCTTGAAGAGATTTTTGAATGCTTCCATGAGGAACCAATAGCAGGAGCTTCAATTGGACAAGTTCATAGGGCGTGCTTGAAGGATGGCAAGGAATGCGTGGTCAAGGTCAGGCGGCCTGAGGTAGAGGCTGTTGTTCAGGTTGATTTGGAAATATTGTTTGATCTTGCCAGGCTTGCTGAGAGTCGCTCTGCCCTTAGCAGACACTATCATCTTGTTGAAATTGTAGAGGAATTTGCCTGGGGGCTTAAACGGGAGCTAGATTATTCAGTTGAGGGTCGTAATGCCGAACGATTATGGAATAACTTTGCCCAGGATGAAGACATAAAGGTGCCAAAGGTATACTGGGATTACAGCAGCACTCAGGTGCTGACACTAGAATATGTAGAGGGCACCAAGCTGAGTAATCTCCAGGAGCTTGACAACAAAGGTTATGACAAAAGAATTATAGCTGAGAAGCTCTCAAGGGCTGTCTTGAAGCAGGTATTACTTGATGGATTTTTCCATGCAGATCCTCACCCAGGAAATATTTTTGTCCAGAAGGGTAATAAGATTTGTTTTATGGATTTTGGTTTAATGGGCTACCTCTCTGAGGAAAGAAAGAAGCAGGTTATCAAGCTTGTGTTAGCCCTGGTGAGAAAAGACAGCAATAAAATAGTAAAGGCCATTCTGGAAATGGGCGTTGTCAGTAAAACCACAGATATAGATAAGCTGAAAAGGGACATGGACATGCTGATAAGCCTGTACTATACTGTGCCTCTCAGCAAAATTAACATTGGAGAGGTAATTGGAGAGGTTTTAGAACTGGCCTTTGCCCACAGGGTAAAAATTCCTACAGAAATGACCTTAATGGCAAAAACGCTTATTGTCTTAGAAGGGGTTCTTAAAGACCTGGAGCCAACAATCAGTATCATTGAGATTGCTGAACCCTTTGCAGCAAAGCTAATAGCACACAAGTATGATCCCAGAAACCTCACCAGAGAGCTATCCAATAGCTTCCAGGAATATTTTGAACTTGTGTCTGGCATGCCCCAAAAGGCTGATCGCTTACTGGATAAGGCCCTGGGGGACGATATGTCTTTTAAGCTGCAAATCCAAAACCTCAATGTAATCTTTGCATATCTAGATAAAATAGCAAATAAATTATCCTTTAGTATAGTACTATTATCCTTTAGTCTTGTCATGGCAGGTCTTATCATAGCTTCCTCCATTGGCAGGGGCGGTAGTGATTTTTTCTGGCAGATTCCCGTTTTAGAAATAGCTTTTGTTTCCTCTTTTATTTTATTTACCTGGTTAATAGTCTCAATTATCCGGTCGGGAAGATTTTGATATTAGTAATTCTTATGTAAGCATGGGATAAATATATCCTGCCTTACAGATAATAAGGTCAAAAGCACATAAAAGGGTGATTGACCTTGAGGTATGAAATCAACAATAATTGTATTGCCTGCGGCAGCTGTGCTGTTGTTTGCGGGCATAATGCCATTGATACAGGTTATAGCCACAGCCAAATAAAAGATATTTCAGGAAAGCAGGAGTTTGGCGACCCTTTTATAATCAACAATAACTGCACAGGATGTGGAGCATGTCTAGCAGTTTGCTGGCCTGGTGCAATTGAAGAAGTAAGGGTAAATCAAATCACATGAAAAAACATAGTTAATATTGTTAATTTAGCAATACTATAGTACTAATACTATACATAGGGGGGACATGTACATATGTGGGTGAAGGTAGCCGAGGAAAGCTTGCTACAGGAAAAGGTGCCCTATCGGGTGAAGGTGGAGGACAAACCAATTATAGTTATTAAGATGGGAGAAGAGCTTTATGCTTTATTAAATTTATGCCCCCATCTTGGTTGTGCGATGCATAAGGGGGAATTGGAGGGATATTTAATTAAATGTCCCTGTCATGATTGGCTGTTTGATATTAGAACGGGGGAATTTACCGCTGCTCCGGAAATTAGACTTCCTATTTATGAGACTAAGGTAGAACAAGGAATAGTATATATTAATATAAAGGGAGAGTGAAAAAATGAAGGTGTTTTTATATGCTCTAAGTACCTGCTTTTACTGTCAAAGAACAAAAAAGTGGTTTAAGGAAAATAATGTGGATTTTGACTTTGTTGATGTGGACCTGCAGGAGGGAGAAGAAAAACAAAAGCTGGTTGATGAAGTCCTGGCCCTAACAGGAGATGCCAAGTTTCCTGTGGTGAAAATAGGTGACAAGCATGTGGTTGGCTATAATGAAGAGAAATTTAAAGAGCTTTTATCTTAAAGGGGTATTAACATGAGCACAAGCAACAGGAAAGAAAAATTTCGCAAGTGGTACGGGGAAGTAGTTGATAAGCTGGGATACAGGTTTTCCAAGGATGAAGAGCTGGTGGAATTCCTTCTTGAACAGGAGGTTCAAATTGAAAAAAAATATGGAAGTCCCTACTGCCCATGTCAGGCAATAGTAGGGGACAGGGAAAGGGACATGAAGATTGTTTGTCCCTGTATTCCCTTTCATAGAGAACAGTTTGATAAAATGAGGCGCTGCTGGTGCGGACTGTTCATTCACAAGGATGTTCCAGAGCGTGAAGAGAGCAGCCTGCAGCAAATTCCATAGACAAAAGCTTTTAGCAGTTAAGGACCATGTTAAATAGTTAAATCAACTATTTAACATGGTCCTTTATTTCACCGCTACCTGCCTTATGAACAACAATTTCTCACCTTTTGTAATTTATGTTAAGGTTGGTGGAATAATAAGGTCATAATATGTCTAAGAGAGGGTTATTATGTCTTCTAAATGGGTACGTTTCGTGATAGAATATCTTGGGATATTTGTAGGAGTAGTATTAACAGCCCTTGCCCTGGTATTATTCCTGGTGCCAAACAAGATTGCTGCCGGAGGAGTTAGCGGCCTGGCAACAGTTGTTTTTCATACCCTTGGCTTTCCTGTTGGTCTGACCATGCTGACAATTAATATTCCCTTGTTTATTTTTAGCGTTAAGGAGCTAGGTGTAAGGTTTGGAATAAAGACCTTATTCGGAACCTTAACCATGGCCATGGTGATAGATTATCTAGAACCAGTTGTCACACCTTTAACTACAGACCCCTTCCTGGCCGCCCTTTATGGAGGTATTCTTGCCGGAATTGGAATTGGTATAGTTTTTAAATTTGGAGGCACCACTGGAGGCACAGACCTGGGTGCCCAGCTGTTAAAAAGATTTACCGGCATGAGCTCTGGTCAGGGGCTTTTGATAATTGATGCTTTTGTCATTACCACAGCGGCAATTTTTTTTAATGTGGAATTGGCCCTTTTTGCCCTTATATCACTCTTTGCCACTGCCAAGTTTATTGATTTAGTTCAGGAGGGTTTTCATTATGCCAGGGCTGCCATTATTATCTCTAACACGCCAGATAAGGTAACCAGGGGTATTTTTGATAATCTAAATAGAGGAGTAACGATTCTGAAGGGACAAGGGGCTTACAGCGGCAGGGAAAGGGATGTTCTCCTTGTTGTAATCAGTCAAGCCGAGGTGACAAGGCTGAAGGTACTGGTACATGACATAGACCATGATGCATTTATAATCATAACTCACGTCCATGAAGCCCTTGGTGAAGGCTTTAAAAGCCTCTCCAACCAGGGGGACGGTTCTTCTGGCTAGTGGCTAGCAGTCAATGAACAGTATTATAGATGCGCAGCCACATCAGTTGCAAAACTTCCTCTGGCTTTTTTAGACAAGTCAGGTGCATCTTTATTTATAAATAATAACCAGGAGGTAGTATGCAGATGGATATTAATGAAAAAAAGTATTTAGAAGAAAAGGCAAACAGGATCAGGCAGCATATTATTAATATGATAGGAGAAGCAGGTTCAGGTCATCCAGGCGGCTCTCTATCGGCTGCAGATATTCTAACGGTTTTATATTATAAGAAGCTGAAGGTGGACCCTGCTGATCCTAAAAACCCATCTAGAGACAGGTTTATTCTTTCCAAGGGACATGCTGCACCAGTGCTTTATGCTGCTCTAGCAGAAAAAGGCTTCTTTCCAATTGAAGAGTTAATGACCTTAAGGAAGATTAACAGCAATCTGCAGGGACATCCCCATATGAAAACTGTTCCTGGAGTAGAGATGTCAACAGGTTCCCTGGGGCAGGGCTTTTCGATAGCAGTTGGACTGGCCCTGGGAGCCGCCATGGATCAGGCTGATTATAGGGTTTATGCCATGGTGGGAGATGGGGAGATACAGGAGGGTATTGTTTGGGAGGCGGCAATGCTGGCGTCACATTACAAATTGGATAACCTTACTGCTGTCCTGGATTATAATGGTCTCCAGATTGACGGAAAAATTGAAGATGTTATGTCGCCAGAGCCGCTGGCTGACAAGTGGAGAGCTTTTGGCTGGAATGTATTGGAGATTGACGGGCATAATCTGGAGGAAATTGACAAGGCTTTTGATGAAGCTGCTTCGTTTAAAGGGCAGCCTACCATGATAATTGCCAGGACCGTCAAGGGCAAGGGTGTGTCATATATGGAGGATTGTGCAGATTGGCATGGGAAAGCATGTAATATAGATGAGAGAAATAAGGCTCTTGCTGAACTAGCCGGCAGCTAAGCATGCAGCTGCCATTTAATAATTTGCCACAGGGAGGATTTTATATGCAAAAAATAGCCACTAGGGATGCCTATGGAAAAACACTAGTTAAGCTGGGAAAAAAGTATGACAATATTGTCGTTTTAGATGCAGATCTTTCCAAATCTACAAAGACTGCTGTTTTTAAAGAAGAGTTTCCAGATAGATTTGTTAATGTGGGAATAGCAGAGCAAAATCTTGCATGTGTAGCCGGTGGGCTAGCACTGGCAGGCAAGGTTCCCTTTGCAAGCAGCTTTGCAATGTTTGCTACAGGTAGAGCCTTTGAAATGATAAGGAACTCAATATGTTATCCAGAGCTCAATGTAAAAATTGCTGCGACCCATGCGGGAATTACAGTGGGTGAGGATGGTGCTTCCCATCAAGCAAATGAAGATGTTGCTATTATGAGGGCTATTCCCAATATGACTGTCTTGGTGCCTGCTGATGCTGTGGAAACTGAACAAATTATAGAAGCTGCTTATCATTATCATGGGCCGGTATACATACGTCTTGGAAGATCAGGGGTTCCCGTATTATATGATGAAAGCTATACCTATAAAATAGGTAAGGCCAGTAAACTAAGAGAAGGTAAGGATGCTTCAATAATTGCCATGGGAATAATGGTGAGCAAGGCCTTGGAGGCTGCAGAAAAGCTGGCAGAAGAAGGTGTTCAGGCTTCTGTATACAATATGTCAACAATAAAGCCTATAGATGCGGCTGCCATTGAGGAGGCAGCCCAATCAGGCTGTGTTGTAACTGCTGAAGAACATAATATCATTGGAGGCCTTGGAAGTGCAGTTGCAGAGGTGCTGGGGGAAAGATGTCCGGTTCCTTTAGAAAGGGTAGGAATCATGGATACCTTTGGAGAGTCAGGAAAGCCAGATGAGCTGCTGAAAAAGTATGGCCTTACTTCAGAGGATATTGCCAGCGCAGTTATAAGGGCACTGGACAGAAAAACATCCTGCCATAAAAGATAAAAGAAAAGCCAAAGAAACCATAGTGTATAGTACAGCGTACATCAAACAGTAAAAATTGCCAGATGAAACAAGGAAAGCTGCCTACGATTTATTAGCAGCTTTTTTTAATTGCATCACAAATATACTCTTCTCATAGTATTGGCAAATTGGGACAAATCTTTAAGCTGTTTTTGAAGAACCGCATAGACAATTTCCGGCTGGATTTTAATATAGTCATGGACAATTACATTGCGAAATTGGGCCATTTTCATCATCCGCTGACCAAAATCTTTATCAAAAATACCCTCTTCAATTAAAACCTGGAACGTATCCTGATTACTTTTAGGCTCCCTGTATCCTTCATAAGATATTATATGATTAGCTATATCCAGGCAAGCCTCAATAGCTATGTGCAAAGTCCTTTCCACATAGCGCCTCACCACTTTATCTGATAAAAACGTTTCCCAATTCAGCTCCTTCCTGGCAGTTTCTAAATCAGTGTAATATTCTGACAGGGAGGACAACTTTCGAATTATTATTTCCCTTTCGATCATATATTAAAGGCCCCTTTCCAAGCGTTTTAAGGCATGGTTATGATATAGATCATAAAATGGTTTCCTGTCAAAATAGGATTTGCGCCGTGTAACTTCAAATGAAACCCTGTAATGGATGTCTTTATCAAGGATAATTTCTTTATTTAACATGACCTGATGTACAAAGTATAAGTCAGCTTCACTTAAATCTACAATATCAACTTTTTTATTTAATACGTTTTCCAGATCTATGGCAAACTCTAATTTCTTTTCAAACCGCTCCTGTAATGAAATTTTATCTGAAAATAACAACGCTAAATCAACATCACTATTTTTATTGTTTTTGCCTTTTACAATGGAACCAAAAAGATATACTGTTAAAACCTCTTTAACGGGTGTGAAATAATCATTAATTTTGGCAGTTATAGTTTCTTTTTCCATCCTTAATCACTTCCAGTTTAATTTTTCTTAGCTACTTTCTTTCCATTTATTTTTTCAGTAAGGTTTTTACTTAACTTAACATGATTATACTTTAATTGCCTTTTTTTAGCAATGAATCTAAATGTTTAAATAGGAATGTTACAATTTCTTACAAACCTTTTTCTACCTGAAGGAATTAAGGTTTTTTTGTCGAAATAGGCTAGATATATGGTAAAAAAATAGCAAATTATTACGAATCATAAAATAGACGCACTAGGAGTGGTAACATTGATACAGTTTTGTAGTGTGACCAAGGTATATGATAATGGCACCACCGCCCTTAACAATATTAACTTGAAGGTAGAAAAGGGAGACTTCCTATTTCTTGTAGGACCAAGCGGGGCAGGCAAGTCCACTTTATTGAGCCTTTTATTTAGAGAAGAGATACCTTCTAAAGGACAAATATTTATCGCAGGAAAAAATATTGTGAGAATAAAAAGACGTGAGCTTCCCTATGTGCGCAGAAACATGGGAATTGTTTTCCAGGATTTTAGATTGCTTCCAGATAGAACGGTTTTTGAAAATGTAGCCTTTACTTTGGAAGTTCTTCAATACAGCAAAAGAGATATTATGAGATTGGTCCCACCTGTACTTGAACAGGTAGGTATTTCACATAGAGCTAAAAACTTTCCAAGACAGCTTTCTGGGGGAGAGCAGCAGCGAACTGCAATTGCCAGAGCTATCATTAACAATCCTCCAATTCTTGTGGCAGATGAGCCAACGGGCAACCTTGATCCTAAAACTTCCATAGAAATAATGAAAATACTGGAAGATATAAACTATCGTGGTACAACCATGCTTGTTGCTACCCATGATAAGGATATAGTGAATTCCATGCATAAAAGAGTTGTAGCTCTTGAGAATGGTAAGCTGGCTAGAGATGAAAGAGAAGGGAGCTACGCCTAATGAGACCCAGGACAATAATTTACTTCTTTAAGCAGGCCGGAAAGTCCCTGTTTCGACATGGGTGGATGGGTGCAGCTTCGGTTTTAACAACGGCTATAGCCCTGCTTATATTTGGTGTTTTTGCTTTAGTAATGATGAATATTAATCTGATCTCCGGTCATGTTGAGTCAACTCTGGAGATTGTTGTTTGGCTTGAAAGTGACGCAGATAAGGAAACTGCAGAAAATGTGGGTACTTATTTGCAAAATCTCAGTCAAGTAACCCAGGTGAGATACGTTCCCAAGGAGGAGGGCCTGGAACAATTAAGCAGGGAGTTTGGTGGAAGTTATGACCTTCTCTGGACTCTTGGAGGGGAAAATCCATTGCCGGACTTTTACGTAGTCAAGGTTAGCAACCCTGAGCTTGTAAAGGCAGTAGCCCAGAGGATTGCCGGTCTTCCCCCTGTGGAAAAGGTAGATTATGGACAGGATTATCTGGACAAGGTTCTATCACTGCTATACTGGGTAAGAATGGTAGGTCTGGGATTGACCTCCCTATTAGCTGCTGCGGCAATTTTCTTAATTGGTAATACTGTTAGGCTCACTGTTTATGCCCGATCCAATGAGATTACAATTATGAAATATATAGGTGCTACGAACTGGTTTGTGCGCTGGCCCTTTTTGCTCGAGGGCATGTTTTTGGGTGCAATAGGTGCAGGTATTGCAGCAGCTTCAGTATATTTTGGTTACAATGTTTTGGTGGAGCATATTACCCCTGCTATAAGCTTTATACCCTTAATCCAGGACAAGGAACTGCTGCTAAATATAGCAGGATTGCTGGTGATTATTGGAACCCTCCTTGGAGGCATGGCGAGCTATTTGTCCCTGGGAAGATATCTGCGATTTTAAATATCAAACTACTAAAGCATTACAATAACATTACCACGTGGGTAATGTACTTATAGATTAATTACACACTTAAACTATTACAGAAAGAGGGGTGAAGAATTGAAAAAAATTGTAGCAGCTGTATTAATTGTTCTATTTGTGGTAGCTTCTCTTGGCACTGCCTCTGCGGACGAGCTTGATCAGCTTAGGAAAGAGCAGGATGTCATTCAAAGGCAGATGGAAGAAGAAAGAAGATCCCTGCAGTCAGCACAGAGACAGTTTAACTCCCTGTCAGATCAGGTTAGGCACCTGGAAAATGAGCTTTCCAAGGTGGAAAGAGAACTTGCTACCTTAAATAGAAATGTTAAAAATGCAGAGGATCTAGTCAAAGAGGCAGAAGCAGAATTAATTGAAATTGAAAATGAACTCCAGGAAAGGGTAGATTTATTTAAGGAACGCCTCAGGCAAATCTACCAAAGGGGTGACGTCAATTTCTTTGAGGTTTTAACCCAATCAAGCAGCATAACTGATTTTTTAGTTAGATTTGAGCTGCTTAAAAAAATAGCAGAGCAAGATATGAACATGGTGGAGGAAATTGATAGACAGCGTTTAATTGCCGAGGAAAAAAAGGAAGAGCTTGAAAAGAAAAGAGACCATGTGGTTCTACTGAAAAAACAAAGCGAAGCCAAGCTTGCACAACTAGAAACCCAGAAAAAAGAGCAGCAGGACTTTTTAGCACAGGTTCGCCAGGAAAAGTCAGTTATTGAAAGGGCCCTGGCTGAGCTTGAGGAGGACTCAAATAAGCTGGCTGCAGAAATACGTAGAATCCAATTGAGCCGCAGCAGAAGTGGGTTAAGTGCTCCAACAGGTAAATTTGCCTGGCCGACTCCTGGTTATAACAGGATTACCTCAGATTATGGCATGAGGGTGCATCCAATACTAAGAACCCAGAGAATGCATACAGGTATTGATATTTCGGCACCAATGGGAAGCCCTGCAGTAGCAGGTGAGGTTGGTGAGGTAATCTATACAGGTTGGTTTGGGGGCTATGGCTGGACAGTGGTTGTTGACCATGGAGGCGGAGTATCATCAATGTATCCACACCTTTCCAGAATCACTGTTAAGGAGGGTGACATAGTTGCCAGAGGCCAGGAGGTTGGTAAAATCGGAACTAGCGGCTTAAGTACAGGACCCCACATGCATTTTGAGGTTAGAGAAAATGGCGATCCCGTCAACCCATGGCCTTACTTGAGATAAACAATAATTTTCATTACATATTTCCATGTGAATATGTGTAAAAATACTATATAGACTAAAGCAGTATCTTAGCTTACAATTAGGATGCTGCTTTCTTATTATGTATAATATTTATCCCTTATCAACATACCATAGAATATGGTACTCTATAGATGTTTTAGAAAGTCAGTTTACTTTTGAAACTATTATACAAGGCGGTGGGAATATGAGTAATTCAGTTGCAAAAAAAATAATGTATGGTGTACTAATATTTTTAATAGTTATTTCAGTATTGATATCCACTAGTGTTGTATATCTCCTAGCTACTAATCACGGCAACCTGGGACAGGTAATTACAGTATTTACCTTGATAAAATCCCAGTCAATACAAGATATTAGCACTAGAGAGTTGATTGAGGGAAGTGTAAGTGGAATGGTTGAGGCCCTTAAGGACCCTTATTCGGTTTACCTGGATAAAACCACCTATGACACCCTCCAGGAGAGAATGCGTGGAACTTATGGTGGTGTAGGATTATTAATTACAAAGGATGCTGAGGGAAGGCTGGTTGTTGTATCTCCCTTTCGAGGAACTCCAGCCCATAGGGCAGGGGTGGCAGCAGGAGATTTCATAACAAAAATAAATGATGAAAATACAGCTGACATGGAACTGGAAACTGCTGCTTCCCTGATGCAGGGTGAGCCAGGAACAGAGGTAACAATCACCATTTATAGAGAAGGCCGTGACCCTAGAGATGTAACCATTATTAGAGAAATTATTACTATACCTTCTGTTGATGGTGAAATACTTGCTGAAGAGCCCGATATAGCTTATATCAACCTATCAATGTTTAATGAAAACACAGGTGAGGAGCTCCAGAGACACATGGATGAGCTAAGGGCAGAAGGATTTAAAGCCCTTATCCTAGATATGCGAAACAATCCTGGAGGCAGCCTCCATGCTGCCATAGAGGTAGCTGATCAATTTATACCTGAAGGACCTGTAGTTCATATAGTCAGCAAATTCAAAACTAATACATTTGAGGCAAAGGGCCCTGCCATTGATGTACCGGTAGTTGTCCTTGTTAATTCCGGCAGTGCAAGTGCTTCTGAGATTGTGGCAGGTGCCATACAGGATACAGGTGTGGGAATACTAGTAGGTGAAAAAACCTTTGGCAAGGGACTTGTCCAGAGTCTGTTTCCAATAGGTGACGGAGCTGCATTAAAGCTGACTACTGCCAGGTATCTTACTCCAGGAGAAAGGGACATCAATGAAAAGGGAATAGAGCCAGACATTGAAATTATTTTAACCCCAGAGGAAACCTTTGAAGCATTACAGGATGCCCCAGACCCAGCTAATGATCCCCAGCTGCAAAAGGCTATTGAAATAATAAAGACAAAAATCAATTAAACTAATGTGATAAAGAACAGGACAAAAAACAGGACTAGGAACGAAGATAATAGAACAGAACTAAAGACTATAGAATAAAATATTAAAACATTGAAAGCTTAAATCAGGTTCTGCAGTTCTATCTGATTTAAGCTTTCGGCAAAAGTTGGTGATAGAATAGTGGAATTTTCTTTTATTGTTGACTTAATACCCATGATTTTAAAATCCTTTGGGTTTTTAATGCTTTCTCCATTTTTTTGGGTCATTGTATTCTTAATAGCCATGCAGTATCGGCGTATTGCAGGGCATAAGGAAAGATTATTTGGAGTAAAGGATGAGACTGTGTGGCAGCAGGTAACAGTTGCCATTATATATGGCGTACTAGGGGGAGTTATTGGTGCCTTGTTAATGATACTAGGAGGCATAACAATTACCAATATAGGTATAGGGTATTTATGGGCGGTGGCTATCTTACTGCTCCTGATAAGTCCAAGATTCTTGTGCTTTTCCTATGCAGGCAGCATCATATCCTTAAGCTACTTGTTGTTTGGGTGGCCTCAAATTGAGGTGGCCCACTTAATGGGTCTAGTGGCCATATTACATTTAGTGGAGAGCTTCTTAATAGTAGCCAATGGTCATTTAGGTGCAATGCCTGTTTATACGAAAAATCATAAGGGGGAGACAGTGGGAGCTTTTACTCTGCAAAAATTCTGGCCCATACCCATTGTTGCCCTTATGGTTGTTACAGGGGTGCCTGCTGGTGAAACTGTACCAATGCCAGACTGGTGGCCCCTTATCAAATCCTTTGAGCCTATTAATCCTGAAAAAAGCTATTATGCCATGCTGCCTGTAATCGCTGCTCTTGGATATGGTGACATTGCCATGACAATGAATCCCCAGCAGAAAAGCTATCACACTGCGGCACTTTTATCTGTGTATAGCATTATTTTATTTATACTTGCAATTATTGCCTCCCACTATGCTTACCTGGCAGTACTGCCGGCTTTATTTGGTGCCCTGGGCCACGAGCTGACCATTTACCTGGGCAAAAGAAACCAAATGCAGGGGAAGCCCCTGTATGTAGCGTCGCAGATTGGGGTCAGGCTGCTGGATGTTGTCAAAGGCTCACCGGCCATGAAAATGGGCATCCGCAGTGGTGATATTATTTTGTCCATTAATAATATGAGGATTGATAACAGATACCACCTGGCAGCCCTGCTGCAAACCATCTATAATTTTGTCGAGATTGAATATGTTAAAAGTACCGATAATAGAATATATCGTGAGACCCTTTGGATCAAACCCGGGAAATCTCTTGGTATTATTCCGGTACCTGAGCCTACAGATAGTGCTCAAGTCACACTTTCTGCCAAGGGTATGTTGGCAAGATTTATTCAAAATATTGTTAAGAAGTTCAATAAGGGAGATAAACCTGGCTGGTAGGAGAGGTGAGGCACTAGAAAGCAACATAAGTAAGGGGGAGAGACTTATGGATAATGCAAGTGGAAGAAATGTCCCAATTTTTGCTGAGGCTATTACTGCAGATGGTTTTATTTCCTATACTGATTCAGTTTTGTCTGGACTTCGAAAAATTTATATACTTTCAGGTGGAACCTATGAAATAAAATCTGATTACCTCAAGAAAACAGCAGCGTATTTGAATAATATGGGAGTTCCCGTTGAATATATCATGTGCGGCATGGATCATAAAAAGGTGGATGGAATTATTATTGCGGCCATTAAGACTGCTGTAATTGATGGAACATACCCCCATAGGTATGTCTCAAAGTATCCAGGAGTGGTTGAACAAACAATCAACCTGGAGGAATGCTGGGATAAAGAGGTACTAGATGAGTGCAGAGAAGAAATAGTACAGCTGACAAATAATATGATGACTGCCATGGAAAAAGGTATTCGCTACCTTAAAACGGCAAGAGAAATTCACAATCATTGGGAAAAGCTTTATGCTGCTGGATTAAAACCTGATAAAGCTGATGAAAAGGCTGAGAAGGTTTTAGATGCAATCTTTAAGGAGGCCAGTCCAAGGATCCGTCATCTTTTTGCAAGCAGCATAAGCTTTGAAGGCTCTGTTAATTTTATTAATGAAATTACTGCTGCGTGTACCAAAAGATTTATTTTAAAAGGACAGCCGGGAACCGGTAAAGCCACTCTAATTGAAAAGGTAGTTAAAGAAGCTAATAGAAGAAATTATGATGTGGATATTTATCATTGTGCCCTTGATCCAAACAAGTTTGACATGGTGGTTATACCACAATTGAAGGTGGCAGTAATTCATGGCACACCACCACACCTGGTGGAGCCCACAAGAATTGGTGACGTGGTGGTTGATATGCTGGAGTGTATTGCTCATGAGGTTGTTGTTGGTTCTTCTGAAAAGGCGGGACGCCTTGAGGAGGAGTTTGAGTTAACCCAGGATCAAGCAGTGCGCACCTTTAGAGATGTAAAGGCATTCCTTGACAAGCTTCATGGGGTATATGCAAAAGCCACTAATAGCTCCAAGATGTATGAAATACTAGAAGGCTTACAGAAAAGTCTTGAAGAGGAAATAGAGAAATACAATAGTAACAACAGCCTATAAAACATAAACCACCCCTGTTCACTGTGAACTACGGGTGGTTTTTATATTTTAATTAGAGAGTACTTCAATTCTAACCTCACCTAGACCATGGGGCCGTAAACCAATGGCTTCTGCTGCAGCCCTTGAAAGATCAATGATTCTGTCTTGAACATATGGCCCCCTGTCATTGATCCGAACCTGTATACTTTTACCAGTATCCATAAAGGTAACATTAACCAGCGTACCAAAGGGAAGGGTCCTGTGGGCAGCAGTAAATTCATGCTGATTAAAAACCTCCCCACTTGATGTCCTTCTGCCATGGAATTTGCCTCCATACCATGATGCAATACCGTTAACTGAGTAGAGGATATCACTATCATCATTACCATTCCCGGGAATGGAGATTTGAATAGTTTTGGTTGCATTATCCCAATTTACAGCATACCCTAGGGCTTCACCAATAAATCTTAAGGGAACAAAGGTAGATCCGTTAATTAATCTTGCCGGCACATCTACAAGCTTTTCCTCGCCATCTATGACAGCAGTATAGCCTTCAATTGAAATATGTATTTTACTGTCATCTATATAACAAATAACAGTATTTGTTCCACTATCCCAGTGGACATTTGCTCCAAAAGCCTCAAACAAAGGTCTCATGGGAACAAGCTTGCGTCCCTCAACATTTACAGGACTGGGATCAAACATATATCCCTCCCCATCAATTACAACTATCGTATCCTGTCCTACAGACCAAGCAGGAACAAAAATCAACACTAATACTAAAAAGATATTCGAAAGGATTCTTTTCACACTATACCTCCCAGTAAAAATAAGGTTATTATATTTTATCTTTTTTTAATTGACATTGCAACCTTTTATGCATATACTAATACAACCAGGGGGACGGTTCTCTTGGCTAAAGCTGCAAACTTTAGCCAAGAGAACCGTCCCCCTGGCTAAAAAGAGGTGACATGGGCTTGCAAAAAACAGTATTAAGGCTGAGCGGGTTAGATTGTTTGGATTGTGCACGAAAATTGGAAAAGGCTATTTCAGAATACCCGGGAGTATTATTTGCCCAATTGAATTTTAATGTGGGAAAGGTTGTTATAGAGCATAAGGTTAGTGAGCATGAATTAATCAAGTTAATCAAAAGTATGGGGTACGGTGTCGTGCCACAGAAAAATAATGACAGTAAAACAGCAGCCAGCAGGTGGTACGAGGATAATCGTCTAATCCTAACAATTGTGTCAGGTATTTTTTTCTTATTTGCAGTAGTAGTTCAATTTGCTTTGAAGCTGGAGGCACTCAGCATTTATTTATTTTCTGCAGCAATTATTTTGGGTGGTTTTTATATATTTAGAAATGCTCTTAACTCCCTGAAGTCTTTTAACCTGGATATGAATGTGCTCATGACTATAGCTGTTTTTGGTGCAGCAGCAATAGGCGAATGGGTTGAGGGTGCAGCAGTAGTGCTCTTATTTTCCATAGGAAACACTTTACAGAGCAGAACCTTAGAAAAAACAAGAGGATCCATAAGTCAGTTGATGGAGTTAGCTCCTGAGCAGGCAGTAATAATTGAAGATGGCAGAGAGAAGACTGTACCAGTTGCAGAGATTGAGCCAGGCCATGTGGTCATTGTAAGGCCAGGGGATAAAATTCCCGTGGATGGTACCATTATTAAGGGCAGCACTTCCATTGATCAATCTCCAATAACAGGTGAATCCCTTCCAGTGGAAAAGAGTGTTGGATATCAGGTTTTTGCTGGAACCATCAATATAGACGGGTATTTGGAAATAAGAACGGAAAAAAGATCAAGGGAAAGCACCCTTGCAAGAATTATTCATCTTGTTGAGGAGGCTCAAAATGAAAAGGCACCTGTCCAACAGCTTGTTGATAGATTTGCCAATTATTATACCCCTGTAGTAATAATGGGAGCTGTGCTGTTAACTATTATACCCACATGGATCCTGGGGCTTCCCTTTGAGCAGTGGTTCTATTCGAGCTTAGTGCTTTTAGTAATTGCCTGCCCATGTGCCCTGGTAATCTCTACTCCAGTATCTCTGGTGGCTGCAATTGGTAATGCAGCCCGCAATGGTATTCTCATTAAAGGGGGAAGTTATTTAGAGCTAGCAGGCACATTAAAAGCCGTTGCTTTTGACAAGACAGGAACCCTTACAAAAGGTTGTCCCAGGGTAAAAAGTATTCACATTCTATCAGGCAATCTGGAGGAGCATTTATTAACCACTGCTGCATCATTAGAAAAAATGACCAAACATCCCCTTGCTCAAGCTCTGGTTAGGGAAGCAGAAAATAGAGGTCTTGAACTCCATGGGGTAAGTAATTTTAAACAGCATACAGGCAAGGGTATTTCTGGGGATATAGGGGCCAACACCTATTATGCCGGCAGCATGAAGCTGTTTAAAGAGATAATGGACCAGGACAAATATTTAGAGTATAGTAGAATAATAGAGGATAAGGTAAAAGAAAAATCCATTGTTATTATTGGCAGCTCAACCCATATTGAAGGAATAATAACCTTTGAGGACAGTATTAGAGAAGAGGCCAGGGATACTGTAAGGCAGCTAAAGGAATTGGGACTAAACAAGGTTGTCATGTTAACTGGAGATAATGAACAGGCTGCTCAGAAGGCTGCCCATGACATGGGAATAGACTATGAGGCTGACCTTCTTCCCCAGGAAAAGCTTGATTATATTAGAAAAATGAAAGCCCTGGGCAAGGTTGCCATGGTGGGAGACGGTGTAAATGATGCTCCGGCCCTGGCTGCTGCTGATATTGGGATAGCCATGGGAACCATTGGTACGGATACAGCAATTGAAACAGCAGATATTGCACTAATGGCAGATGATATCAGCAGGGTTCCCTATGTTGTAAAGCTCAGCAAGAGGACTGTCAGGGTCATTAAGGAAAACATTATCTTTTCCCTGGCAATTAAGGCGGTTTTTATAGCCCTTGCCCTTACAGGTAATGCAACCCTTTGGATGGCCATCTTTGCTGATACGGGAGCTGCACTTTTAGTAATAATAAATGGTATGCGCCTCATGAAAAATTAGATATAACTAATTAGGACACTAGAGAAGGAGGTGGGTATAGGCATGAGACCCTTCAAGGTTGTTTCAGAATATACTCCAAAGGGAGACCAGCCAAGGGCTATTGAGGAGCTGGTAGATGGTATCCAAAAAAACATCAAGCATCAAATACTTCTTGGTGCAACAGGTACCGGGAAAACCTATACAATGGCCAAGGTTATAGAAAGAATCAAGAAGCCAACCCTGGTTATGGCCCATAATAAAATACTGGCTGCCCAGCTGTGCAGTGAATTTAAGGAATTTTTTCCTGAGAACAGTGTTGAATATTTTGTCAGCTATTATGACTATTATCAGCCTGAGGCATATATTCCTCATACGGACACTTATATTGAAAAAGACAGCTCTTTAAATGATGAAATAGATAAAATGCGCCACTCAGCCACAAGTGCCCTTTTTGAGAGAGATGACGTTATTATTGTGGCCAGTGTCTCATGTATTTATGGATTAGGTTCCCCAATTGACTACAAAAACCTGGTTCTTTCACTGCGTGAGGGCGCAGAATATGATAGAGATAAAATCTTAAGAAAACTAGTGGATATCCAATATGATAGAAATGATTATGATTTCCACAGGGGCAGCTTTAGGGTCCGTGGTGATGTCATTGAGATATTTCCAGCTTCCTTTACAGATAAAGCTATTAGAGTAGAGCTGTTTGGAGATGAAATTGAGCGAATTCTTGAAATAGATACCCTGACAGGAGAAGTTCTTTCTCAAAGAAGCCATATATCAATATTTCCTGCCAGTCACTATGTTACAGAAGGGGACAAGCTCAAGGAAGCAATTAAGAGAATAGAGGCAGAGCTTGAACATAGGCTCAAGGAGCTAAGGGATAGCAATAAACTGGTGGAGGCACAAAGGCTGGAGCAGAGAACCAGATATGACCTGGAAATGCTGCAGGAAATAGGCTTTTGCTCAGGGATTGAAAATTATTCAAGACATCTTATCGGGAAGGCACCAGGAGAGCCGCCCTTTACATTAATTGACTACTTTCCAAAGGACTTTCTCCTGGTGATAGATGAATCCCATGTTTCTGTTCCCCAAATAGGCGGCATGTATGAAGGAGATTACTCCCGTAAGAAAACCCTTGTTGAGCACGGATTCAGGCTGCCCTCGGCTTTAGACAATAGGCCTTTACGGTTTGCTGAATTTGAAGAAAAAATTAACCAGGTGGTTTATGTATCAGCAACACCAGGGCCTTATGAGCTAAAACACACCCAGCAGACTGTGGAACAAATAATCAGGCCTACTGGACTGGTGGACCCAGTTATTTCAGTACGACCAATTAAAGGCCAGATGGATGATTTATTTGCCGAAATCAAGAAAAGGATAAGGAAAAACCAGAGAGTTCTTGTTACCACCCTGACAAAAAGAATGGCTGAAGACCTAACAGATTACTTTAAGGAATTGGGTGTCAAGGTCAGGTATATGCACTCAGATATTGATACAATTGAAAGGATGGAAATTATCAGGGACCTCCGTCTTGGAGAGTTTGACGTCCTGGTAGGCATAAACCTGTTAAGAGAAGGCCTGGACTTGCCTGAGGTGTCTTTAGTTGCAATTTTAGACGCAGACAAGGAAGGTTTTTTAAGGTCAGACAGGTCATTAATCCAAACAATAGGCAGGGCTGCACGCAATATAGATGGTGAGGTTATTATGTATGCAGACAAAATTACTGGTTCAATGCAAAGGGCCATAGATGAAACAGAAAGAAGAAGGAACATACAAATGGATTTTAACAGAAAACATAATATAACACCTGAAACAGTAAGAAAAGAGATAAGAAAGGTATTAGAGGTTTCAAGGGTAGCAGAAGATAAGGCCCAATATCTGACCAAACAGAAAATTAACAAAATGGCAAAACATGAAATAAAGGATTTAATACAGCAAATGGAGAAAGAAATGAAGGATGCTGCTTCAAGGCTGGACTTTGAAAGGGCAGCTCAATTAAGGGACATTATCTTTGATCTGCAGCAGCAACTCTAACAAGATAAAACAGGACAAAGGGACTTCCTCTGTTTTGTTTGCTAGTCCCAGCTAATTAAAGGAGGTATATTACATAATGAAAGCCGTATTTACACTTACATCTTCAGAATCAAAAAGACTGTTGGCAAAAGCAGTTGCTCTTCTTCCTGAGGTACAAAACGCCATGCAAAATGGCATGATAATTATAGGGGGAGGAACAACCAATGCCTTTGTCCTGGAGGAATTAACAGGAGAAAAGGTGGATAAGGTCAGGTATACAGCCGGAGTAATTACAAGGGGAAGACAATGTGTAACACCTGAAAAGGAGCGTATTGCTCCTGTGGTTCTCGTAAAGGGAGAAAAAAGCCCCATGAGCTGGGCAGAAGCAGTTGAAAAAATG
This sequence comes from Desulfitibacter alkalitolerans DSM 16504, assembly GCF_000620305.1. Classification (NCBI taxonomy): domain Bacteria; kingdom Bacillati; phylum Bacillota; class Clostridia; order Neomoorellales; family Desulfitibacteraceae; genus Desulfitibacter; species Desulfitibacter alkalitolerans. Next base: position 1,040,040 of record NZ_KK211100.1, on the reverse strand, counting down.
GAAGCAGGGGATGTTTTCATAAAGGGCGGCAATGCAATTGACAATGCTGGAGTTGTAGGAGTACTCCTTGCTAATCCTGTAGGAGGCACAATTGGGAAGGCATTACCCATTATAGTTGCAAGGGGAAGCCATTTAATTATGCCGGTTGGGCTGGAAAAGATGATTCCTGATGTGAATCTGGCTGCTAATGTTTCCGGAATTAAAACCTTTGACAAGGCTATCGGCATGCGAGTTGGCCTGATGCCTGTGACCTATGGCCTGCCACTTACTGAAATAGAAGCCCTGGAAATCCTGGCAGATATTGATGCATACTGTATTTCAGCTGGGGGTGTTGGCGGATCAGAAGGGTCAGTTGTAATGGTGGTTGAAGGGGAAGATCAGGAAGTTGAGAAAATCATGGAGCTTGTTAAAGGCATAAAAGGTGAGCCTCCAGTAGGAGCCTTGAAGCAGAAATGTTCAGAATGCGGCGCCCAGTGCTCCATTATGGAAAAGTAAAATTACGGAAATATCCGGGATACAGGGACACACCTCAATTTTCAGGGCAAGGCAGGAATAAAGGTGTGTCCCCATACTTTTGCAAGGAGTGACCCATGCATTAAGCTATGTCTACGTATATTGTTAGGCTATTTTTTTTGACTGTATATATTTGAAAGAAGGGGTAGCATTGAATCAGCTTAGGAAGAATCTTGGATTATTTGATAGTGTGGCTTTAGCAATAGGATCTATTATAGGGTCGGGATTACTGCTTTTACCTGGACTTGTTTATTCAATATCTGGTGCAGATTCCATAATTGCCTGGATTTTAATGGGTTTGTTTACAATCCCCTTTATCTTGATTTTTGCCGATTTGACAGTTAAATTTCCTGCTGCAGATGGAGTTGCTGGTTTTGTGAATAACGCCTTTGGCAAAACCCTTGCCCAGGGGGCAACCTATCTAGTCATTGGAAGCGTTCCTGTTGGCATTCCAACCCTTGCACTAATAGGCGCAAACTACCTGGCATATTCCTTTAGTCTTTCTTATACCACTACCCTGCTGGCAGGCTTTTTTATTGTCCTTTTTACTGTAGGGCTAAACTGGAATGGTTCAAGGTTTAGCAGCAGTGTTCAAAACCTTTCAGTTGTAAGTCTGGTTATTCTTCTATTTGCAGTGGTCGTCATTGGCCTGCCAAAGGCAGCTGCCAATCCTGGTGCATATGAGTTCCAATTTGGAATCTTTGGAATATGGGAGGCAATGGCACTAATCTTTTGGGCTTTTCTTGGATGGGAAAATATGTCCTTTATAGCTGAGGAGTTTAAGAATCCCGCAAGGGATTTTCCAAAGAGCATGTTCATCAGCTTTGTGATAATCATGATCCTCTATCTTGGAATCAGTGTTAATGCAGTGGGGCTTCTAAACCAATCTGCTCCTGAAACTGTTCAGGCACCTATTGCAGAAATGTTTAGAGTTTCAGTAGGCTCAGGCCTTGAGGTGTGGATTGGACTGGTAAGCTTTTTAATTATAATAATTAATGGAAATGCATGGGTCTGGGGAACCTCACGATTAATATTTGCAGGCGGAAGGTCAGGAAGTTTGCCTGTATTCTTTGGGAAAATAAATAATTCCAGGGGTGTTCCTAGATATTCACTTGCCTTTATTCTTGCTGCAGGGGGAATAACAATACTACTCATAGGAGTAATGAACATACCCCTGGCCTTTTTTGTGAAAATTGTCAGTCAGAACTTCTTAATGCTTTATTTATTAAGCATACTGGCCTACATAAAAATAAATACTTCAGTTAACAAGAGAATTATTGGAGTCTTTTCTTTAATTCTTTGCTCTTTCTTTCTCTTGATTTTTGGCTGGGGACTAATTTACTCTTTTGTTCTATTGGCAGTTCCTTATATCAGGAGTGTTATAAGTAAAGGTCTAGGCTCGGCTTAAAGGCTGGCCCGTGTCACATTATAAGGCTAGCTTTTGTCTTTTAAATAATCCCTATTGTCTTTGGCATTAACCTCTGGTTCATCAGGTAGTATTTGTTCACTTAACTCCTGTCTATCATCTAATTCCTGCTGAACATCTTCGTCTACCATCTTTCGAAGAACAGGGGCATTAGTTCTATTCATCCAAAGCCATAAGCCTGTGCTAAATATGAGTATTAAAGCAATAAATGTAAGGAAATAAATCATATTAAAACTCCCTTTAACAAAACTTTTATAAATCTATTATTTAAAAAACCATTGAAAAATATTCAAAGGGCTGTTCACAAACATTTGTTAAACAGCCCTTAAGTATTTACATATTCATATTATTATTGATTTTGATTTTCCCTACAGTTTCGTTAATAAAACAATATCCTTAAATCTTAAACCTATTGACAGCCTCCTGAAGCTTCTTGGATAGTTCAGCTAACTGTACAGCAGCAGAGGACACCTCTTCAACGCTTGCCGTTTGCTCCTGGGTAGTAGCTGACACCTCTTCCAGGCCTGCAGAATTTTCCTGGGTAATTGCGGATATGTTATTAACTGATTCAATCATATGGTTGCTGTCAGTATTTATTTTAGCTGCAATGGATTCGACTTCCTTTATATAATAGACAAGGTTATTAACTTCATTGAAAATGTCATTAAACTGTTTTCCAGATTCATTAGCTATCTGAGAGCCTTCTGTTACTTCCTGGGTGCTTTCCTGCATTGATGAAACAGCTGAATCAGTTTCTTGATGAATCTTTTGTACAATGGCTCCAATTTCTCCGGCAGCATCATTGGATTGTTCGGCAAGCTTGCGTACTTCTTCGGCAACCACAGCGAAGCCCCTGCCCTGATCCCCTGCCCTTGCAGCTTCAATTGCTGCATTTAAAGCAAGCAAATTTGTTTGTTCAGCTATAGCAGTAATAATTGCCACAAAGCTGCTGATCTGTTTTGAATGCTCCTTGAGCTCTGTCACTGAACTAGCTGATGAATTTACACGAGCACTTATTGCCTGCATTTGAGAAATCATTTCTTCCATGATTTCTTTTCCACTTTGGGCCTTGGTAATCACCTTTTCTGTGCCTTCAGCCATCTGCCTGGATTTATCATTAACCAGGGCAATGCTTTCAGCTGTCTTGTTAATAAAATCAACAGCCTCATTCACAAGGTTTTGCTGTTCCTGAGAGCCTTGAGCCAACTCTGATACAGTAACGGCAACCTGTGAAGCTGATTGGCTTGTTTCCTCTGCATTTGAAGCTAGTTGAGAACTGCTTGTGTCAACCTGTTCGGCAATTTCCAAAACTTTTTTTACCAGACCTCTAAGATTGTCCTGCATATTTTTAAATGCTGCCATGAATTTTGCAACTTCTCCCTTGCCCTTATGCTGGCTGAATTCTGCTGTCAAATCCCCATTGGCAATCTGGTTGCTGAGAGCAATCATATTTTTTATAGGCTTGTTAATTGATGAGTAGAGTATTACGGAAATTATAGATACTAATATAATAACTATTCCCAGACCCTTGAGAGAGTAACTGGTTGTTTCTGCAATGACTCCCTGTATTGCCATGCTGCTAAAGGCATACACTGACTGACTTTGGGAATTTAAATTATTAATGGTAATGTTTAAATCCCTCATAATTTGCCTGGCTGATTCTATAGCATAAACCATGGTAAAATCATTGCCCTCGTGATATGCAGGCAGCAAGCTGTTTTCAAAAAGATTTGCCATATTATTGAAGATGGTTCCAATTGTTTCAAGTTGAGATACTTGTTCAGGATCTACCCGGCTTTTTAAAGCGTTGAGGGTAGAATTAAACTTCATTTGTGCATTTCTAAAGTTTCTTTCCGCATCTAAATTATTAAATACATAGAGCTCTGCAAAACATTCATAGGCTTCCTTGTTGGCGACAGCCAGGTCAGTTGCATACCTGGAGATTAGGGTTTTTTGATTGAGTTCCTCCAGGTTAGTTTCAATTTTCTGGAGCTGGTTATAGTTAAAAGTTGATGAGGCCACGAAGATTAATACAATAAATAATAACGATACTATCAATTTTGCTTTAATTGACATTCGTGAGCCAGTTTGTTTGTTTTGTTTTTTCTTGTTGTCTTTGTTCAATTTGCTTACTCCTTTCTAACTGTACCTTTTTATCTAACATCCTCACCAACCTTTCTCTATCCTCCTCATAAAATGTAGTTATTGTAGACTTTGTAGATACATTTATTCATTTTATTTTTTTAACTAAAACCAATTCGCCATAATTTGCTAAAATCCTGCATTTTTTAGCAGCATTTGGCATAATTATCATGTATTAATATTTGCTGGTTGATAAATATGTTAACTTGGGCTTATATTGCCTCGCCAAGGAACAAGTGTTATAATTTTTATGTGTAAATAATAATAATTACTAATTACACTCAGATAAGGATAAAAAGGGAAATTGGCGGTGTAAATCATGGCAAAGGAAAAACTAATTGTAAAAGGTGCAAGGGTTCATAACTTGAAAAATATAGATGTGGAGATACCAAGAGATAAGCTGGTGGTAATTACAGGACTAAGCGGGTCGGGTAAGTCATCCCTGGCCTTTGACACTATCTATGCAGAGGGACAGAGGCGTTATGTTGAGTCTCTTTCGGCCTATGCCAGGCAGTTTCTGGGGCAGATGGATAAACCAGATGTAGATTATATAGAAGGGTTGTCTCCTGCTATTTCCATAGATCAAAAGACCACCAGCAGGAATCCACGAAGCACGGTGGGAACTGTTACGGAGATCTATGACTATTTAAGGCTGCTATTTGCCAGGGTGGGGAGGGTTCACTGCCCTGAATGCGGGAAACCGATATCTCAACAGACAGTGAGCCAGATGGTTGATCAGCTTATGCTTTTGACAGAAAAAACAAAAATCCAGGTTCTAGCACCTCTCGTAAGGGGCCGTAAGGGAGAGCATCTTAAGCTCCTTGAAGAAGTACGTAAAAATGGCTTTGCCAGGGTGAGGGTAAATGGCGAGATTTTTAACCTGGCTGATGATCAGATTACCCTGGATAAGAATAAAAAGCATACCATTGACGTGGTGGTAGATAGAATTGTCATTAAGGAAGGAATTGAAGCTCGTTTGGCAGAGTCACTAGAAATCTCCTTAAAGCTTGCTGAAGGGATAGTAAAGGTTGATGTAATTGATGGTGAGGAATTGACTTTTAGTGAACAGTTTGCCTGTATGGATTGTGGAATTAGTTTTGAAGAGGTAAATCCAAGGACATTTTCCTTTAACAGCCCCTATGGGGCCTGCCAGGCCTGCAGCGGACTGGGCTTTAAAAATGAGGTTGACCCAGACCTAATAGTACCAGATACGAGGAAATCAATTGCCCAAGGTGCCATAATACCCTGGAGCAAATCAACAAGTAACTATTATCCGCAAATGCTTGAAAGTGTAGCCGAGCATTTTGATTTTTCTATTCATATACCCTTTGAGGAGCTAACCCAGGAGCAAAGGGATATTGTATTATACGGGGACAGAGGCACCAGAATCAAGTTTAAATACAAGAATCGCTTTGGCACCCACAAGACCTATTACTCTGCCTTTGAAGGTGTTATTCCGAATCTGGAGAGAAGGTATAAGGAATCACAGTCAGACTGGGTTAGGACAGAGATTGAGGAATACATGAGTACCAGCCACTGCCCCGCCTGCAGGGGGTCAAGGCTTAGAAAAGAATCCCTATCAGTTTTAATAAAGGATAAGAATATATATGAATTCACCCAGCTGTCAGTTGCAGAAGCACTGAAATTCTTAAAGTCTGTAGACTTTACTGAAAGGGAGAGAATCATTGCCCAGCAGGTTATCAAGGAGATTCAGGAACGCCTTTCCTTTATGGTCAATGTAGGTCTGGATTATCTTACTCTGGATAGGGCAGCAGGTACTTTATCAGGGGGTGAAGCCCAGAGGATTAGACTTGCAACTCAGATAGGATCAAGTCTGGTTGGAGTTTTATACATACTTGATGAGCCAAGTATTGGCCTGCATCAAAAGGATAATCAGAGACTGCTGAAGACCCTTAAGCATTTACGGGATATAGGCAATACATTAATTGTTGTAGAGCACGATGAGGATACCATTCGTGAGGCTGACTATATCTTGGATATTGGCCCCGGGGCAGGTGCTCATGGCGGAAGAATAGTAGCTGCAGGTACCATTGATAACATCATGGCCTGTGAGGAATCCATTACAGGTCAGTATTTAAATGGAGTTAAGCAGATTTATATACCCCCTGTTAGACGGGTAGGCAATGGAAAGCGCATTATTATCAAGGGTGCTGAAGAGAATAACCTAAAGAAAATAGATGTGGAAATACCCCTGGGATTATTTACCTGTGTAACAGGTGTATCCGGTAGTGGTAAAAGTACATTGATCAATGAAATACTATATAAAAAACTGGTGAGCTCCCTTCATAATGCCAAGGCCAAGCCTGGAAAGCATAAAGAAATTTCAGGCATTAAACACCTGGATAAGGTAATTGATATTGACCAGTCTCCAATAGGGAGAACTCCACGCTCAAACCCTGCTACCTATACTGGAGTATTTGATGGAATAAGGGATATCTTTTCCCAGACCTCTGATGCCCGGGCAAGGGGTTACAAACCTGGCCGTTTTAGCTTTAACGTGAAGGGTGGACGGTGTGAAGCCTGTAAGGGTGATGGGATAATAAAAATAGAAATGCACTTTCTTCCAGATGTGTACGTTCCCTGTGAGGTTTGCAAGGGGCAAAGATACAACAGAGAGACCCTGGAAATCAAGTTCAAGGGAAAAACCATTTCAGATGTACTGGCAATGACTGTAGATGAAGCAGCGGATTTTTTTGCAAATCTGCCAAAAATCTACCGCAAGCTGAAAACGATGCAGGATGTAGGACTGGGCTATATTCGCCTGGGTCAGCCTGCAACCACCCTGTCAGGAGGCGAGGCCCAAAGGGTAAAGCTGGCAACTGAGCTGAGCAGACGCAGCAATGGCAAGACAATGTATATTCTAGATGAACCTACAACAGGTCTTCATATTGCAGATATTGACAAGCTTTTAAATGTACTTCAAAAGCTAACTGACAATGGAGATACCGTTTTAGTTATTGAGCATAACCTTGACGTTATCAAGACTGCAGATTATATAATTGATTTAGGGCCTGACGGAGGAGACAAGGGTGGTCTGGTTGTGGCTACAGGCACTCCAGAGGAGGTTGCCCAGGCACCTGCTTCCTATACAGGTCAATTTTTGAAAAAGGTTTTGGAGGTTTACAATGACGGACATAGAGGACAAGCTGAAGCGGTTACCGGATAAGCCTGGAGTATATTTAATGCTGTCAGAAGAAGAAAAGATTATCTATGTTGGCAAGGCTTCCTCCCTGAGGAGTCGTGTACGAAGCTACTTCAGGGATGGTAATGCTTCGGTCAAGGTTTCGGCCCTGGTGCGCCATATCAAGGATATAGACTATATTGTTACTGACACAGAGGTAGAGGCGCTAATACTTGAGTGCAATTTAATAAAGAAACACAGACCCAAATACAATGTTTTTTTAAAGGATGATAAAACCTATCCATATATAAAGATTACCCTGGACGAGGCCTATCCAAGGATTGTTACCACCCGCAGGGTAAAAAAGGATGGGGCAAAGTACTATGGCCCCTATACCAGTGCTGGCTCTCTCCATGAAACAATCAGGCTTTTACGAAGGCTTTTCCCCATACGTACATGTAAAAGCTTTGAAAAACAGCAGAGGGCCTGCTTAAACTATCATATTAAAAGATGTTTGGCCCCCTGTGCGGGAAATGTTTCGGCTGCCGATTACAAGGATATGATAAATGAGATTATGAATTTTTTAGAGGGAAAGCAGGAAAGGCTAATCAAAAACCTTCAAGAAAAAATGCTCAAGGCTGCGGAGAACCTCCAATATGAAAAGGCAGGTGAGCTGCGGGACCAGATCAAGGCTGTAGAGAAGGTTCTTGAGAAGCAAAAGATTGTTAATGCAGCTGAGGAGGATCAGGATGTGATAGCCTTTGCCAGGGGAAGCAATGAGGTATGTGTTCAGGTTTTCTTTATTCGCAACGGCAAGGTTGTGGGCAGAGAGCATTTTTTCCTGGATGGTACAGATAGTCTCAGCAGGAGTGAAGTAATGACCATCTTTGTCAAGCAGTATTACAGCAGGGTAGCAGATATTCCTAGAAAAATACTGCTTCAGGAGCCCATTGAGGATAAGGATGTAATAGAACAGTGGCTGAAGGAAAAGGCCAGTATTAGGGTTGTAGTTCAGGTTCCGCAGATGGGTGAAAAGCTAAAGCTTTTGGAAATGGTTGGCAGAAATGCCCTGCTGCTTTTAGAGGAAGCCCAGCTTTCCAGACAAAAGAAGAAGCTTGCCGATGGGGAAGCCATTTTACAATTAAAGGAATATCTAAAGCTTACAACCCTGCCAATTAGGATTGAGTGCTATGATATTTCAAATATCCAGGGTACAAGTACTGTAGGCTCCATGGTGGTCTTTGAAAAGGGCAAGCCCTTAACTGATGAATACAGAAGGTTTAAAATTAATACTGTTGAAGGAGCAAATGATTATGCATCTCTCCAGGAAATGCTTTATCGCAGATTTAAAAGGGGAGCTGGGGCCGCTGCTCTTCCTGACCTGGTTTTAATAGATGGAGGAAAGGGCCAGTTAAGTGCTGCCAGGGATGTTATGAAGCTATTGGGCTTTGCCAGCATACCTGCCTTTGGCATTGCAAAAAAAGAGGAGCTTTTATTTACTGAAAATGAACAGGAGCCAATAAGGCTTCCGGAAAACTCTGAGGCCTTATATCTGCTGCAAAGGATCAGAGACGAAGCCCACCGCTTTGCCATTACGTACCACAGGCAGTTGAGAAGCAAGGACAGCTTTCGCTCGCTTTTAGATGAGATTCCCGGCATAGGTCCCAAGAGAAAAAAGGCCCTTCTAAACAGATTTGGCTCCCTGGAAAATATAAGGATGGCAAGCCTCCAGGAGCTGGAGCAGGTAGAAGGCATGAATAAAAAGTCAGCCATGCAGGTATATGACTATCTGTGCAGGTGAAGTCAGACGTCGGAAGTCAGAAGTCAGAAGTCAGACGTCGGAAGTCGGAAGTCAGAAGTCAGAAGTCAGACGTCGGAAGTCAGAAGTAGATTTTAGAACTTCGTATGACTTAAACGAACTAACAAATTATCTTTGGAGGGTGCAAAATTAACAAAGGGTGCCTGTGTCTTAAAAGAAAATTCATTATCAAAATCCATGTACAAGAAATCATCAGTGCTTTCCAGTCTTAAGGTTTTTGTTTTAAATGAAAAATGAGTCTGGGGTGTGGCAATTGTGATGGATAAAGGCTGGTCAAAGCTGTAGCCAAGATCCTTTTCAAAATAGGATACATTTAGCTCCTTAAAGGTTTCCTCCAATAGATTTTTATAATACACGGTAAAATCCCCTTTCCTCTAATTTAAACTATTTTACCACATAATTCCTGCCTTTATTATAGAATCCTTCCCATGGCTTGTCAAAGCATATGCCAAAAAACCTGTTCTCTTAAGGGTCAGCTAAAATTGTCCGGCATACCTGGGCAAATATCTTACATAATTTAGAAGGAAAGTCTCTATGATATATAGAAGATAAACGTAAAATATGCCTTGGAGGAAACATATGGAATTCAAACTAATAGCAATTGACCTGGATGGTACTCTCTTGAATAATGACCTGGAAATCTCGCCAAGGGCGGCAGCGGCAATAAAAACAGCGGAAAGCAGGGGAGTGAAGGTAACCCTTTGTACAGGCAGGATGTATGCATCAGCCTATCCCTATGCCCAGAAGCTGGGAATAAATATACCCTTAATCACCTATAATGGGGCCCTGGTAAAGAACTCCTTTGATGGTGAAGTGCTATATGAAAAAAATCTTCCATTAGAAGAGGCCCGGCATGTGGTGAAAATCTGTAGGGAATTTGACTGCCAGCTTAATGTGTACTTTGATGACAAGCTCTATGTGGAAAAGAGTGACTATTGGGCAAAGAAATACGCCGGTAGAGTAAATGTACCTCTGCATGAGGTTGATGACCTGTTGAAGTTCTTAAAATTTTCACCTATAAAGCTGTTAGCCATGGGTCAAGAGGAAGTTTTGCATACCATTAGAGAACAGCTTTCCGACAGGGGATTATATATTACCCGTTCCCAACCTCATTTTTTGGAAATACTAAATCCAGAAGCTACAAAGGGTAAGGGGTTAGCTGCAGTTGTTAAAAGGTTAGCCATTGACAGAAAAAATGTTATGGCTATTGGCGATAATGAAAATGACATAGAAATGTTTAAATATGCAGGCTATGCTGTGGTCATGGCAAATGCTGATGACCATGTAAAAGCACATGCTGATTATGTGACAAAAAACAATAATGATGATGGAGTTGCTGAAGCTATAGAAAAGCTGGTTCTTGTCTAGTGCCCATCAGCTATGCTTTGCATACTCACCTCTCTAAAGCAATTCAAATAAATAAAGATAAATATGAGGTTGTGTTAATAAGTTATGATAAGAGGTGGTTTTAAGTGAAATTTGAAGCTGACCTGCATGTCCATTCTGTAGCAAGCGGCCACGCTTATAGTACCATTGCTGATAATGTCCAGGCTGCTGCAAAAAAGGGATTAAAGCTAATTGCAATAACTGATCATGGCCCCAAAATGCCAGGTGCACCTCATTTGTATTATTTTTATAATATTAGGGTTTTGCCAAAAAACTATCTAGGTGTGGAAATATTAAAAGGTGTAGAGGCTAATATTATAGATAAGCAAGGCAATATTGACATTCCAGAAGAGGTTGCAAATAAGCTGGATATTGTTCTTGCCGGCTTTCATACCTACTGCTCTCCTTCTGGCACAGTTGTTGAAAATACCAGGGCCATGATAAATGCCATTAATAATCCGTTAATAGATATGATAGTTCATCCCGGAAATCCTGAATTTAAGGTTGATCCCACTGAAATAGTTCTGGCCTGCAAGGAAAGTGGAATGCTTTTAGAAATTAACAACAGCTCTTTAGGCACCTCCCGGGCAGGCAGCTACTGCAACTGCCTGGCTATTGCTGAAAAAGCAGCAGAGCATGGGATAAAGGTAGCTGTTGGTAGTGATGCCCATTGGGCTGAGCAGGTAGGTGATTTTACATCAGCAGTTGAGCTTGTGTCAAAGGTGGGACTGGGGGAGAACCAGATTATCAACAGATCAGTTCATGAGATTCACTTGTATTTGCATTCAAGAGGCAGGAAGTAACCTGTATCCTGCAGCACAAGACTTGCAACTTTGAACCATGAGCAAGGTCATAAAAAACATGAAAGGGAGTAACTAGATGGCGAAATTTACTGGCGATTACCATACCCACTCAAACTATAGTGATGGCAGGGCCACCATTGATGAAATGATAGCTGCAGCAAAAAGTAAAGGGTTAAGGGAAATAGCAATTACTGACCATGGCCCTGGAAATATTGCCGGCGGATTAAAAAGTTTGGAAAAACTCCTGGAAGCAGCTCGCAAAATAAGGGACATAAATGAAAGCCTGGAGGATTTTAAGGTTTTAAGCGGAGTAGAGGCAAATATTCTTGGCGAAGCAGGGGAGATTGATGTGCCTCCTGAAATTTATGAAAGGTTAGACCTGCTGATAATTGGTCTTCACCCCTTTGTGTATGCAAACTCACTGGCCAATTACTGGAACCTGGTCCTAAAAAACCAGGCCAGGCAGTTTTTAAAGGTAGGTAATAGTCAGGTGACTAATTTCAATACCAAGACCCTGGTCGAAGCCTGTGTCAAGCATAAGCCCTTTGCCATCAGTCATCCCGGACTGGGCATGCCCATTGATATTAGTGAGGTTGCAAGGGCTTGTGCGCGAAATGATGTGGCATATGAGATAAACTGCGGTCACCTGTATCAAACACCTGAGGAATTAAAGGTTGCAGCCCTGAAGGGGGTAGAATTTGTTATTAATAGCGATGCCCACTTTACAGAAACTGTGGGTAATTTAGAGCCTGGCCTTGAAATAGCAATGAAGGCAGGTATAGACAAGGGGCAGATCAAAAATCTTTTAAATTAGGTGAAAAAAATGAAGTTAGATAAGCTGCAATTAATAATTGTTACTGGATTATCTGGAGCTGGGAAAACACAAGCCATTCGTTGTTTGGAGGACCTCAGTTTTTTTTGTATTGACAACCTACCTCCATCTTTAGTTCCAAAGCTTTTAGAGGAATTAGAAAAGGCTGAAAGTATTGATAAGGTAGCTTTAGTCATGGATATCAGGGGAGGAAAGTTTTTTGACAGCCTGGATAAGGCATTGGCCTGCTTGGATAAAAGGGGTCTAAAATACAGAACCCTTTTTCTTGACGCTTCCAATGAAGTATTAATAAGGAGATTTAAGGAAACCAGGAGAGCACATCCCTTATCACCTGTAGACATAATGGAGGGTATTATTCAAGAACGAAAAATACTTGCCCATCTTAAGAGCAGAGCAGAGATTATTTTGGACACCTCTGATATGTCCACAAACCAGTTAAAGGGGCAGATATCTAATATATTTAGTGGTGAAATGGATAAGCTGCCGGTAACGGTAATGTCCTTCGGTTTTAAATATGGCATACCAATGGATGCCGACCTTGTAGTTGATGTTAGATTTATCCCAAACCCTCATTATGACATGGGATTGCGCCCCTTATCCGGACATGATGAGAAGGTAAAGGAATATGTAATAAAAAATGAAGTGACCCAGGAATTTCTGCAAAAATACTGCAGTCTTCTTCATTTTCTTATACCTCATTATAAAAAAGAAGGAAAAAGTCAGCTGGTTATAGCCATTGGCTGTACTGGAGGCAGGCATAGATCAGTGGCAATTGCTAATCACCTTTCATTATGCTTTAATGATTTTGATTGCAGGGTAATCACTAAACATAGAGATCTTGATAAGGGTTCAGGAGGTATTTAATGGGTTGGTTTAAAACAAATTTTAAATGGTTATATCCTGGCTTAAGGGTCAAGCGTTGGCTGCTTCTTGCCTTGATTGGAGTGATATTATCCTCATGGGGCCTGGCCTTAATACTTGAAGCAAAATGGTGGACCTTTTTATTCTTCATTGGCAGGTTCTTGGAAGAACAATATATTTCCTACAGTTCAGTTATGATTGCAGGTGTATTCTTTATTATACTTGGCTTATTTATGATCTCCTTTTCACTTAAAAAGGGTGCCAAGTCCATATTAAATGTTATTATTCCATATAACGAGACTCGTCTGGTAGAGGTAATCTATGAAAAAAGGCAGTTAAAAAGAGGGCCCAAGATAGTAGTCATTGGTGGGGGAACTGGATTGTCAGTCCTGCTCAGGGGCTTAAAACACTATACAAGCAACATTACAGCCATTGTTACTGTAACAGATGATGGGGGCTGCTCTGGAAAGCTAAGGGGAGAGCTTGGCATATTACCGCCAGGGGACCTAAGAAACAACCTGATGGCCCTGGCAGACGGTGACAGCCTTCTGGAGGATTTGTTCAACTATCGTTTTTCCAGGGGGAAGGGTTTAGAAGGACGTAACCTGGGCAACCTGCTCCTGGCAGCCATGACAGATCTTACTGGTGATATGAACAAGTCACTTCAAGAATTAAGTAAGGTTTTGGCAGTGAGAGGTACTGTCCTACCGTCTACATTAAGTAATGTTATTTTAAAGGCCCAAATGGATGATGGTTCGGATGTTCTAGGTGAAACAGAAATAGTCAAGCATCCAGGTAAAATTGTACGAATTCAGCTTGTCCCGGAGGATTGTGAGCCTGTTGGGGAGACCCTAAAGGCTATTCAAGAGGCAGACGCTGTTATTATAGGGCCGGGGAGCCTCTATACCAGCATAATTCCCAATCTATTAATCAAAGGGATTGCAGATGCTGTAAGTAAAAGCAGCTCCCAGGTGTATTATGTATGTAATGTAATGACACAGCCAGGGGAAACAGATTATTTTACAGCAGCTGAGCATGTAAAAGCAATAAAGGCTAATGTCCCACAGCTAAGAATTGATAAGGTAATAGTAAATACAGGCAGTATTCCCAAAAGCCACGCAGAGAGGTATAGATTAAAGGGGGCCTATCCGGTAATATTAGACGAAAGAGTTTTTAGGCAGCTGGGTGTAAAAATACATAAGGCTGACCTTGTAAATCTTTCGGATTTAGTAAGGCATGATTCAGATAAGCTGGCAAGGGTCATCATGAAGGAAATCCTCAAGGATATACCAGCTACGGAAAGGCTAAAGATTTTAGATCTGCTTTTTGGCGAAAGGTATAAGGATTTGATTGGTTGACTTTTGCAGGGGCTATAGCAATGTCTAGGGGGAGTAGGGATGTCTTTTACAAAACAGGTCAAAGATGAAATGGCACGTATAGATGATGGCGAAAAATGCTGCCAGCTTGCTGAGCTAAAAAGCTTGATTATGATGTCTGGAAACGTTCATATTGATGCTGATTATCACTTATCATTGACATTGGAAACGGAAAATCCGGCAATTGCCAGAAGGGCATATAGGCTGGCCAAGAACCTGTTTAATCTCCAACATGAGGTATCTGTTAAAAGAAGAGCCAGATTGAAAAAGAGCACTCTTTATGTGGTTAGGCTCCTGCCTCAGATAGGAACAAAAAAAGCTTTTAAAACCCTGGGCATAGAATTAACACCAAAGGGATATGAGATTAAGTGGGATTCAGATATTTTCAAGAAAAGGTGCTGTCACAGATCATATTTACGGGGAGTATTTTTAGGCAGCGGATCAGTAAGCAACCCTGAGCAAAAGACATATCATCTGGAGATTGTTGTTAAGGATCCAACCCATTACAAAATAATATGTGAGTTAATGCGAAACTTTGGTCTTAATCCAAAAAGCCTTATGAAACGGAATAAGTATATGATATATTTAAAGGAAAGTGAACAAATAGTGGACTTCTTAAATATTATTGGAGCCCATGCTGCCCTTTTATCCTTTGAGGGTGTACGGGTAAAAAAAGAGGTGAGAAACAGGGTAAATAGAATTGTAAATTGTGAAACGGCTAATCTTAATAAAACCGTTGATGCTGCCATTAAGCAGGTGGAGGCTATAAGACTTTTAGAAAAAAACCCTGGGCTTGAAAAGCTTCCTGTCGGCCTTGAAAAGATTGCCCGACTAAGACTAGAAAATCCCGACCTGAGCTTAAAGGAGCTTGGGGAGCTCATGAACCCTGTGATAAGCAAATCAGGTGTAAATCACAGGATGAGGAGATTACAAAAGATGGCCGATAAGGTTTCCGGAAAAAAACATAGAAAGTAAAGCTTTAAAGTGAGGACTAAAGATGCATGAAGTAAGATTCATAATGAAACTTGCCCTTCCGGCGATATTTGAAATGATATTACATATGATGGTTGGTCTTGTTGACATTGCAATGGTAGGAAGACTAGGTGCTGATTCTCTAACGGCAGTAGGGTTAGGGGGTCAATTCATCTATACTACTATTTTTTTATTTGCAGCAGTTGGAATTGGAGCAGGGGCAATAATTGCACGGGCAATTGGTGCCCAAAACTTTCAAGAAGCAAGCAGAATCTCTGGACAAGCCCTATCCCTGGCAGCACTTTTGGGAGTAATAATAGGGGTATTTACCTGGTTCCTTGCTCCTGCTATATTTAACATCTTTGCTCCCAATGAGGTTGTTCATACCCTTGGAGTAGAATATTTACGTATTTTATCTCTATCCAGTGTCTTTTTATTGGTGCTGCTTATTGGAGAATCAGCCTGCCGCAGTGCAGGATATACAAAAATTCCTTTAAAGGTTGCCATGATAGGCAACACCATAAATATCGTCTTAAATTATGTTTTAATATTTGGCAAGCTGGGATTTCCAGCCCTGGGTGTCAAGGGTGCTGCAATTGGTACATTAGTTAGCTTTACTATCTCCTGTATTATTATTTTGTTTGTATTGACTAGTGGTAGAATACCAATAAAGATCACCAGAAAACATCTATTTCCAATACGGTGGATAGATTTTAAAAGGATTATTAAGCTCACATTGCCTGCCGGTGGAGAAGAGCTAGTCAGGGCAGGAAGCCAGATTACAGGTGTATATTTAATTATTGGATTGGGTTCAGTACCCTATGCTGCACATCAAGTAGGAATATCCATTGAATCCATTTCCTTCATGCCCGGATATGGCTTTGCTATTGTTGCCGCTGCCCTTGTGGGTCAGAGTCTTGGTTCCAAGGATCCGGGCAGGGCCCATAGGCTGGCATTTAAAACAATGTATCTTGCCGTGGCAACCATGACTGCTGCTGCCTGTGTTTTTTTCTTTTTCAGCGAGCCTCTAGTTCGCATCTTTACCACAGATGAAAGTATAATTCCCCTTGCGTCAGCAGTTGTTAAGATTGCTGCCTTTGCCCAAACTGCCATCGCAATTGAAATGATTATGGCCGGGGCTTTGCGCGGAGCAGGAGATACCAGGTTCCCCTTCTATTTATCCATAATAGGGAACTGGTTTATTCGTATTCCCCTATTTTATGCTGCACTGCGTATTTATGATTTGGGACTGGATGCTGTATGGTGGATCACAGTTTTTCAATGGATTGTCATAGCCGTGCTGGCACTTTGGAGATTTAAACTGGGAAGGTGGAAAAATATACAAGTTTAGAGATTGTTTTGCAGGAATAATTGGATAATTGTAGAAATATATAATTGAGTAAAAACTAGCGAGGTAAATCTAGTGTCAGGATATATAAAAAAGGTCAGCTGCTTTATTCAAAATGAACTTAACCTTTCAGATGAAAGAAGAGAGGTTATAGCTTATGGTATGGAAACCCTTGTGTCTACCTTGTTGGGTTTGTTTGGAATAGTTTTGTTTGGCTATCTATTTGACCTTCTAGTGCCGGCATTAATTATTTCGTTAACTGCATTGGCAACCAGGGTCTATACCGGAGGTGCTCACTGCAGCTCAATGGGAAGGTGTACAATAGCTACTATCATTATTTTCATGGTCCTGGCTTATATTAGTACAAGCCTTCTTAAACCCTCTCTTATATTAATTGCAGGCGGATATATAACTTCAATTATATTTATTGTAAGATACGCACCTGCAGAGGTAAAAGAAAAACCCCTGTCTGAAACCCACAAAAAAGAATTAAAAAAGGGTGCCCACAGGTTAGGTATAATAATTGGGTTGTTAACTATACTAATATATTTCTTGGTTAAAGAGGAAATTGTCCTTCATATAATAGGTGGTTTCCTATGGCAGACCTTCACAATTACACCACTTGGCTTTACAATCATCAGATATTTTGATGATTTTTTAAAACTCTTTATGAAAGGAGATGAAAAGCATGAAAAAACTTAGATTTTTAGCCTTAACAGGAGCGGCATACATTTTAACAATGCTTGCTTTTGTAAGTGCTGCTGGTGCATGCTTCGGGTGGAATTATCAGCCTGAAATGCCAAAAAGCTTAAGGAAGTAGTAACTTAAGGGGTGGGAAACCGCCTCTTTTTACTGAAATGAAAAACCTCCAATTTGAGCTGCACTAAAACTTTAATTAATACACTTGAACTAACAGGTGCAGGATTAGTGCAAAAATTGTCGAAATATAATAGCTGACTTGAAATTAGGAGGTTAAGAAATTGATTGAGTTGCCATTATTATTAGTAATTTTTCATGGAATACCTGAATCTGCTGCACTAGTTTTTGTAACATTAGCTGTTTTAAAAGCAAATTTTAGTTGGAAAAATGTTTTATTATTGGGAGCTTTACTTGCGGCTGCGGCTTTTTTTGTTAGGTTATTACCAGTAGCCTTTGGAATTCATACAGTTCTACTTATTCTTATGCTGTCGGTAATTGTATTATATTTTACAAAATATGATATCATCAAGGTAGTGACTGCTGTTCTAATTGCTGCTGTACTTCTCCTAGTATTTGAATTCATAAGCTTCAGCTTTATTATGTTTCTTTTTGATATAAGGTTAGAAGAAATTGCTGGTAATACATTATTAAGAATAGTCATGGGTGCCCCATCTACGCTACTACTGTTCTTAACAGGATTTACAATCCAATACTTTAGAGGAAAAAATAAAAATTATTAGGAAGATATCCTATGAATATCTTAAGTTTTGAATACAAGAGAAAAGAAAAAATAAATCAATATCTTGTAATGTTTCAAATAGCATTTCATTTTATTGTTATTATTTGGTATCTGCAATTTAAATCTGCAGACTTTGCGAGTATGGATTCTTTTCATGCATTAATGGTGTTAAGTTTCCTGGGGCTGCTTACTCTGGTTTTTTTGGGTAGAATTAAGCCAGATGCCAGTAAAAAAGTTTTGTTAACTGAGATATTTATAGTAACTGTATATATTTTAACAGTACTTTTTTTGGTTTATTTAATTAATTCCTTTGTCACTAGAACTCTTTTTTTTGTGCCCATGGTTATAGTAATTATAAAGCATGGGAAAAAAATTGGTTTAATAATAACTGCCATTGTAATATTAGCATTTTTTATCTTAGAGCTTTTTCTGGGAGCAATTCCATATAATATAGAAGACTTGCTAATTTTTTCTTCCATATCACTCCTTATAATCTGGTTAATAGGAAATTTATTGGAAACAGAAGAGAAAATGAGAAGGAGTTTAATTGAAATTGCCCATAGGGATAAATGTATTCTAGAAAACAATGATGCTGGAATCATCTATATAGACAATGAGAGTATAGTCCGAATTTTTAACGCTGCTGCTGAAAAGCTGTTAGATATGAGTAAAGATGATGTTTTGGAAAAGACCATAGACTGTGTTAAAGAGAGCTATCTTACTGATATTTACTGCAGGTCCGACGGCGACAGCCTAAATCACGAGAGCATTTTCATTAAAGATTATAATTTAATTAACATTTCTTTAATATATGATGATAAGGAAGAATATTTAGGCAAATTAATAATGATCAAAGATCTTAGTCAAACTAACATCCTGCATACATTAAAGCAAAAGGTTGATTTTATAACTGAGTCTATTAACATGCCCCTTATTACAATTGATGCATCAGGCAGGGTAACCTTTTTAAATAATGAGGCATGTGAATTCTTTGCTATTAATAAGAGCAAGGCACTTTTAAGACACTACAAAAATACATTTTGTTGTAATTTTTCTGATTACATTGAAAAAACATTAAAGCTTCCTGAGAATGTTCTAAATGATGAAATTACACTTACCTGCAATGTTGAAAAAACCCCCAGGGAAGTGCTCATATCTGTAGGGATTACTAAGGATATCCAAAAGAATATTCAGGGTGTAACATTTCTAATTAATGATGTGACAGAGCTGAGACACAGGGATAGGCAGTTCATGCAGGCTGATAAGCTGGCAGCTTTAGGTGAAGTAGCCGCCGGAGTGGCTCATGAAATTAGAAATCCTCTAACCACAATTAAAGGTGTTGCCCAGCTGCTTCTGAGAAGAGTCGATCCAGGAAACATAGATGATACCTTAAGGTTAATAGTGGAAGAAAGCGATAGAGCGAATTCAATTATAAGTGATTTTCTGGCCTTTGCAAGACCATCTGAGCCTGTGTTCAGTCCAAAACCCTTAAGACAGGTTTTTAACGAAATATATCATCTAATTGAAGCTCACTGTCTTTTAAATAAAACCAAACTGGTGCTGCAGCATGTAGACAGCCAAAACCCCACAGTTAACTGGGACGATAAGCAAATCAAGCAGGTTTTTTTAAATCTAACCTTAAATTCGTTAAAGGCCATGGCAGAGGTTCCTTCTAAGCGTATAGAAATGTCAATTTCTCAAAAGAAAGACGCTATAATAGTGAATTTCAAAGATAATGGTATTGGCATTGAAGAAGACATAATTAAGGATATCTTTAATCCCTTTTTTACAACAAATCATGATGGAACTGGTCTTGGTCTTAGCATCAGCTATAAAATTATTGAGCGCCACAAGGGTAAGGTGTCCATTGAAAGTAAAAAAGATGAGGGAACAACATTTGTTGTTGAATTGCCCATAAATCCTAATTAATACAATAATAACCAACAAGAATCTTCTTGTTCACCTAGTATTAATCGTAGGTTGGTGAATAAATATAACCAAGGGAAATGAGAAGGAAATATGTAATTTACCTAGAATATATAAAATAAGACATTGACAATGTAATTGAGAAATTCCCAAGTCTAAATGTCTTTTTAAGGAGTGGGTTTTATGCAAATGGGCTTTGAACTTAACTTACAACAAACCCAAAAGTTAATAATGACTCCAGAACTGCGACAGGCTATAACTGTATTGCAGCTCTCCTCTCTTGAGTTAGCAGAATTTGTACAGGAACAAATTTTAGAGAATCCAGCCCTGGAAATAGAAACTGCCGAAGATAGCACAGAGGAAACTGTTGCTGCTGCAAAGGAAGAAAAAGAAGACAATGAGGCATTTGACGTTGACTGGCATGAATACTTTCAAGACCGGGATATTGGGTATGTGAAACAACCTCGTGAGGAAGCTAAAGAGGTAAATTATGATAATTTTTTGACAAAGGCACCAACCCTGGAAGAATATTTATTAAACCAATTGAAGCTCTCCTGTTGTAATGCAAGAGAGAAGGAAATTGCCCAATTTATTATTGGCAACCTGGACAGGAATGGATACTTATGCATTTCACTAAAAGAAATTGGGGAAATGTATTCTTATCCCATGTCCCAGGTAGAGGCTGTATTAAAACTGGTTCAGTCCTTTGATCCTCCAGGTGTGGCTGCAAGAGATTTGGTAGAGTGCCTATTGCTGCAAATAAGTGAAAAGGAACTTGAGCTTAACTCCTTGTTAACCTCGGTAATAAAGTATCATTTAGAAGATGTAGCCGGTGGAAGGCTGTTGAAAATAGCTAAAAGCCTTGATATTACACCGGAAGAGGTACAGCAGTTAGTAGATTATATTAAAACCCTTGACCCCAAGCCTGGTCGCTGGTTCGCTGACTCAGAGCAAACCACGTATATTGTTCCTGATGTGGTTGTGGAAAAGGTGGAAGGTGAATACATTGTAATTGTCAATGATGTATATACGCCACGATTGGGGATCAATCCAGTTTATAGAAGGTTACTATCAGCAGATACAGTTGATGTTAATGCCAAGAAATTTATAGAAGGAAAATTAAACTCGGCTGCGTGGATAATAAAGAGCATTGAGCAAAGAAGACTTACCTTATATAGGGTGGTTAACTGTATAGTAGAGTTCCAAAAGAGCTTCCTTGAAAAGGGAGTAAAGCACTTAAAGCCTTTAAATTTAAAACAGATAGCTGAACAGTTAGAGATCCATGAGTCAACAGTTAGTCGGGCAACAAATAATAAATATATTCAGACACCTCAAGGTGTTTTCCCATTAAAATTCTTTTTTGCCAGTGGTGTTGATAACTATTCTGGGAGTGGTGTTTCCTCTGAAAGTATTAAAAAGATGCTGAAGGAATTCGTGTCTAATGAGAATAGTGCTAAACCCTATACAGACCAGCAGTTAACAAATATGCTGAAGGCACAGGGAATAAAAATTTCCAGAAGAACTGTAGCCAAGTACAGGTGTGAGCTTGGCATGGCATCTACAAGCAGGAGAAAAAGATACTAGCTTATATGAGGAGATATTTGCTGTATACTGAATACTTATAATTGATAATATTTACCTTAGTAATTAATAGTGCTATAATTGGGCAAGAAGTAAGAAGTATTGTATTAACAAGCATTTTATGAGGTAAGGAAACATTAAATCATGCAGCACGGGGTAATAAAGGAGGGTTAGAATGGCAAGAGAGCTAAAACATATTAAAACTATTTTAAAATCACAGCTTCAAAAAACCCAGGAAAGTGGTGGGTGTGGAGAATGTCAGGTTTCATGTCAGTCAGCTTGTAAAACTTCTTGTACTGTAGGAAACCAACTTTGTGAAAAGAACTGACCATTAAACTCGGGCAACCCCCGGGTTTTTGAGTATTTAGACTCAAAAAAGCAAAAAATACGCAGTACATGGTTGTTGTATAATTGGATATCTTATAAAAGGAAGGAAGATTATTATGTCTTTATCCCAAAGAGTTAAAAAAATTGAACCTTCACCAACACTAGGGCTGGTAGCGGTAGCCAAGAATCTAAAAGCTCAGGGACATGATGTCATTGAGTTTGGGGCTGGAGAACCAGATTTTAATACACCTGACAATATCAAAGCTGCAGGAATAAAGGCAATAGAGGACAACTTTACCCGGTACACACCTAACCTTGGCATCAAGGAGCTGAGAGATGCCATCTGTGAAAAGCTGGAGAAGGAAAATAATCTTAAGTATACACCAGATCAAGTAATAGTTTCCTCAGGAGCAAAGCACAGTCTATTTAACGCAATTATGGCATTATGTGATGTGGGTGACGAGGTAATCATTCCTGCTCCCTACTGGGTTACCTATCCCGAGCTGGTTAAAATGGCAGATGGTATTCCAGTTACTATTACAACTACAGGTGAAACCGGGTATAAAATGACCGCCCGGCAGCTTCAGGCTGCAGTAACCCCTAAGTCAAAAATAGTAATTATCAATAGTCCCAGCAACCCAACAGGTGCTGTTTATACAGAAGCTGAGTTAAGAGAAATTGCCCAGGTGTGTGTAGAAAATAATATCTATGTTATCTCAGATGAAATCTACGAAAAGCTAATCTACGATGATGAAAAGCATGTAAGTATAGCATCCTTTGGTGAGGACATTAAGAAACTGACCGTTACAATTAATGGGGTCTCTAAAGCATATGCAATGACAGGATGGAGGATTGGCTATGCTGCTGGAGGAAATGAAATTATTGAAGCCATGGATGCATTTCAAAGTCATGCAACATCTGCTCCAGCCTCAATGACCCAAAAGGCCAGCTATGAAGCAATAGCTGGAAACCAGGATGCAGTGGAAGAAATGAGAAAGGAATTTGATAAACGACGTAAATTCATAGTAGATGAATTAAACAAAATACCTGGAATAACCTGTCAAATCCCCAAGGGTGCTTTCTATGCATTTCCAGATATCAGTGGTCTATATGGAAAAACAATAGGAGGAGTTACCATAGAGGATGATAACGTATTTGCTAAACTGCTCTTGGAAAAGGTTTATGTGGCAGTTGTGCCTGGATCACCCTTTGGTTCTCCGGGAAACATACGACTTTCCTATGCTAACTCCATTGAGTACATGAAAAAGGGCCTTGACCGTATAAATGATTTAGTTGCAGGAAATATTTAGAGCACAAGGTTAGCAATAGCTAATAAAACGGTAAAGAATTTACAGAGTTCAATGGAATTCTGTAAATTTTTTTCGCCAAGGTGTGAAAAGTTTTAAATATACTTTTGACAATTATTACATATGGGTTTAAAATTATTATAATAATGCATATTTGCAATATTGTATTATTTGGATGGTAATCTTCCATTTCGTCTTATTTTTTATTTTTTCCATATTTAAGAGAGGATTTTCCTGGAAAATTGTTGTATTGTATTATAGTATTAATACAGTGTGGTTGCTGCTTCACTTAATCCCTTTCTTTTAGTTTAATAGATTAGAATAAAATGAGAATAATAAATTATATAAATTATAGGGGGTAAAATAATGACAATTAAAATCGGTATTAATGGATTTGGAAGAATAGGTAGACTTGTACACAGAATAGCAGAAAAAGATCCCATGGTAGAAGTAGTAGCAGTAAATGACCTAACAGACGCAGAAACCAATGCCCATCTGCTTAAGTACGATTCAGTACATGGAGTATGGGATGCAGAAGTAGAAGTAGGAGAAGGCTCATTTCTAGTAAACGGCAAGCCAGTTAAGGTCTATGCAGAAAAAGACCCCGCACAAATCCCCTGGGGAGAATTAGGAGTAGACGTGGTGGTAGAATCCACAGGAGTATTCACAGATGCCAAAAAAGCCAAGGCCCACCTGGACGGCGGAGCAAAAAAGGTTATCATCTCAGCACCGGCTAAAAACGAAGACGCAACCATAGTAATGGGAGTAAACGAAGGAATCTATGACCCTGACAACCATAAAATAGTATCCAACGCATCCTGCACAACAAACTGTTTGGCTCCGGTAGCCAAGGTGCTGCATGATAACTTCAAAATAAAATACGGAGTAATGACAACAGTACATGCCTACACCAATGACCAGAGAAACCTGGACCAGGCCCATAAAGACCTAAGAAGAGCAAGAGCCTGCGGATTATCCATAATACCAACCACAACAGGAGCAGCCAAGGCAGTAGGTTTAGTACTACCAGAACTAAAAGGAAAACTAAACGGCTTTGCCATGAGGGTACCAACAGCAAACGTATCAGTAGTAGACCTGGTAGTAGAAGTAGAAAAGCCAACAAACGTAGAAGAAGTAAACAAAGCCTTAGAAGAAGCAGCAAAGGGACCAATGAAGGGCATATTAGACTTCAACATGCTGCCCTTAGTATCAAAAGACTATAACGGCAGCCAACTATCCTCCATAATAGACGGCCTATCCACAATGGTCATGGAATCCACCCAGGTTAAAGTCCTTGCCTGGTACGACAATGAATGGGGATACTCCTGCAGAGTAGTAGACCTGGCCAAATACATGATGAAATAACAACCGGGGGGACGGTTCCGCTGGCTGGTATTTTAAAGAACAAGACGGTGTTTCCATTTACCAAAGACCATATGACCCTGTACCTAAACAGTAAGTTTTCGTACCTGGATAGTTGCAAAACCCAATTATCACTAGGAGGTAAAATATTAATGAACAAGGCAACTATAAAAGACATTGACCTAAAAGAAAAAAGCGTACTAGTAAGAGTTGACTTTAACGTGCCATTAGATTCCCAAAGAAACGTCACAGATGACACAAGAATCAGAGCAGCCCTGTCCACAATACAATACCTCATGGACCAGGGCTGTAGAATCATACTAATGTCCCACCTGGGAAGACCAGAAGGAAAATATGAAGCAAAATACAGCATGGAACCAGTAGCAAAAAGGCTATCTGAACTATTACATAAAGAAGTAAAACAAGCTAAGGATTGCACATCACAGGAAACAAAGCAAATGGCAAAAGAATTAAAAAGTGGAGAAATACTTCTGTTGGAAAACACACGCTTTTACCCAGGAGAAACGAAAAATGATAAGGAGCTATCAAAAGAATTAGCAGCCCTTGGAGAAGTATTTGTCAATGATGCCTTTGGAGCAGCCCACAGGGCCCACTCCTCCACAGTAGGAGTAGCAGAATACATACCGGCAGTAGCCGGACTACTCCTTGAAAAAGAATTGTCAGTTTTAACAGAAGCATTAGAAACCCCGGCCCGGCCCTTCACAGCAATAATAGGAGGAGCAAAAGTATCAGACAAAATAGCAGTCTTAGAAAACCTTGTAAACAAAGTAGATAACCTCATAATAGGAGGGGGCATGGCCAACACCTTCCTGAAGTCAAGAGGAGTTAATATGGCTGATTCCTTAGTAGAAGAAGACAAGCTGGAGCTGGCAAAGGCAATAGAAGAAAAAGCTAATACCCTTGGGGTTAACCTCCTGTTGCCAGTAGACATGGTCATAGCACAAGAAATGAACGAAGAAGCCCAAACCCAGGTAATACGGGGGGATGTGCCAGAAGGCTATAAAGCACTTGACATAGGTCCGGCATCAGCAGAAGCCTTTGCCCAGATCATAAGAAACTCAGCCCTTGTACTCTGGAATGGACCAATGGGAGTATTTGAAATAGATAAATTTGCAAGGGGAACAGAGGTGGTTGCAAAAGCCATGGCAGAATGTGAAGGTAAAACCATCATAGGTGGTGGAGACTCAGTAGCAGCTGTGGAAAAGGTTGGCGTTGCCCACTCTATTTATCATATTTCTACAGGTGGAGGAGCTTCATTAGAATTTTTAGAAGGAAAGGTGCTGCCTGGAGTGGCCGCCCTTAAGGATAAGTAACACAGTCTCACGGTTCCTCTGTCTTGTAAATTTAACTTTAAGGTGAGTAGATTTAAAGATAGGAGTTGTATAGCAATGAGAAGACCCGTTATAGCTGGCAACTGGAAAATGCATAAAACATCACATGAAGCCCAAGAATTCATAGAAAAATTGGCTGCTAACCTAAAGGGTGTAGAAGAAGCTGATGTAATTGTTGCTCCTGCCTTTACCTCTTTGGAAGCAGCTGTTAAAGCTGCCCAGGGGAGCCAGATAAAAATAGCTGCTCAAAATATGCACTGGGAAAATAAGGGTGCTTATACAGGTGAGATTTCACCAGCCATGCTAAGGGATCTGGGAGTTACCCATTGTATTATAGGCCATTCAGAAAGAAGACAGTATTTTGCAGAAACAGATCATACAGTTAACAAAAAGGTAAGGGCCGCTTTAGATAATGAAATAATTCCCATCGTATGTGTAGGTGAAATCCTTGAAGAAAGAGAAAAGGGAGATACCTTTAATGTAGTGGAAAAGCAAACCAAGGCTGCTCTGGAGGGTTTAACCAGCACTCAGG
Organism: Desulfitibacter alkalitolerans DSM 16504; assembly: GCF_000620305.1. Taxonomy (NCBI): domain Bacteria; kingdom Bacillati; phylum Bacillota; class Clostridia; order Neomoorellales; family Desulfitibacteraceae; genus Desulfitibacter; species Desulfitibacter alkalitolerans. The sequence goes on along the minus strand of NZ_KK211100.1, from coordinate 1,013,595 downwards.
TGGCAGAGCTGATACTAGCTTATGAACCTGTTTGGGCTATTGGTACTGGAAAAACCTCTTCTGCAGACGACGCCCAGGAAGTCATAACTAAAATCAGAGAGATAATTGCCAATGACTTTGGTAGGGAAAGTGCAGGTAGAGTCAGGATACAATATGGAGGAAGTGTTAAGCCTGAAAACATCAAGGGCTTTATGGAACAGAGTGATATTGATGGAGCCCTGGTCGGGGGCGCTAGTTTGGAAGTAGATAGCTTTTTAAAACTCATTAACTACTAGGAAACAGAAGTCAGAAGACAGAAGTCAGAATAAAACGTAAAGAGATCTAAGGTTCCTATTCTGGCTCCTGAATCCTGTATTCTGAATTCTGGAGTTACAAGATTGGAACGGTGAACTATGGCAAAATACAAACCAGTAGTATTAACAATATTAGATGGATGGGGCATCTCTGAAAAAAAGCAGGGCAATGCTATTTTAAGTGCGGAAACTAAAAATATGGACAATTACCTTGCTAATTACCCAAACACCATTCTGGAGACTTCAGGAGAAGCAGTTGGACTGCCTGCAGGCCAGATGGGCAACAGTGAAGTAGGCCATCTAAATATTGGAGCAGGAAGAATAGTCTATCAGGATTTAACCAGAATCAGCAAAGCAATAAAAGACGGAGACTTTTTTGAAAACCCAGAGCTCATAAAAGCTTATAAGAACTGCTGCAAGGAATCTGGAAAATCGCTGCACTTAATGGGGCTTTTATCAGACGGAGGAGTCCACAGCCATATAGAGCATGTCTTTGCCCTAATAGAAATGGCCAAAAAAATGGAAGTAGAAAACCTTTATGTACACTGCTTTTTAGACGGAAGAGACGTACCACCAAAAAGCGCCCTAAAATACATAAACAGTCTTGAGGAAAAGCTAAAAGAAATAGGCATAGGTCAAATAGCCACAATATCAGGCCGCTACTATGCCATGGATAGAGACAAAAGATGGGATAGGGTAGAAAAGGCATATAGAGCCATGGCCATGGGAGAAGGCCAAAGGGCATCATCTGCAAAAGAAGCAGTAGAAAACTCCTATGCCCAGGGTATAACAGACGAATTTGTACAACCAACAGTCATCATTAAAGGCAACAACCCAGCAGCAACAATCAAAGAAGGAGATACATTAATCTTTTTCAACTTTAGAGGAGACAGGGCTAGAGAAATAACAAGGGCCTTTGTAGACAAGGATTTTGATGCCTTTGAAAGACCAACAGGTTGGCTTAACCTAAAATATCTCTGCATGACAGAATATGACGCAACCATAGAAGCCCCTGTAGCATTTCCGCCAGAAAGGTTTGTAAATACCCTGGGGGAAGTCCTTGCAAAAAACAAAATGAAGCAGCTTAGAATAGCAGAAACAGAAAAATATGCCCACGTAACCTTCTTCTTCAACGGAGGTGAGGAAGAACCAAACCCAGGTGAGGAAAGAATACTAATACCATCCTCAAAAGTAGCCACCTATGACCTGCAGCCAGAAATGAGCGCCCAAGAGCTTACAAAAACGGTAATAAATGAAATTAACAAGGACATCTATGACGTAATAATCATCAACTATGCCAACCCAGACATGGTAGGCCATACGGGAAATTTTGAAGCAGCAGTAAAAGCAGTAGAAGTAGTAGACGAATGCATTAAAAAAGTAGCAGACGCAGTACTGGAAAAGCAGGGAGTAATAATCATAACCTCTGACCATGGCAATGCAGAAGAGATGGTTGAAGAAGAAAAAGGCACACCCCATACAGCCCACACATCCAGTCCAGTACCAGTAATTATCCTTGGACTTAGAGAAGAAAAGACATTAAGAGATGGAGGCAGTCTAAGAGACCTGGCCCCAACCATGCTGGAACTGCTGGAAATAGAAAAACCAAAAGAAATGACAGGCCAAAGCCTAATAGATTAACACCTACCAAAACATTGACATAACTTGGTCCAAGCAAAGAAAGTCTTATTTAGTCATCTTGCAAAACTGAAAAACCAGCCAGCAGAACCGTCCCTGTGGTTGGTATTAAATAAAAGGAGGAAAACAAAATGACAATAATCACAGACCTATACGCAAGAGAAATACTAGACTCCAGGGGCAACCCCACAGTAGAAGTAGAAATATACCTGGAAAGCGGCATCATGGCAAGAGCAGCAGTACCCTCAGGAGCATCCACAGGAGCCTATGAAGCAGCAGAACTAAGAGACGAAGACAAAGACAGATACATGGGCAAAGGAGTACTAAAAGCAGTAGAAAACGTCAACGAAATAATAGCCCCAGAAATAATCGGCATGAACGTAATGGACCAAATAGGCATAGACAAGGTATTACTAGAACTAGACGGCACAGAAAACAAAGTCAAGCTGGGAGCAAACGCAATCCTAGGAGTATCACTAGCAGCAGCAAAAGCCGCAGCAGAAGAACTAGACCTGCCCCTGTACCAATACATAGGAGGAGTAAACGCCAAGCAATTACCCATACCCCTGATGAACATCCTAAACGGCGGAAAACACGCAGACAATAACGTAGACATCCAAGAATTCATGGTCATGCCAGTAGGAGCAGAATCCTTCTCCCATGCCTTAAGAATGGGAACAGAAATCTTCCACAGCCTCAAAAAAGTACTAAAAGGCAAAGGCCTGAACACAGCAGTAGGAGACGAAGGCGGCTTTGCCCCAGATTTAGCATCAAATGAAGAAGCCCTAAAAGTAATCATGGAAGCCATAGAAAAAGCAGGCTACAAAGCAGGAGAAGAAGTATACCTGGCCCTAGACGTTGCAGCAACAGAACTCTATAAAGACGGCAAATACAACCTGGAAGGAGAAGGCAAGGTCCTAACATCAGCAGAGCTGGTTGACTACTACGAAAACCTGGTCAACAAATACCCCATCCTATCCATAGAAGACGGCCTATCAGAAGACGACTGGGACGGCTGGAAGCTCATGACAGACAGGCTGGGAAATAAGATCCAGATAGTAGGCGATGACCTCTTTGTAACAAACGTCAAGAAGCTATCCCAGGGCATAGAAACCCAGACAGCCAACTCCATCCTAATCAAAGTAAACCAAATAGGCACCCTAACAGAAACCCTGGACACAATAGAGATGGCAAAAAGAGCAGGCTACACCTGCATCATCTCCCACCGATCAGGAGAAACAGAAGACAGCACCATAGCTGACATAGCAGTGGCCACAAATGCAGGACAGATTAAAACAGGAGCCCCCTCAAGGACAGACAGGGTTGCCAAGTACAACCAGCTTCTTAGAATTGAGGGGGAGCTGGATTACCTGGCACAATACCAGGGGATGAAGGTATTTTATAATCTTAAAAAATAAAAGCAATAATTAGGCAAGGGGTATTATGAAAGCTAGTTTAAGCCCCTTGCTTATTTTTTACCCTGGTAGGGCTTAACTTAAACAACCAAGTTTAACTAAATACTATTGAGTTAATAATAGTATAGAAAATAAAGAAATAAACAAAAATACCCATAAAGGGCACAAGTGCTTATTTGTTGTAATTTACCAAGGGTTATGCTAAAATATATTTGTTTGTTAAAAGGAAATATGATGAGGAGGTGACCGTTTAGATGAAGACATTCTTAATAATAATCCAATTAGTAGTTTCTCTGGGACTCATAGCCTCTGTATTATTGCAATCAGGAAAAAGTGCCGGGATTTCCGGTGCCATTGCAGGTGGTGCTGAAACCTTTTTTGGTAAAAAAAAGGGTTTGGATGAATTGCTTGGGAAGATAGCAACAGGTCTTGCTGCAGCTTTTTTAATAGTAACCTTATTAATATCCATTGTTTAATTATTTAAATTTATTAAGCTAACTATAAAAAAATAAAAATAAAATAAAATACTGTTGCGTTAAGGGAGGAATAAGATTTGTTTCCATTAGAATATTTAGCCCCCATTGCCGGGGTATTAGCGTTAGTCTTTGCATATGTACTTATTAATAGAATCAACAATGCTGATCCTGGTACAGATACCATGAAAGAAATTGCCGCAGCAATTCAAGAAGGTGCCATGGCCTTTTTGAAAAGACAGTACACTACATTGATAGTGTTTGTAATTATCCTGGCAGTACTAATTGTTGTAGCTGGATATATGACACCAGGTGCAGATAGTTTGCAGCCGGCAACTGCATTGGCCTTCATTATTGGAGCTTTGTGTTCCGGTGTTGCCGGATATATTGGCATGAGTGTTGCTACAAAAGCCAACGTAAGAACAGCCAATGCTGCACGAACAAGTGCAAATCAGGCTCTAGGAGTTGCTTTCTCCGGTGGAGCTGTAATGGGTATGGCTGTTGTTGGATTAGGCTTATTAGGATTAGGAATTGTAAATATTATCTTTGATAATCCACAAATTGTTAATGGATTTGCTTTAGGAGCCAGCTCCATTGCATTATTTGCCAGGGTTGGTGGCGGTATCTATACAAAAGCTGCCGATGTTGGTGCTGACCTTGTGGGTAAGGTAGAAGCTGGGATTCCAGAGGATGATCCAAGAAACCCAGCTGTTATAGCTGACAATGTTGGTGACAATGTTGGTGACGTTGCTGGTATGGGTGCTGACCTGTTTGAATCCTATGTAGGTTCAATTATTGCATCAATTGCTTTAGCTGCAGCCTTGGGAATACCAGGAGGCACCATACTTCCCTTAATGGTTGCAGGTGCAGGTATTGTTGCTTCTATAATTGGAACCTTCTTTGTAAGAACAAATGAAGGATCTAACGCTCAAAAGGCTTTAAATACAGGCTCGATGGTTGCTTACATTTTATCAGTAATCGCAATCTTTTTCCTTACAAGGGGCTTACTGCCTGCTGATTTAAGCATGGGAGTATTCATTGCCACTGTAGCAGGTCTACTGGCAGGTGGAGCCATTGGTAAGCTTACAGAGTACTATACTTCTGCTGATTACAATCCAACAAAAGAGATTGCCAAGGCTTCACAAACTGGTACTGCAACAAACATAATTCAAGGCGTTAGTACAGGTATGATGAGCACAATGATGCCCATATTTGTAATTGTAGTAGCTATTTTAACAGCCTACCATTTTGCAGGACTATATGGAATCGCTTTAGCAGCAGTAGGTATGCTTTCAACTACTGGCATGACTGTGGCCGTAGATGCTTATGGTCCAATTGCAGATAATGCAGGTGGTATTGCTGAGATGGCTCACCTTGATCCAAGTGTTAGAAAAATTACAGATTCATTAGACTCTGTTGGAAATACAACAGCTGCTATTGGTAAAGGCTTTGCCATTGGTTCAGCTGCTTTAACAGCATTAGCTTTGTTCTCAGCCTATACCCAGGCAGCAGGAATAGCTGCAATTGACCTCACAACTCCAAACGTTATTGCCGGTTTGTTCATTGGTGGTATGCTGCCCTTCCTGTTCTCTGCCCTTACAATGCAGGCAGTAGGACGAGCTGCCTTTGATATGATTGAGGAGGTTCGCAGACAGTTTAGAGAAATTCCAGGTGTCATGGAAGGTACAGGCAAACCAGACTATGCTAATTGTGTTAGTATTAGTACAAAGGCTGCATTAAGAGAAATGATTATTCCTGGTATACTAGCAGTTTCTGCCCCAATAGTTGTTGGCCTTTTCCCAGGTCTTGGTAAGGAAGCACTGGGTGGAATGCTGGCAGGTGCTTTAGTTTCTGGTTTCTTGCTGGCTATCATGATGGCCAATGCCGGCGGAGCATGGGATAATGCCAAGAAATTCATTGAAACAGGAGAATATGGAGGAAAAGGATCCCCAGCACATGCTGCCGCTGTAAACGGTGACACAGTAGGTGACCCATTCAAGGATACTTCTGGACCATCTATCAACATCTTGATCAAGCTTATGACAATTGTGTCCTTGGTTTTTGCTCCACTATTCATGTAATAGATAATGCATCAAAGGTAAAAAGGGAGTATTGCACGCCATGCTGCAATACTCTTTTTACTATTATCAAAGGACATTAAGGACCAGGATAGGCAACTGGGCAAGGTATGTTTTATATGGGGGTATACGTAAAATGATAATCAAGGGAGCAGAACCCTTCTTTATGGAAGGAAATCATATCGGTTGTGTTTTGATACACGGCCTTTCCAGCAGTCCGTCAGAGATGAGGCTCCTGGGAGAATATTTGAATAACAGAGGCTACTCGGTTATGGCCCCCCTGCTGCCAGGCCATGGAACAAAGCCTGAGGATTTAATGAAATATGGCTGGCAGGACTGGTATGGGGAGGTTGAAAGGGCTCTCACCTTTATTAAAAGAAATTGTACAAAAACCTATCTTATTGGGTTATCCATGGGGGGGCTTCTTGCATTGTACGGTGCAGCAAATAGACTGCCTGTTTCAGGTGTTGTAGCCATGGCACCGCCCATACATCTTGGTAACAGACTTGCATATACTGCTCCAATACTTAAGTATTTTAGGAAAAGTGTTAAAAAAGAAGGTAATGCAAGTTTAATTCATGGCAATCACAGGGTGACCTATAATGAACAGGTCATGCATGGTGTTCATGAGCTATTAAAGCTAAGAAGAAGGGTCAAGTGGGCACTTTCTGGTATAAGAAAGCCAGTTTTAATAGTTCAATCAAAGGATGACAGGGTATGCCTGCCTAGTGGCGCCCAATATGTGCATGATAAGTTGGGCTCCCCGCTAAAAATATTAAAATGGCTGGCGAACTCAGGCCATATTGTCACCATGGGTCCTGAAAGAGAAGAGATGTTTACTCAAATCCACTGGTTTATACAAAATATCAGACAAGTATGACCTCTTGACATAACTAACAAAAATTAAAAAGATAAAAATTGGATTGTAAAATAAAGATATTTTTTAAAAGGAGTGATTACCCTTGCAAAGAGAAGAAGCTGTTAAGATAATGAAAAGGCATGTTACTAATAAAAATTTACAAAAGCACTGTCTTGCCACAGAAGTGGTGATGAAATATCTTGCCAGGCATTTTGGCGAGGATGAGGAGAAGTGGGCCTTGACAGGATTACTCCATGATATTGATTATGAGCAAACTGCAGATGACCCTAAAAGACATAGTCTGCTAGGTGCGGACATGCTGGAAGAAATGGGCCTGTCAGAGGATATAGTATACTCAGTCAAGGTACATAATGAAGAGCATGGTCTGCCCAGAATCAGCCTTATGGATAAAGCTTTATATGCCACAGATCCTTTAACAGGTTTAATAGTTGCAGGAGCCTTAATTAAGCCTGAGAAAAAATTATCAGCAATAGATGTATCCTTTTTAGTAAATAGGTTTGGGGAGAAATCCTTTGCTAGAGGTGCCAACAGGGAGCAGATCAAGTCTTGTTCAGAGCTTGGACTATCTCTAGAGGAGTTTATGGGCATTGGCTTAGAGGCCATGCAGTCCATTTCAAAGGATCTAGGCATCTAAAATCCATTCTAGACATACTAGAATTTGTCAAACATGGGGATAATAAAAGTATTTAAACGAGGTTATAAATTGGGAGTAATAAATTAAACAGGAGGAAAAATTTTTGAATAGAGAAGAAATACTAAATTACATGCGTGTGAGTACCTATAAACCCCTTACCGCGGAAGATCTGGTCTCCACACTAAATATTGAAAATGTTGGTGAATTCCTAAAACTTCTTAATGAGCTTGAACGAGAAGGGGAAATAATATTAACCAGAAAAAACAGGTACGGCATAACTGAAAAAATGGGCTTGTTTGTAGGCAGAATTGATGGACATGCCAAGGGTTTTGGTTTTCTGGTACCAGAAAGGTCACCAGATTTTCATAAGGGCGGAGATATCTTTATTTCCGCCAAGGATTTAAATGGTGCAATGCATAATGACAGGGTGATAGTGAGACTTATATCCCATATGGATATGAAGGGCAAGCCAGAGGGAGAGGTAATAAGAATTTTAACAAGAGAAAATGAGTTATGCGTGGGAACTGTAGAGAAAAGCCCTAATTTTGCCTTTGTAGTTCCTGATGATAAGAGGATTGGACAGGACATTTTCATTCCCTTTGAAAAAATGAAAGATGCCAGGGATAGGGACAAGGTAGTTGTAAGGATTACCCGTTGGCCGGAAGCACGAAGGAATCCAGAGGGTGAAATAATAGAAATACTTGGCAAAAAGAATGAGCCGGGAATTGATATTCTGTGCATTGTCAGAAAGCACAAGCTCCCAGAGGAATTTCCGCAGGAGGTAATTGCAGAAGCTCAAAGGGTTTCCCAGCTTCCCATTTCAGAGGAGGCACCAAATAGACTAGACTTAAGGGACTATCCCATGATAACCATGGATGGAGCAGATGCCAAGGACCTGGATGATGCTGTGTCCCTGGAAATACTAGATAACGGCAGCTACTATCTTGGTGTACATATTGCAGATGTTGGGTTTTATGTTAAGGAAGGAAGTGCCCTGGATAAGGAGGCTTTAGAAAGGGGCACCAGTGTATATCTGGTGGACAGGGTAATTCCCATGCTGCCCCCTGAGCTGAGTAATAATATTTGTTCCCTAAATCCCAGGGTGGACAGGCTTTCCATGACAGTTTTCATGGAAATAAATAAAAATGGCCATGTAAAGAGCTATGACATTAAACCGTCAATAATCAATATTAATCATAGAATGACTTATGATAAGGTTAATGAAATCCTGGATGGAGACAGGGAGGCAGCAGCACAGTATCAGGAATTTGTGGATACCTTTTTGGCAATGAAGAAGCTGTCTGAGATACTAAAAGAAAAAAGAACAAAAAGAGGAAGTATTGATTTTGACTTTCCTGAGAGCAAGGTTATCCTGGACAGGGATGGAAAAGCAGACAAGATAATCAAGCTGGAGAGGGGCATATCTGAAAAAATAATTGAGGAGTTCATGATTGTGGCAAATGAAACTGTTGCCCAGCATATGTACTGGTTGGAGGTGCCTTTTCTATATAGAGTACATGAAGAGCCTACTGAAGAGAAAATGTTGACACTAAACGAGTTCCTTCATGCCTTTGGTTATCACATCAGGACCGGGCTGGACAAAATGTCTCCCAAGAGTTTTCAGGAAATTGTAGAAAAAGTAAAGGGCAGACCAGAGGAAAAGGCTGTAAACACTGTTATATTACGTTCAATGAAGCATGCCTCTTATTCTGATGAGCCCCTTGGACATTTTGGGCTGGCTTCGGAGTTTTATTCTCACTTTACATCTCCAATACGCAGATATCCTGACCTTGTTATCCATAGAATAATTCGAGAAACCCTGTTAGAAGGACCACTTGATGAAAAACGTACCAAAAAGCTGGCCAAATTTATTCACAAGGCAGCTGCCCAGTCGTCTATGAGAGAACGGGTTGCTGAAGAGGCAGAGAGAGAATCAGTAGATCTTAAAAAGGTTGAATTTATGCTAAGGCATCTTGGTGAAGAATTCACAGGAATTATTAGCAGTGTCACCAACTTTGGCTTTTTTGTGGAGCTGGACAATTCAGTTGAGGGTCTGGTTCATGTATCTACCCTTACAGATGATTACTATTACTTTGATGATAAGCATCTGGTACTAATCGGCAAGCATACAGGGGAAACCTTCAGGATAGGCGATTCAGTAAAAGTTTTGGTGGCCAAGGTTAATGTTGAAGAAAGAAATATCGACTTTGAGCTAATCAAATAAAAGTGTCAAATCATTTAGCCATTCGTTTAGGTGGTCAGAGTAATATATTTTTATTATTTACATCCTGAACTCTTTTATGGGCTATGATACCAGCGGCTTGGGAAAGCGAAGAGAGTTACAACGCATTAGATGGTAAATGCGACATAAAAGTATTATAGATAACGGTGTAAACCATTTGTTTATTAGTGTATAATAATAAAGAGGTGGTTCAAATGATTAACAAAGAAACTTTAGTCAAAAAAATTGAAAACTTACCTTCCAATCTTTTAAAGGAAGTAGCAGACTTTATAGATTTTATAGAATATAAAGGAAAGAAAAGTAAAGTAAATAACATAACATTAGCAAGTGAAAAAAGTTTGGCGAAAGATTGGCTTAAACCAGAGGAGGAAGAGGCATGGAAAGATTTATAAAGGGAGATGTTTTGGTTGTACCTTTTCCCTTTTCGGATTTATCTCAATCTAAAAAAAGACCTGCATTGGTCGTAGCCAATATAGAAGAAGGTAATGACTTAATCTTATCTCAAATAACAAGTCAAAAAAATTACGATTCGTATGCAATTAAAATTGTCGATAATGATTTCACTGAGGGGTCGCTGAGACAGACTAGCAATATAAGACCTAACAAAATATTTACTGCTGATGAAGATATTGTATTATATAAAATTGGACATTTAAATAATGAAAAAATTAAAGAAGTTACTAATAAGGTTATTGAAATTTTTAAAAGATAAAAAAAGCAACCGATGTGGTTGCTAATGAGCCAGGAATTTAGCAGCCTAATAGTAGTGGATGTTATTAGTAATTAAGCCAAAAACTTCATAGCAATTGTCAAAAGGTGCCCGTTAGTTCGTTTGTGTTATTAAAAAAATATATAAAGGAAGCAATTTCGATATAAAAATATTTTTCAATACTACTTGACTGGGACAAGTATATAGACTACAATTTTAGAAAATACCTTTAAGTTAGTCCTGTGAGGCTGGCAAGGTAAGTCATGGTGTAAGTAGAGCCGCTTGCTGTGTGTCACAGTAAGGGGCTTTTTTGCTGGAATAACTGCTACAATTAAATATGCTACACCTTTAATTTAGTCCGGTGAGGCTAAAAAGGAATCTAACAGTGATCAAACCAGAGGGTTTTAAAAAGCAAGCTCCTTACCGCTAATGTAAGGAGTTTTTTTCATGGGCAAAGTGAATAATAAGTAACAAAACAAGAAGGGGGTAAAATTGTGGGTATTAAATCAAAGGATTTACTGGGTTTACAAGGTGTTTCAAGGGAAGAAATAGAGCTAGTCATAAATACAGCAGACTCACTAAAAGAAATCATGACCAGAGACATAAAAAAGGTGCCTACCTTGAGGGGAAGAGTTGTAATTAATCTTTTTTATGAGCCAAGTACCCGGACAAGAACATCCTTCGAATTGGCAGGCAAGTATATGAGTGCCGACATGTCTAACTTAAATGTGTCTACCAGCAGTGTTGTAAAGGGAGAGACACTTATTGATACAGGTAAAACCCTGGATGCCATGGCAACAGATATAGTAATAATCCGCCATAGTGCTGCAGGTGCCCCTGCTCTCCTCGGCAGGAGTATGAAGGCAAGAATTATCAATGCCGGAGATGGTTACCATGAGCATCCAACCCAGGCTCTTCTGGATATGCTGACCATTAAACAATACAAGGGCAAGATTGAGGGGTTAAAGGTTGCAATTATTGGAGATCTGGCACACAGCAGGGTTGCCCGCTCTAACTTCTGGGGCCTGACTACCATGGGAGCAGATGTGGTCCTTTGCGGACCCACCACCCTTATTCCCAGGGACCTGCAAAAGGCAGGAGCAAAGATAGTTACAAATATGGATGAGGCTGTTAAAGATGCAGATGTTGTAATGATGCTGAGGGTGCAGCTGGAAAGACAGCAAAAGGGCTTGTTCCCTTCAATTAGAGAATATGCCCAGTATTATGGATTAAACACAAAGAGATTAAGCCTTGCAAAGGCGGATGCCCTTGTAATGCACCCTGGTCCAATGAACAGGGGAGTGGAAATTTCCTCAGATGTGGCTGATGGTGTACAGTCAGTTATAGAAGAGCAGGTTACAAATGGTGTTGCAGTGAGAATGGCCCTATTATATCTAATGGGAGGAGGAGCTAGTGATGCAGTTACTGCTTAAAAATGGTCGGATAATGGATCCCGTAACAAAGACCGAACATGAAGGAGACATACTAATCATCAATGATAAAATTCGTGCTGTAAACCATGGTTTAAAGCCAGGTCCAGATACCAGGGTGATAGATCTGGAGGGTAGAGTGGTTTCCCCGGGCTTTATTGATATGCATGTACATTTGAGAGAGCCTGGCTATGAACATAAAGAGACAATTGCTTCAGGGACAAGAGCAGCTGCAGCTGGGGGTTTTACTACTGTAGTTGCAATGCCCAATACAAAGCCGGCTCTGGATAATGAAACAACTATAGAATATGTAAAGTGCAAAGCGCAAAGGGAAGGTGTCATAGAGGTCCTGCCCTGTGCAGCTATTACCAAGGGACGCAAGGGCGAAGAGATAGCAGAATATGGCATCTTAAAAAATGCCGGGGCAGTTGCTTTATCAGATGACGGTGAGCCAGTTGCAAATCCTGAGGTAATGAGAAGGGCAATGGAATACTCCCTGCTTTTTGACCTGCCCATTCTTTCCCACAGTGAGGACAAAAACTTAAGCGGCGGCTCCATGCATGAAGGCTATTTCAGCACCATCCTGGGACTTAAAGGAATACCAAGTGTTGCTGAGGATGTTGCAGTTGCAAGAGATATAGCCCTTGCAGAATATACAGGTGCCAGACTTCATATTTCCCATATTAGTACTGCAGGTGCAGTTGAGATGGTAAGGGCAGCCAAGAAAAAAGGTCTTAAGGTAACAGCAGAAGCAGCACCCCATCACTTTAGCCTTACTGATGCTGAGGTAGTTGGCTATAATACTGCTACCAAGGTGAATCCGCCCCTTCGCTCCCAGGAGCATGTGGAGGCAGTAATTGCCGGCCTTTTAGACGGAGCCATTGACGCAATAGCTTCTGACCATGCACCCCATACCTCTGAGGACAAAAATGTGGAATATGAATATGCTGCCTTTGGAATTTCAGGTGTAGAAACTTCAGTAGCCGCAGCACTACATTACTTGTACCACAAAAAACAAATGCCATTAATGGAACTGCTGTGCAAGTTTACAACAGGTCCTGCAGCCATACTGGGAATTAAATATGAAGGGTTGGTTCCAGGTGCGGCAGCCAATCTGACCATACTGGACATGGAATTGACGAAAAAAGTAGATGTCAACAGCTTTGTTTCAATGGGCAAATATAACCCTTATCATGGCAAAGAGCTAAAGGGTTGGCCCGTTATGACCATTTATAAGGGACAGATAATAACCACCAGTTAAGAAAATTAGTTTTAATGAAGGGGGACTCCTATGAAGGCGGTTTTAGTTTTAGAAGATGGGACGGTATTTCAAGGCATTTCATGCGGAATTAATGGAGAGGCTGGCGGGGAAGTTGTTTTTAGCACAGCAATGACTGGATATCAGGAGATTATTTCTGACCCGTCCTTTGCAGGGCAGCTTATTACTTTAACCTATCCTCTGGTAGGCAACTATGGCATGGCCAGTCGCTATCAAGAATCAGCTAACACGGCTGCCAGGGGTATTATTATTAAAGAAGAGACCATGTCTTACCAGAAGGGCTTAAAGGGTAAGACCCTGCAGCAGTATTTAGAAGAAAACCGGCTCATAGGAATAAAAGGCGTTGATACAAGAACATTAACCCGGCACATAAGAACCCATGGCTCAATGAGGGGAATAATCAGCACTAAAGAAACTCCAATTGAAGAATTGCTGCAAAAAGCCAATGAGATACTGCCAATTACAGAGCAGAACCTGGTTGACCAGGTAACGACCCCAAAGAAGTATACCATACCAGGGGGATGGCCTGCAGTGGCAGTGCTTGATTTTGGAGTCAAGAGCAACATTATCAGATCATTAAACAAGCTGGGCTGTACAGTTATTGTTTTTCCGGCTCATGCCACACCAGAAGAAATCAAAGCTGCGGAACCTGATGGACTTCTTTTATCCAATGGCCCCGGTGATCCCATGATGATACCCCATGCTATAGATACAGTTAAAAGCCTGTTAAATTCCATGCCAGTAATGGGCATATGCATGGGCCATCAGATACTTGGAACTGCCCTGGGCGCAAGGACATACAAAATGAAGTTCGGTCACAGGGGCGGCAATCAGCCAGTTAAGGATTTGCAAAAGGACAGGGTGTTTGTTACATCGCAAAACCATGGATTTTGCTTGAGCAAGGAGGACCTGCCTGATGATGTTGTAATTACCCATATTAATTTAAATGATGGGTCCATAGAAGGTATCAAGCATGGACACTTGCCTGTATTTTCAATACAATTTCATCCAGAAGGTGCCCCCGGACCAAAGGATACAGAATACCTCTTTAAAGAATTCATGAACATGATCTCACTCCAGGGAGGTGGCAGCCATGCCTAAAAAAGAGTCAATAAAAAAGGTTTTAGTTATAGGTTCAGGTCCAATTATCATAGGGCAGGCAGCCGAATTTGACTATGCCGGCACACAAGCCTGCAGGACTTTAAAAGAAGAGGGCATAGAGGTTGTCCTCATTAACAGCAATCCGGCTACCATTATGACTGATGCAGAAATAGCAGACAGGGTATATCTTGAACCATTAACCCTTGACTTTGTAGAAGAGGTCATCAAGGTTGAACGGCCTGATGGCCTGCTGCCAACCCTGGGAGGTCAAATAGGATTAAACATGGCCCAGAAGCTGTGGGAAGTGGGCATCCTGGAAAAATATAAGCTCAAGCTTCTGGGAACATCAGTTGAGGCAATTAAAAAGGCTGAGGATAGAAAGCTTTTCAAAAATATGATGGAAGAATTGGATGAACCAGTTCCTGAAAGTGCCATAGTCAATTCAGTTGAAGAAGCTCTAGACTTTGCACAAAACCTGGGCTTTCCGGTAATTGTGAGGCCCGCTTACACCCTGGGTGGAACAGGAGGCGGTGTGGCTGGCAATGCCCGGGAATTGGAGATAATTTCCTCAAAGGGTATAAAGCTCAGTCCCATTGGTCAGCTTTTAATTGAACGTTCTGTTGCCGGCTGGAAAGAGATTGAATATGAGGTTATCAGGGATGGAAAGGATAACTGTATCACCATCTGCAGCATGGAGAATATTGATCCGGTAGGTATTCATACTGGGGACAGTATAGTGGTGGCGCCTACCCAGACCTTGTCAGATGAAGAACATCAAACCCTTCGTTCAGCGTCTATAAAGATTATTAGAGCCCTGGGAATAGAAGGGGGATGCAATATTCAATATGCCCTTCATCCCAGAGAACTGAAATATTACGTAATAGAGGTTAATCCAAGGGTGAGCCGTTCAAGTGCTTTGGCTTCCAAGGCAACAGGCTATCCTATAGCCAGGGTGGCTACAAAAATAGCCATGGGTTACAGCCTGGATGAGATAACTAACCAGGTTACCGGCAGCACATCAGCCTGCTTTGAGCCTGCTTTAGACTACGTGGTGATAAAAATACCGCGCTGGCCCTTTGATAAATTTGAAAGTGCCCATAGAAGGCTTGGTTCACAAATGAAGGCTACTGGAGAAATAATGGCCCTGGGCAGAAGCTTTGAGTCAGCCCTGTTAAAAGGCATACGCTCTCTTGAACTGGACAGTGACACCCTTGTAATGGATTCCTTGAAAGAATGGTCACGGGAAGCTATAGTGCAGGGATTAAGACATGCTGATGACAGGCGCTTGTGGGTTGTGGCGGAAGCCTTTAGAAGAGGTTTTACAATTGATGAGGTTGAAGAAATTACAGCCATTACCAGGTTCTTTTTGGCAAAAATAAAGGAACTGGTTGACTGGGAAGAAAGGCTTGCAGCAGGACCAGACAAGGATCTGTTGATCCAGGCAAAAAGTCTTGGCTTTGCTGACAAGCAAATAGGTTCCTACTGGAACTTGTCAGCACAAGAGGTCAGGGAGATGAGAAAAGGGTACGGTATAGAAGCAAGCTATCGCATGGTGGATACCTGTGCAGGAGAATTCCCCGCAGCCACGCCTTATTATTATTCAACATATGGGGAAACAAATGAATTAGAAAAAAGCCAGGCTGAAAAAGTCCTTGTGCTGGGTTCAGGACCCATTCGTATCGGCCAGGGCATCGAATTTGATTACTGTTCAGTTCACTCCTCCTGGGCGCTGCAGGAAGCAGGAGTTGAATCAATAGTTATCAACAATAACCCTGAAACAGTAAGCACTGATTATGACACAAGCAATAGACTATACTTTGAACCTTTAAGTGAAGAAGAAGTACTCAATGTCATAGATCAGGAAAAGCCTGCCGGCGTCATAACCCAGTTTGGAGGACAAACTGCCATTAACCTGGCCAGGCCCCTGGCAAATGCTGGAGCTAAAATTCTTGGCACTAGTGTTAAAAACATGGATATAGCCGAGGACAGGGAAAAATTCCATGAATTGTTGAAGGAACTTGCTATTAAACACCCTGAAGGAAGAATTGCCTTATCCCTTGCAGAAGCAGAGGATATTGCATTGGAGTTAGGATTTCCAGTATTGGTTCGTCCATCCTATGTACTGGGAGGAAGAGCCATGGAAATTGTATATAACAGGGAAGAGCTGCATCAGTATCTGGAACAGGCAGTTAAAATATCTAAAAACAACCCAATACTTGTTGACCGCTACTTATTAGGCAGGGAGGTAGAAGTAGATGCAGTAAGTGACGGAACCCATGTATTAATTCCAGGGATAATGGAGCACGTTGAAAGGGCCGGGATTCACTCTGGGGACAGCAGTGCTGTATATCCATCACGCTCTCTAGCTCCAAGGGTAGTTGACACCCTTATAGAATACACAACAAAGCTTACCAGGGGGCTTCAGGTAATAGGCATGCTTAACATCCAATATGTAATACAGGATGACGAGGTTTATGTAATAGAAGCAAATCCGCGTTCAAGCAGAACAGTCCCCTTCATCTCCAAGGTAATTAACATTCCACTCATAAAAGTGGCAACCAAGATCATGATGGGCAAAAGCCTTGCAGAACAGGGACTAACACCAAACTACAATGAACACACTATCTTTGTAGAGCCGAAAAACCTAACTGCCGTAAAAATGCCTGTATTCTCCTTCTCCAAGCTTACAGAGGTTGAGACATCCCTTGGCCCCGAGATGAAGTCTACTGGAGAGGTCCTGGGTCTTGATGCCGATCCAACTAAAGCCATGTACAAGGCCCTGCTAGCTGCCGGCTATGATATACCACCCCAGGGAACAATCCTTGCCACCATAGCTGATAAGGATAAAAGTGAAGCGCTGCCAATTTTGCAGAGATTTCACAGTCTGGGCTATAATCTGGCTGCAACTCCAGGTACAGCACAAATGCTTGAAGGTGAGGGTATTTCAGTTGAAGTGGTAAATAAGCTTAGAGACGGCAGTCATAATGTGGTAGAATATATTAGAAAAGGCAGGGCTGACCTGATTATTAACACCCTTACCAGGGGCAAGGAACCGGCCAAGGATGGATTTAAAATAAGAAGGGCAGCTGTTGAATATGGCGTAGCCTGCACCACTTCCCTGGATACAGCCAAGGCTATTCTAAAGATCATGGAATCCATGGTCCGCGTAAAATCCCTCCAGGACTACAACCGGGGGGACGGTTCTCTTGGCTAATTTCACAAATGGTTATAGTTATGATAATGTAGTGCTAATTAATATTAGTAGTGCTAATTAGTACTAAAGGTATTAGATGAGAATACAATGAGGTGAACTAATGTTATTAGAAGACGGAAAAATACTTGTACATGAAAACTTGGGGCATAATCAATATTTAATGGAAGTTTTCAGTCCCCAGGTAGCTGCTTCTGCACTACCTGGGCAGTTTGTACATATAGCCTGCGGAGCAGAAGATGCATCAGATCCCCTGCTAAGACGGCCCATTAGTATCCACAAGATAAACAAGGGGAAGGGTACCATTGAACTTTACTACCTGGTTGTGGGTAAAGGTACCACAATGTTATCCAAAAGGTCCGCAGCTGATACCATATCAGTCATGGGACCTCTAGGCAGGGGCTTTGAATTAAAGGTGCAGGAGCAAAGGACTGTGCTGGTGGGCGGCGGCATGGGGATTGCCCCACTCCTTGCCCTTGCCGAAGAGCTAAAGCTTCTTGGAAAAGAAGTGGTATCATTACTGGGAGCAGCAGGGGCTCAAGGCCTGGTCAGGGCAAAGGCATTTAAAGAATTTGGCCAGGTCATAGAGGTAACAGAAGATGGGAGTCTGGGCAAAAAAGGTCTTGTTACAGAACACCTGGCACCCTTAATAGATATGGGCAATGCTGTTATTTATGCATGCGGCCCAGAAGGCATGTTAAGGGCTGTGGTGAAGGCCGCTTCAGGGTTGAATGTTCCATGTCAGATATCACTGGAAGCGTCAATGGCCTGCGGTGTTGGAGCATGCCTGGGCTGCACCTGTGTTTCAGGAACTAAGGGAGGCTATCCAAAGGTTTGCAAGGATGGCCCTGTATTCTGGTCTGGCGAGGTGAAATTCTAATGGTAAACTTAAAGGTAAAGCTAGGCGCCCTGGAATTGAATAACCCTGTAACTGTAGCCTCAGGAACCTATGGCTTTGGACTTGAATATGCTGATTTTTATGATCCGGGAAAACTTGGTGCAATTTTTACAAAGGGGATTACATTTAAACCAAGACATGGCAACCCGCCTCCAAGACTCTGGGAGACACCCTCGGGAATCTTAAATTCCATTGGGCTAGAAAATCCAGGTGTAGAAGCCTTCGTTAATGAATACCTGCCCAGGGTAAAGGGCCTGGGAACAGCAATCATACCTAATATTTCAGGAAGCACTGTGGAAGAATACTGTCAGGTTGCAGAGCATCTTAATGGCAAGGAAGGAATTGCTGCCCTGGAGGTAAACATTTCCTGCCCCAATGTAAAAGAAGGTGGCATGGCATTTGGAAGCTGCCCCAATGTGGCAGCTAATGTTGTTAAGGAAGTAAAAAAGGTCACGAACTTACCCCTAATAGTGAAACTAAGTCCAAATGTAACTGACATTGCAGCTGTAGCCAGGGCTGTGGAAGAGCAGGGGGCAGATGCCTTGTCGCTGATAAATACACTCCTTGGCATGGCAATTGATATTAGAACCCAAAGACCTGCCTTGGGCAACATAATGGGAGGCTTATCGGGGCCTGCAGTTAAACCTGTTGCTGTCAGAATGGTGTGGCAGGCAAGTCAGGCAGTTAAGATACCTATTGTGGGTATGGGTGGCATCAACTCGTGGCAGGATGCTGTGGAATTTATGCTGGCAGGAGCCCATGCAGTATGTATTGGGACGGGCAACTTTGCAAAACCTATGGTTGCTGTGGAGGTAATTGAAGGAATAGAAAGGTACTGCAAGGAAAGAAATATTAGTAATGTTACCGAGTTAACTGGCAGGGCGTGGAAATAGCAGCCCCTGTATTCTGGATGTGAATGATACTGAAACGAGGAGGAGTGCAAATGAAGGCAAAAGACAAGCTCATTGTAGCCCTTGATTTTGACACCAGGGAAAAGGCTGTTGATGCTATCCAAAGGCTGGAGGCTGATGTTGAAATCTTTAAAGTAGGACTGGAGCTATATCTGGCATCTAGAGGGAAGATAGTAGAATACCTGCAGGAAAAAGGCAAGAAGGTATTCCTTGATTTAAAGTTTATGGATATCCCTAATACTGTGGCAGGAGCAGCCAGGGAAGCAGCAAAAATGGGGGTTTTCATGTTTAATGTACATGTGCCTGGCGGAAAGCAAATGATGGCAAGTGCTAGAGAGGCCGTGGAACAGGTTGCAGCAGGTGGCTTGCAAAAACCCCTGTTAATAGGTGTTACTGTATTAACCAGCCTTGACCAAAATGACCTGCTGCAGTTGGGCATTACCCAGGATGTAAAGGAGCTGGTAATAGCCAGGGCAAGGCTTGCCAAGGAGGCTGGCCTGGACGGTGTAGTTGCATCGCCCAAGGAAGCTGCAGAAATCAAAAGTGCGTGCGGTGATGAGTTTGTGTCTGTCTGTCCAGGTGTAAGACCAACCTGGTCTGCAGCAGGTGACCAAAAACGCATCATGACACCCAAGGATGCCATTAACCAGGGAGCCAGCTATTTAGTGGTTGGCAGACCCATTACTGGCGCAGAAAACCCCGCAGAAGCAGCCAAGCTAGTTCTAGAAGAAATGGAGGAGGGCTTTGAATGTTAACTAGAGACGAAATAATTGAAATACTGGAAAAAACCAATTCCCTAAAAACTGGCCATTTTCTTTTAAGTTCGGGATTACATAGTGACAAATATGTGCAATGTGCACTAGTGTTAAGCTATCCATGGGAGGCAGAAAAGCTGTGCAAAGCATTGGCTCAAAAGCTGGAAGGTATTGATATTGAAATTGTAGTGGGACCAGCCCTTGGGGGCATTGTTATAGCCTATGAATTAGCCAGGGCGTTAAATGTACCGGGAATATTTGCCGAAAGAACCGATGGAGAAATGGCTTTAAGAAGAGGATTTGAAATTAAACCTGGGCAGAAGGTGCTGGTGGTAGAGGACGTTGTAACAACAGGTGGTTCAGCCAAGGAAGTAATTAAGCTTATAAAAGAGATGGGCGGAGAGGTGGCTGCCGTTTCCTCTTTAATAGATAGAAGTGGTGGAAAGGCTGATTTTGGAGTGCCTTTCAAAGCCCTGCTTGAGCTGGACATTCCTGCATACAAGCCCGAAGACTGCACAATGTGCAAGGATGGCAGTAGTGCAGAAAAGCCAGGCAGCAGGAAGTAATTGAAACTGTAAAAAGGTAAGATAAGCCAGGCTTAGGGCCTGGCTTTATACTTGCAATACCAGAAGTATAAGTTTCACAAGGTAGATATTATTTGCAAAAGACAAGTTGTATTTAACCTATAATTCTCTCCTCGAGCTCTCCCAGAGTTTGTCTGAGCAGGGCCACTACATCTAATTCTTCCATATAAAGTTCAATATTTCCGCTGCTTGCCTTGCTTGCCTCGAATAAGTCATCGATGAGGGCTTTCAGCCTCTGCCCCTTTTTATCATCATGTGACACATTAGAAATAAGCTCACAAATGCCACAACTGTAACAATTGCTAGACAATGATGCTTGACATTTGTAATCAAATGATTATATAATACATGTTACCTACATCTGACCCTGTATGGAAAATTCCATTGACGGGGTTAACTTTTGATAAGATAATTATAGTAGTGTTTGTACTCACAATGGGGTGTTAAGAGATGGGTATTAGAAAGGTAATTACCGATAACAGAAAAGCTCGTCATGATTACTTTATTGAAGAAACCTATGAGGCAGGTATTGCCCTGCAGGGAACTGAAGTAAAATCCATGCGCCTTGGCAGGGTTAACTTAAAAGATAGCTATGCTCATATTCAAAATGGGCAGCTGGTGCTATCTAATATGCATATCAGCCCCTATGAAAAGGCAAGCCATTTTAACCATGACCCTTTGCGGGATAGAAAGCTGCTAATGCATAAAAGAGAGATTATGCGTTTATGGGGCAAGACAAGGGAAAAGGGTTTGACCCTTGTTCCACTTAAATTATACTTTAATGAGAAAAATAGAGTTAAAGTAGAGATTGGTTTAGCCAAGGGCAAAAAATTATATGATAAAAGGGAAGATCTGGCTAAAAAGGATGCAGAACGTCAGATAAAAAGGGCACTAAGTGACAAGCAAAAGTACTAGAATGGCATTGGGTATAATTTCTAACTATGGATCTTAATCCTTGTTGTGATGGAAAGCTTGCTGCAAGCTTGTTCAACTATATTCCTATATATTCCTAGCAATTTATGTCCTGGCATCTTTATAATTTGCACATTTTGTGATATAATATAGTATATATAAAACTAAATATTATTTTCATGGGGGCGTACTGGTTTCGACGGGGGATGTATGAGCAGGAGTAGCGAGTCGAGATCCCACTTGATCTCGTTAAACAGTGGAAAGCCAATTAACTGGCAAAGAAAATTACGCTTTAGCTGCTTAATAGCAGCTCATCCAGCTTTCCTAAGCCTGTGGGGAAATGTCTGGGTGTCAAATTAACAGGCTACCTGCAGACCACCTCCTGATAATCTAGCGGGGAATTTAATTGGGATAGCTGACTGCTTAGCCTGACTGTAGGCGCAGCAAGAGGCGAAACACCAAACTACAGTCTACACTCGTAGAAGCTCTTGTGGGTACTCTTTCGGACAGGAGTTCGACTCTCCTCGCCTCCACCAAAAAAACTTAACTTTGATACAATGAAAAGTCCTTTGCATAAGGGCTTTTTGGCGTTTTAGGCCACAGTGCTTTTCTTGCCTGGGGATCCAGGCCCAGGGTTGGTTCTATAAGGCAGGACAGTATTTTAATGACGGTTGTTTTTCCAGCATCGTTAGGTCCAAGCACAGGAAAACAATTCCCCTTTTTTGATCGATAGGTTATTGAGCTTACTGCAGTGCGGTGGTCGTATTATTTGAAAGCTAAACATGTTAATCCAATGAAGTATTATTAATAGCCATTTTACTTATAATGGTAATGTATGATATAGTAAATTTAAATAATCGAAATAGAAGAAGGAGGAAGAAAGTGGAGAAAATTACTGTACTTACAGCTGATATAGTAGATTCTAGAAGAAACCTACAGCAAAAGGAAAAGTTAAAAGAAAAACTTAAAAATTATACAAGAGATTTTATAATTAGTTCTTTTTCCATGTCACGTGGAGATGAAATTCAAGCAATAATAAAAGGTTGGTTACAGCATCCAAATACGATTAGAAATCTTAGGTATTTGGCATACCCACTAAAATTAAGAATCGGCATTGGTATTGGTTATCTTGAAGAATATGTAATTAATAAACCCTTAAAAGACCCATGGTCAATGGAAGGTACAGCTTTTTATTCAGCGAGAAACGCAGTAGAAAATTTAAAGGAAATAAAAACTACTATGACTTTATTTAATTGCTCAAATTCCTATGTAAACAAATATATTAACACGATACTCATGCTCATGGATACTATCCAAGACAGGTGGACCAAAGAACAATGGGAGGCGATTCATAAGTATGAAGAACTTGGTACTTATAGTGAAGCAGCTAAAATTCTAAATATATCTTATCAAAATGTCGAAAAACGGTGTAAAGCAGCAAACTGGAAGCAGTTTTATTTAGCTGAAGAAACTTTGGCTGAATTTGATAAAGTTTTTAGTTCTTTTCACCTTATTGATGGTGAATAAGGTAGTTTCACCTAATAAAGGGTGAAAGGGGAGATTGGAATTGGATTTACTTTTATTGACATTAATTGCTCATGTATTAAGTGATTTTGTTTTACAGTCTGATATTATTGCTGAAAATAAAAGAAACCAACTAAAAAGGGGTTATTATATTCATATTGGTACTGTTTTTCTATGCACCTATTTGCTTACACATTTCTTTGGATTAATAACCTTTTTGCTTTACTCAATCCTAATAGCTTTTCTACATTTAATAATAGATTTTATAAAAGCACCGATATCTAATTGTATAAAAGGGGTCTTTAAAAATAAGTTATCTCAGGAATATCCTTATGCAAATAATTATTTATCATTATTTGGGTTAATAATAGACCAGGCAGTTCATCTAATAACAATACTTTATATTTGGGTCATATTTAATCCATTAATTACTGTAAATGTATTACAGATTTACAAATCAATATTGCCAGCAACTGAGATGCTCGAACCTTTAATACTACAGATAAAGGATATGTTGAGCATTACTGTAATTTTGCTAACATTGTTAATATATATTGTTGTTACTTTTGGAGGTGCTATTTTAACCAGAAAAGTTTTAGAATGCTTTAATGTTAAACTAGAAAAAAATAACGAACAAATAAAAACTGGAAAATATATAGGTATATTAGAAAGGTTTATAATTTTAACTTTATTTCTTTATGGTTCTCTTTCTTCAATAGCATTTGTTTTAACTGCCAAATCAATTGCAAGGTTTAAGGAACTTGATAATAGAGAATTTGCAGAATATTACTTACTAGGAACTTTTACGAGTTCTTCGATAGCTATATTATTTGGAATTCTGTTAGTGAAACTAACACAGTTATTTATCTAAGTTATTATAATGGGAAAACATATACTTTGCTTTTTTCATCCCCTTTACGTGTGACCACCTGCAGTATTTTATTTATATCTATACTCAATTTAGCGTAGATGTAAAAAAAGAGTTGTCTGGAAGGCGTTTCATTCGGCGGCAGCACCTATTTGGTTAACGGGAATACGGTCGACATTGCCCATGCCGTAACATGGGCCAAAGAAAATGCGATGTTTTTGCCGCCAGTCAGATGATGTTTCTAGAAGAATTGAGCTAAGAGTAAATAAGTATAATGATTTAATACAAGATTAGTAAAACCAACGGATATGGAATAGTTTTGCGACTCCATTTTAACAAAAGATTAATCCTTAATTTATCTATCTTTAATATTTAATTGGTATTATAAAATAAAATTCATTAATTAATCTATTGTACTTTAATTGAAGATTTGGCATATAAGGTGGAATTTTCTTTTCAGAGATTAAAAAGGCTATAGGACAATCTTCTATTTGCTTAATTTCTTTTTTATCGAAACCTCCTTAGCATTAGGCACCGGGTTTTGGCCTGTTTTTTCCAAAAAAAAGAAGCACTATGCCTGGATGATATCCCAGGTGCTCGTGGGTGGTTATCTCTTCTTTGGATTGGGCCTGGGCCTGATTTATTTATCTTTTGGGGTTATAGTTCCGGAGAACATGCAGATTGAAGGGTTCTGGATGTGGCTGTTGTCCGGAACTTTTGCTGGGTCCGTGCTGCACTACCTGATTGTTAAAATATTTGGCCCATTAATTTTTAACCGGGGTTGTTGTGCTTGGGTGTGCTGGACAGCAGCAGTGCTTGACCTTCTCCCCTGGAAACAAAGCTCCGGCCCGTGCAGGCAAAGAATGGGAATATCTTCGTTATGTATACTTTGTGCTGAGTATGGGGCTGGTATTCGTAATAAAGCTCGGATTAAGGGCTTCTCTCCTGAAAATTAAGGTTCAGGATGAAAAGTGTACTTTTTGTGGTGTCCCCAACAGGTGCTCTATGCGTCATTCGGCCTGGATAGTGGGGTTAAGGATAATTTGTGTCGCAAAGCATGAAAGAGTTCCATCATTTGATTGGAGGTACATCGATGAAAGAGCTTTATTTGTCCGAAGTCAGACGGGAACTGGCAAAGTATTCTAGCTATCCGAATGAGGTTATCACTGAAGATGACATCTCCTTGCTGCCGGAACCGGTACAAAAGTATTTTCGTTATTGCCGCCATATTGGACAAGAAAAGATGGTTAATGCCAAGGTGGAATGGAAAGATGTCTTTTTAAAGATGGCACCGGATAAAAAATGGATGGACTTGAAGTGCTATCAGTTTAATTCAGTTCCTGAACCAACCCGAATCGCTTATATGAGAAATAGACTTTTCGGTATCTTGCCTTTTGAAGGAATGGACAAATACCAGGTTGGATATGGAAATATGCGCATCAAGCTCTTGAAAATTTTCCAAGTGGCCGACGCTAAAGGTAAAGAAATGGACGCAAGCGCTTTAGTAACAGTTCTGGCGGAGTCTCTGTTAGTTCCAACTTATGCCTTGCAACCCTATATTAACTGGACTGCTATCGATTCGAATACTGCCAAGGCTGTCATTAAATATAATCAATGTGAAGTGAGTGGATTCTTCTTCTTTAATGACCGAGGGGAGTATATTCGATTTGAAACCAATGACAGATACTTTTCAGAAAAAGGTAGTGAGTATAAACGGGTGAAATGGTCAGGAGTTGTGGAGAATTATCGTGAGAAGAATGGGATGAAATTTCCGTCTCACTTCAAGGCTGTGTGGCATCTGGATGAAGGAGATTATGAATACTTTAAAGGGACTATCACTGATATTAAGTTTAATATCAGTAAAACCTTCGTCTAATATTGTAGTAAGAGTATAGGAAAAGGTGGAGTTTCATGGAGAAGAGATATATACAGTCAGAACATGGAATAATATATTATTGGATTGGTGGAAATCAGAGTAAAAATGCAAATTGTATTGTATTCACACATGGAATGACTGCAGACCATACTATGTTTGATAAGCAAGTGGAGTGTTTCAGCGAGGAATATAGAATAATTACTTGGGATGTTCCATTGCATGGAGAGTCCCGTCCATATGATGAATTTTCCTATTATAATGTGGCCTATGAACTAAAAAGAATTTTAGATAAAGAAAAAATAGATAAAGTAATTTTAGTAGGTCAATCTATGGGTGGGTATGTATGCCAAGAATTTGCTATACAATATCCCGAAAAAGTGAGCGCTTTTGTGGCTGTAGATACTAATCCATTTGGACATTGCTATTATTCCAAATGGGAAAGAAGCCTTTTGAGTAAAGTTAGTACAATAGCATCGTGGTTTCCGCATAGTATTCTTATTAGAAGTATTGCTAAAGGAGCCACAAAAACGAAATATGCATATGAAAATCTGTACGATTCAGTTTCTAAATTGGATAAAAAAGAAATTATATTTATTATGAATATGGCTTATGGAGGATTTTTAGAAAGAAAGGAAAATATTAGATTTGATTTTCCAGTTCTTTTAGTAGTAGGTGATAATGACAATACAGGATATGTCAAAAAATACAATCAAAAGTGGTCAAAGCATGATGGCTATCCTTTAAAATTCATTACCAATGCTGCTCATAACTCAAATGTAGATAATTATAAAGAATTTAATAAAATTACAATGGACTTTTTAAATAGTATAGGGTTATAAATATAGCAAAATCTATAATTACAATTAAGGCACATTTTTTATGCATTGGGAATTAAGAGAATTGTTGGAGATTCTATCGGCCATCAGCCATAACAGGCAAAGTCCAAAACTGATTTAGAAGGTAATATAACTTACTTTGCTAAGTTTCCCAAGATCTAACAATGTTCAAAATGTCATATGGAAGGAGTGATTCACATCAGACAGATTCTGCATAGAGCATTTTTGCTCATAGCTGTTTTTGCTGCCGTGGCGGCAATGGTTGCTCTCTGTTTTACCACGGTAGCCCAATTTTATATTATGGAAGCTGTGGAACCTGATTTCCTTTCCGACAACTCTGTTAAGGTTGAAATTCATCAAAGTAACGAGGGTGAGCCCTTAGTTCAAACAAAGGACTTGCTTGAGTACTTCTCTTTACAGGGCGGAAGTTTGATAGTTTATAGGAGTTATCCCATTGCAAACGGAAAGGCTGTTTTCCTTTCCGCCGATACTGGATTTAAGCCGAATATCATAGAGGGACGCAGTTTCTCTACGGATGACTTTGAGCAGCAGGCAGCAGTGGCACTTATCGATGCAAGAATCCGTGACAGAGGCATTGAGAGAGATGGGGAGCTTTATTTTCTGCATGAAGGTAATGAATACAAGGTCATCGGTATCTATAAAACCCCAACTGCCAGACAATACGGAGGGTGGGGCGATACTTCCGGTGCCTTATACTATGTGAACATGGCTGCCGCCATAGGTAATAATCTTGACACGCCTCTGAGCGGCATTTATTCCATAGACGCAAAGGAGAAAAGCATGGATTCCTTTGACGGATTTACGACATATGCTAAAAAAATCAATCCGCAAATCAATATGCGAGCCGAAGTAACCACAGCTTCAACGTCAGAGCATCTTATGCAATCCATTCGCAACACGCAGGTCTTAATCATAGCGTTCGCATTAACGATTATTCTAGTTTTATTAAATGTTTTCAGTACGACATATTACTGGCTTGAGGGTAGATATAAGGAATTGGCAGTAAGAATCATGTCGGGTGCCGGAACACCCAGCCTTCGCGGGATGCTGCTTCGTGATTATCTCCTGATTGTCACCATCGGCTATGGTATCGGTTTGGCATTGGCAATGCTAATCATAAAAGCAGGCTGGTTCCCCTTTATTGGCGAAAGCGTTCATCTGTCTGCGGTTGCTGTGGGTTATCTGCTTTGTTTGGCAGTGGGAACCGTTACCGGGTTGATTGCCTTGGCGTTACGCCTGAAACAAGAAATCATCACGCAGATAAGGGGGTGAGGATTTGGAACAGCTCAGATACGCTTGGGAAGATATAAAAGATCAAAAAATACGGAATTTTGTTCTGTTTATACAGATAACCGCCGCTTTGGTACTGTTTAGTTTCATTGTTTCTGTCGCGCTGCATGTAAGCAGTTACCGGGAAAAATTGAATGGGATTATCGAAAGCCAAGAAATTTATTTAATTCGCGATTTAACCGACCAAAGCGGGTTGGACCAAATATGGACAAACCCAGATAGTTCGACGAAACTCAGGGAGCTCTATCAGTTTATGAAGCATAGCCCCTTATTTGATACCTATACAGCCGACGCTCAGCATTTCATGTGGCTGGCTGAGGACAAGTCCCACAATTCCTTAGCCGTTCGCTCCAACCCACCCCATAAGGGCTATAATCTCATAAAAATTGATGATAAGTTTATGGACGTATACGAACTGCAATGTGTAGAGGGATCGCTTTTCACTAGAGAGGATTTCTCAAGCACAAAAGAAACAATCCCGCTCTTGTTGGGTTATGATTTTCGTTCTTTTTATCAGTTGAATGACATTATCACCGACACCAGAGGCTTTCGTTACCATGTGGTTGGCTTTTTAGAGCAATCGTCTTATTTTATTCAACCCGGTAAAAGTGGTGAAATATACTCACTGGGCACATGGTTTGTCATTCCTGTTGGACCGGATCTCGATGGTTCTTATGATTCTGCTATTATGACAACCTATATCATCACGGATGACCCGTATCATTTGCAGAGGATACAACAGAAATCAACGGAGCTTGGGTTGTTTACTTTTGAGTTCAGAAGTTTTTCTGAACAGATGCGACGGATACAAGAGGATCATGATCTTCAAATCAAGATTCTTGCCTTAATATTTTCGGTTGTACTTATATTCAGCATGATTGGCCTCATCTCCAACCTTGTGCAGTTTATTGATACCCACACAAAAGAATTTGCCATTCACATGCTTTGCGGAGGCCAGGTATCATCAATCATCCGCCGGATTCTAACACAAATCATCTTAATGCTCATCCTGGCCAATGTGATTGTGTTTGCAATCCATGGAGCCAGCTCCATAACCCTTGTGACCATCGCCTTTGGTTTAGTGATTGGATCGCTCATCGTGCTTTACCCGGCAATAAAACTGTCGACAATGGGAATAAATGAACTGCTCAGAAGGAGTGAGTAACATGAGTATCATTAAAGTGGATAATCTTGTCAAAACATATGGTAGCGGCGAAGCAGAAGTAAAAGCGCTGCAAGGAGTGTCACTTACAATAGAAAAAGGTGAAATGATTGCTATCATGGGAGCATCTGGCTCAGGAAAGTCAACACTTCTGAATATCCTTGGCTGTTTGGATAAACCCACCAATGGCCAGTATTATCTTAAATCTCGGCCTATTATGACATTTAATTCAAAAGAAATGGCAGTACTTCGTAATCAGATTTTTGGTTTTATTGTACAGGACTTTGCTCTGGTAGACCGTTATAATGTCTACCGTAATGTGATGATTCCCCTTACTTATTCCCAAAAGCCGATTCATTCTAAGAAAAGTAAGATCGAAGATGTGCTATCCCAATTGGGAATTTTAGATAAAAAAAATATCTTGGCTTTAAAACTTTCAGGCGGTCAACGACAGCGAGTGGCTATCGCCAGAGCCATTGTTAATGATCCGGACATTATCTTGGCCGACGAGCCTACAGGCGCATTGGACAGCAAAACCGGCAATGAAGTCATGAGTATTTTTAAGAAACTAAACAATGCGGGAAAAACTATCATCATTGTCACCCATAATT
Organism: Desulfitibacter alkalitolerans DSM 16504; assembly: GCF_000620305.1. Classification (NCBI taxonomy): domain Bacteria; kingdom Bacillati; phylum Bacillota; class Clostridia; order Neomoorellales; family Desulfitibacteraceae; genus Desulfitibacter; species Desulfitibacter alkalitolerans. Next base: position 983,964 of record NZ_KK211100.1, on the reverse strand, counting down.
CAGATGTAGCATCTTCCTGTCACCGAATAATTGAGATTCGAGACGGAAAAATTGCTTAATTATTTGGAAAAACTGAGAAAATCCTTAATCTGCACCCCCTTAAAAATAGATGCACACCCCTCCTTCTTAAATCGTTGAACATTAGGAAAGGGGTGTGCATTGTATCATTTGATAGTAGATTAGCCAAATAATCTACCATCTATTGATAAAAAGAATTTTATCAGCAGGTGGTTTTATTTTGTCCTGAAAAGGCGAGTAACAAGCGGTTTACGTGATGAGCGGAAGCCGCTTGTTACATTTTTTTGCATTATGAAGGAAAGATTTTTGGTAAAGGAGAGGGTAGTAATATTTCATTTATTTAATGAAGCGTGGGGCAATTGTTTGACATTAGGCAAGGGTGTGGATGGCTGAAAGTGCGGGTTTAAATGGTACATCGATGATGTAAAAAGCTCTTCTTTTTTCAGATTATTGAAAACGGAGTCGTGTTTACCGACTACTCTGGAGTTTGACCCAATTGTTCTAACCTTTATCAAGGGTATTGAATCATGCCCACTGGTCATGGAGGAATTTCATGATAAGCTGTGGGTGGCGGTTGGCACGATAAGATTAATGCTGGATAATAGAATGACGGTCAGTTCAAGGATGATATGGAGATAGAGTTTTTAGAGTCAGACAACCAAATAAACTAAGATACATATTATTATGGATTGACAAAACTAACAATTGATAGTATAAATAGCATAAAAGCAAACTGCAGTTAGTTTTGAAAATCAAAGGGAAAGGAGGAATTAAATATGGGACATAAAGAAAATATTGCCCCAAAACGTAAGAAAGGTATAGAAACACAAGAAAAGATATTTGAGGCTGCTGCTAATTTGTTTGCAAGAGATGGATACGATAATGTTTCTATCAGAAAAATAGCTTCAGCCATTGGAATAAAAGAAAGTTCCATATACAACCACTTTGATAGTAAAGGCTCAATCCTAGCTAATCTTTTTGAGTATTTTTCAAAAGAATTACTTAGAACTAGGCCTACTGACGATGAACTTGAAAAAATGATGGCATATCTCAGTGCTGAAGAAATATTAAAAAACGTTATTATTCGAATTGGCCATCAAAATAAAAACGTCCTAGATCACATTGCAACTATTATTTTTATTGAAAGGTTCAGAAATGAGCAGGCTGCTAGATTGTATTTTGATCTGATTTTGGAAGAACAAAACGAATTTTATTCTAAGGTTTTTACACTGATGAAAAAAAGAGGACTTGTCGCATTGCCGGAGGATGATGTAGATAAAATTGCTGTTCAATATAACTATGTACTAGTAGCATTAGCAAACGAGTATGCTATGGCCAAGAATGGTTTTGCTGACCCCTTAACTATCATTAAAAAGATGATGGATACTACGAGTTTTTTTGTACAAAAACTAACAAAAAAAAACATATTGGAAGGAGAGGATAACAATGATAATAGGTAACTGCGTGAATAAAACTGATACAGCTCTGTTTATCGGCGGAGTAATATTTACCGTAGTAGTTATCTTATGGCCAATTCTTATGATTATGTCACAACCTGTAGGGGAAATGAATGAGCAGTTACTATTTATACAAGCAAAATCCGATATTTATACGATGAGCTTTGTTCTTGCGTCGTTAATTGCTCCATCGATCTCGTTCATTCTAATATGCATAGCCTTCTTTGTACCATCAAAAAAGGAAACGCCTATTCTTAATATGATGGGTGCTTTGTTGCTGGCTCCTTACATTACTCTCGTCAGTATAGCATATGCGTCTCAGTATACAATTCTGCAGAGTTTCCTTTCTTTAGGTGACTTATTTCAGGCGAGCTACTGGTATTTTGGCAATCAAAATTCCATCCCTTATTTTGTCAATCAATTAGGCTACATATTTTTTGCATTAAGTGGGTTGTTGATAGGGTACAGATTTCTATTTGAAGATGAACTTACGCCCGCATTCCTCTGAATTCATTCAGGGGTTAGGGCGTTTTCTTTACACAAAATTGCGCCAATGTTATTGTGTATATGTTATAATATATGCACAAGCAAAAGGCAGGTGATACTAAGGTGGAACTAAAGAGAAATCGTAATAGTGTGTATCAAATTGGCTACCATGTTGTTTGGTGTACTAAGTATAGAAAGTCTATCCTTCAGGGGAAGATAGTAGATTTCCTTAAAGAAATGTTTAGCAAAATAGCAAACGACAATAACTTTGTTATAGAAAAGATGGAGATAATGCCCGACCACGTTCATTTATTCGTTTCTGCTAGCCCCAATATATTAATTGCAGATATGCTAAAATCTTTAAAAGGTGTTTCAGCAAGATTATTATTTAAGAAGCACCCCGAGATAAAAAAGCAGCTATATGGCGGCCATTTATGGAACCCTTCATATTATGTGGGTACGGTAGGCCAAATTTCAGAAGATGCAGTTAAGCGTTACATCGAAGAGCAAAAAAAGTAAATCTGTACGAACAACTACAGGTAGGAGGTGAATTATGGGTACTGCAACCAAGACAGTTAAAATTAAAATTACAGACGCTAATAAAGGTAAGTTAGAGATGTTAGCTAAGACCAAAGAAGAAGCCAATAATCTACTTGCTTTCTATATAGGTGTATTAAACGATCATCCAGAAGTAATAAACAGTGAATCTTTCATCAAAGAAGTAGAAGCACTAACAAACAGAACTCTAAACAATCCAACGCCCAAGATACCAATAGAAGAACATTGCATAGAACCCCCATCTATACTTAAAAGAAGTATTATTGCGCATGCTGTCGGCAAGATGAAAGGCTATCAAGCTAACTACGAAAGATGGCTGGCATCTGGTAAAAAACAAGGAGAACCAAAACTGCCTAGTTATAAAATGAACCCTTCATTTTATTATTCTGACTGCAAGTTAGATATAGATGATATACAAGACCAATTTGTCAGGTTAAGAGTATTTGACGGTAATCAGTGGTCTATGGTTAATTATCCCGTTAAGCTAACAAAGCAGTTTAAAGATATGTACCAGGAACATGAAAAGCACCTGGAGCATAAAGAAAAACTAGATGCTTATGCAGAAATATTAACCACAAATGGCATTAGCAAAAAAGAAGCAAAACACTTAGCAGTAGAAATAATAGGCACTAACCCGCATTATAAAATGGGGTCACCAGTACTTAGCTTTAAAAGAGGTAACTGGTACCTGTGCTTTCCCTTTGAGAAGAAGATTCACATGAAAAAGCTGGATAATCACCTTAAAGACAAACAAGAACCAGTCACATTAGCAGTTGACCTTGGCATAAACCACTTAGCTGTAATTACTATCAAAAAAGGTGAGCAATTACTTAAAACTGAATTTATCTCAGGAAAGCAGATTAACGACTTAAGATACAGTGCACTGCAGCAAATAACAAAAAAGCAACGAATTAGCGGCAAGCCAGTCAAAGGTGAACACTCCAATAAAAACCTCTGGTCTTATGTATCGAACCTTAACGAAGATACAGCTCATAAAGTAAGTAGACAAATTGTTAATCTTGCTAAAGAGCATGGGGTAGATGTAATAGTATTTGAGCATCTAAAAAACTTCACTCAAAAAAAGGGTGTATCCAAAGCCAAGAGAATGAACCTAAAGCGTAACTATTGGCTGCATGGCAAGATTATTAACTATACCAGATACAAAGCTTATCATGAAAAGATATATACAGTAGAAAGAAATGCTTTTATGACCTCTCAAATTTGCTATAAAGACACTCAAGTAGGTGAAAGGTTTTCTCCAAAGAGTGTTAATGGCAAGAGTTTAATAGTATTTGAGGACAAAAGCATTTTAAACGCAGATTTTAACGCCAGCATGAATTTACATCGGAAGTTTTACAAAACATTTCCGAGGATCAACATCAAAGAAACTGAAGCTAAACAAAAAGAACTTAGTAATTATATAACCCAAAACCTTGTAGCGATATAAGGTGGCGTATCTTACTATATGTAGGCTATGCCTCATGCGGAGATTGTGGACCCGCTGTAGTTGGCTATCTAGGTGCTTTTTATTATTACTGGCGGCATACCTGGGATAAAAAGTTATCTTTATAGCGTTGCCCTTCTTTTAGATTATAGGTGTATGCTCTTATAATCCTTAAAGTAAGGGTGCGGCTAGAAGCCTTCGACTTCAGTCGAGGGTAGTTCACAAGGAAGGCAAAAGCCGATGAGAAATTAAATTTATAAAACAAAAGAATGTGAAAAGATAGTCAATGACCTTTATTATAAACAAGTTCAAAGTTTAGAAATTGATTATGAATACTTATATGTAGATACGGAGATTTGGAAAAACGCATTTATTAAAAGTGGGAAATCCAAAAGGAGTGCCGATTATATTTTTTCATGGTGGGAATAGTACTGCGCCCTACTCACTAAAAAAGAACTTAGACCTAATCAAAGAATGCTTAATATTTGTTCCGGATACTATTGGTCATCCTGGTAATAGCGACCAAAAAGTTTTGTCCTCAAACACATTAGAGTCTGGAGAGTGGGCATCTGATGTTATAGATGTTTTAGGTTTTGAAAAAATTGTGTGCATGGGGGAATCTTTCGGTGGTGGTGTTTTAGCTAAGCTTATGTGTGTTTCTCCTGGAAAAAAGTTCAAGAGAAATCTCTATAGTGTATCAAAAAGGATTGGGGATTCTCGTTGCTGTTCTAATTTCCAATTTTATCGGTCAGGAATACCAATGGCAAACATGGCAGCATAAATGGATGACTGGCAAGAACCGCATATTTATATATTTGTCAAAAGCGGCGCTTTCGTCGGTGGTATCCACTGCAATCTTCCTTGTCTTTCAAATAGTTGCGCTTCTAACTTCTGGACAGATACTTGAAATATTGACGCCTGTATATGCAGGCATGATGATAAGCGGGATTTTTATTTACGCCGCATTGGGATCGGTAATTTGTTTACTCTCGATGCTGGTTAAAAGCAGTACGTCAAACCCCATAAAGGAGACATGACTTTGTTTTGGAACGAGAACAACTGGCAACCCCTCTGTAAACCGTGCCATGATGCAAAAATAGACGAAGGTTTTTGTGTGGTTGAATTAAACAAATTTGTCAATTTGTCAAGCCTGACCCCATTTGTATTAGCGAAAATATTTTCATTATTCTGATTAAATTGTAAAAGTTTTTTCATTGAATCACATAAGCAAAAATAATACAGTAAATCATGAACCTATATTATAAAATATTAAAGGGACGAGGAGGAAAGGTATGGATTATTTACAAATTGCCAACAGCGCCCCCATGTGGCTGGCAGCAGGTGTTGCAGTTTCCCTGGTTTTATTCCAGGCTTTTATCTTTGCCAAAAAATCATATGCAACAGGTAAGGAAATCGGGTTAACAGAAGATCAAATGAAAAGTGCAATGAAGAGTAGTTTTATCACGTCTTTAGGACCATGCATTGTTATTCTGACAGGGTTGTTAGCACTTTTAGTTACCGTAGGAGGGCCAATGTCATGGATGAGGTTGTCCTTCATAGGCTCAGTAATGTTTGAATTAATGGCAGCTGGCTTTGGCACAGAAGCAGTAGGCGTCAAGATGGGTATTGACCCAATGACGAATGTAGCCTTTGCCAACGCAGTATGGACAATGACCCTTGGCTCCATAGGCTGGATTGTTTTTGCAACCCTGTCAGCAAGTCGAATGGACAAGGTACAACAAAAAGTTTCCAGGGGAGATAAAGGACTTATAAAAGTAATATCAATAGCTGCCATGCTGGGAGCATTTAGTTCCCTGGTATCAGGGCACATAGTCGCGCTGAATAATAATACCATAGCAGCACTGGCAGGGGGAGCCATTATGCTGGTACTATCCCCCCTGGCTGACAAGAATAATATTAAATGGTTAAAAGAATGGGCTTTGGCAATTGCCTTGTTTGGTGGTATGTTAGTTGCAGTGGTGCTTTAACTTGAAAATAAGGAGGTTACCGTAATGGATAAAAATAAAGATATCTTTGAAAGTGATTATTTACCTTATATCAACAAATGGGGTAAGCTCACCAACTGGCTGGGTGTGCTTGCTTCCTTTGGACCAGCCCTGGTTCTTTTAGTTGTATTTGATATTATGCCGCCTGCCAGTGCAATCCTTACCGCCTTAGTAGCAATAGCAAGTGTAGTTGGCATCATCTGGATCATAGAACCAATATCCTATTTCCCAATCATTGGTGTGCCAGGAACCTATATGGCATTTATCTCAGGGAATATTTCAAATCTAAGAATTCCTACTGCAGCAGTATCCCAAAAAGTAGCCGGAGTAGAACCAGGAAGCAAGGAAGGCGCCATTGTAGCAACCCTGGGCATGGCCGTATCAGTTATAGTTAATATTATCATTTTGACATTGGGAGTATTTGCAGGGACTGCCATCCTATCCAAATTGTCCCCAGAGGTGATAAATGCATTCAAATTCTTGCTGCCATCACTATTTGGAGCTGTTTTTGTTCAATTCGCCCTTATGAAGCTTAAGATTGCACCAATAGCCTTGGCCCTGGGAATTGGACTTACACTTGCTGTAAACGCTGGGATATTTAATTTCTTGCCAGGCAGGCCAACTTATGTTGTTACGTTAGGAGCAGTATTTGGTACAATAGCCATTGCTGCAGCCCTCTATAAAAAAAATAAATCTTAAGTAAGGGAGATGCAGCAGATGCAGCAGATGCAGCAGATGAAAAAAACAGATGTACTGAAATGTCTTAATAGCATAAATGACGAAATCCAGGATTTAAGCCTCAAAATATGGAGCAGCCCAGAAATTTCAGGTAAAGAAAAAGAATCGGCGAATTTACTCAGAAAAATACTAAAAGACAATGGCTTTGAAATCAAAGAAATCCATGGCATGGAGCATGCTTTCATAGCCGAGTATGGCAGCGGTTCACCTGTTATAGCCGTACTGGGTGAATATGATGCACTGCCTGGGTTATCCCAGAAGGTAGATACAAAATTTAATCCAGTTGAAGAAAATGGTCCGGGACATGGCTGCGGACACAATCTCCTGGGAGGAGCGGCACTGGGCGCAGTACTGGCCATTAAGAAATATCTGGAACAATGTGAGATGAGCGGAACAATCAGATTTTACGGTTGTCCCGAAGAGGAAACCCTGGCAGGCAAGGTGAAGATGATCAAAAAGGGTGCTTTCCATGGCTGTGACCTTGCTCTGAGCTGGCATCCAATGAGTGTCAACACAGCTCTAGAGAATGCATTTTTAGCTAATAACTCAATTAAATTCAGGTTCCACGGAATATCCTCCCATGCAGCACAATCACCTGAGGCTGGGAGAAGTGCACTTGATGCAGTTGAGCTAATGAATGTAGGGGCTAATTATCTAAGAGAGCATATCATTGACAAGGCTCGTATCCATTACACCATTACCAATGCAGGCGGAGCGCCAAACATTATCCCCAAGGAGGCAGAATCCTGGTACTATGTAAGAGCGCCTCACAGAAAAGACGTGGAAGAAATAACCGAGAGATTATTTAAGGTAGCAAAGGGAGCAGCAATGATGACAGAAACAACAGTGGACTGCGAGATCATCAGTGGCTGCTATGAGATGCTGCCCAATAAAGTACTATTTGATTTAACATATAAAAACATGGTGGAAATAGGTGCCCCGAGTTATACAGAGAATGAGCTGGCATTTGCCAAAGGACTCCAAGAAACCATAGATCCCAATATAGTGGAAGGTGAAATTAAGAAATACCTGTCACCCGACAGCAATGAAAAAACATATATTCACCAGGGAGTTCTGGAAAAAGAGAAAGCAGATACAGTTGTGATTGCAGGTTCCTCAGATAGTGGGGATGTATCCTGGATCATGCCCATGAACTTGTTCCTCACAGCTTGCTTTCCGCTGGGAGTAGCAATTCACTCCTGGCAAGCAACAGCCTCCACAGGCTCTTCCATTGGAATGAAGGGCATGATCTATGCAGCCCAGATTTTATCAGGAATGATGTATGATCTCCTGAACGAGCCAAGCATAATAGCAATTGCCAAAGAGGAATTCAACACAAGGACGGAAAAAAGAAAGTATATCAGCCCATTGAAGTAATTACAAAAGCACTAGGTTCGAAAGGACTTAGTGCCTTTGTGTTGTTCAATAAGTTTATATGGTTTCATCTATGATTCCGTCTATCTCTTAATATTATTTGTATGATGCAGTATAATTAGTTAAAAGCTATTAAAGAAGGCAGGTGAAACACATGGGTTTATCTCTAAGGGAGATTTTAAAAACAGAGTTTTTTAAAGACTTTAAGGTGCTGGCAGGCCATACAGGCTTGGACAAACAGGTGCAGGGCGTGGCCATACTGGATGCCCCAGATGGGTTTAACTGGACGAAGGGCAAAGAACTGGTCATCTCAACCGGCTATATATTTCATCAAAATCCAGGTTTATTTGAAAGCTACGTTAAGACAGACAAATTCAAGCAAATATCTGGAATGGGAATAAAGGTAGAAAGATTTCTTAAAAAAATACCAGAGAATATCATTGCAGCATTTAATGAGCATCACATACCTCTTATATATATCCCGTCAGAACCTTCTTGGATGGATTTAATGAATCAGCTTAATGTATGTGTTATGAACAAGAACATCAGGCAATTTAACATTGGCAATATCAACCCCAAGAGCTTTTCCGGTTTATCTTACCAGGTTAGAAAGATCAATAAAATATTATCTCAGATTGAAAAAGAAATGAATTTCCCAGCCATGCTCTATGATTTAACAAGTGAAAAGGCATATTATAGTTCTCCTGCATTTTTGAAATTGGCTGCTGACCTGAAAACAGAGGATTTTTGGGGACCTTCCTTTCAATTTACTGAAGAAGTACTGTGTGATAACCTGAAAATGATTAGGTATCGATTCTATGATGCCAGGTACGATAAACCCTATAGCTGGATTACTGTGCCAATTACAGTTGGAGATAAGATTAAGGCTTACTTCGTGGTAGTTGAAGCCACGGGGCTGATAGATTATTTTGACCAATTTGCCTTGCGCATTGGGTTTTTACTGCTGCAGTCCCTGTATGAGCAGATATTGGTGGCCCAGAGCATTGGAGATATTGGTTTTGCAAAGTTTGTGACAGAGATTTTGGACGGGAGTTTATTAAACCATGAAATGCTGGCCAAAAGAGCCAGCGACTTGGGATTAGACCTAAACGGGCATTATTATTTGCTTTTAATGAAGCAAATAAACAAGGATGTGCACCTGTCAAGCTATAGGGATATACTAAAAAAAGCTTATAGCAATAGTCTAGGGCAAATGAATAGCAGAATGGCTGGTATAGATGAAAATAGCTGTGTTTTTTTAGTCCAGCTGGATGAAAGACTTTCAAAAGAAAAAAACCTGGCACTAATCAGGGTAGCTGCTAAGAAATTACAGAAAAGATTAGAAGATGAAATATTGAGCATGGGCTTAGCCTTTGGCATATCAGATCTTAGCGACACAATTTATGAAATAAAAAGGAATTTTGATCGGTGTGAACGGGCCATAAGTATTGGCAGGCTTTTGTATCCCCGGGAGGATTATTTTACTTATTCAGAGCTGGGGGTTTTTGCCTGGATAGACATCAAGGAAGATGAAATTGCAATAATGTTAAGGGATATAAAGCAGCTGGTTAAAAGGGATGAGGATAAAGAGCTGGTGAAAACCTTGAAAACCTACTTGGAAAACCAAATGAACTACAGCCTGACAGCAAAACAGCTTTTTGTACACATCAATACTGTGAGAAAGCGATTAGACGAAATAAAAGACTTGATTAATTTTGACCTGGAGGATCCCATGCATAGATTGAAACTGGAAATTTTACTTAAGCTGATTAACTGACTTTACCCCTTCGCAGACGGCAACGGAAGAATCGGCAGAATCTCACGAATTACTATCTTATGATCTATGACCACCCGCCTCTTATCGCATATAACGAGGACAATATGAAATATTGAATAAGGCAGAATGCTATAGACCAAAGGAACTAAGGCTGACATTAAAGGAGGTGTTATAATATAAAGGAGGCAATATACTCATAACTAAATATGGTGAGATAGAGTATGCAGAAGGTAATTGGCATTATTTGTAGAAAAATATAAGATTATCTGATAAAGACGAAACCGAATACATTGTTAGAGGGTAACATTTGGTAGGGGGGAGAGCATGCATTATCAATATAATCCTTACATATGGCTTTTAATTGCTTCTGCATTAATCTCGCTCTTTCTTGGAATATATGCAGCTCTAAAGCGGCGAAAGGCAAAAGGCGTTAATAGCTTTATACTTAGTATGTTTGTTGTAACTATATGGTCTGCAGGCAACGCATTGGAAATGTCCAGTATTGATTTTTCTACTAAGCTTTTCTGGGCAAACATACAGTATATAGCTTACTGCTATTCTCCCGTAGCTCTGCTTGCATTGTGCATGGAGTTTACCGGATATGACAGATTAATCAAAACTAGAAAATTTTTATGGTTTGCGGTTATACCTACAATTATCATCATACTTGTCTGGACCGACAAACTCCATGGTTTGATAAGGTATGATATGTATCTGGATTATAATGGTTCCTTCCCGGTCATTGCAAAAAAATATGGGCCCGGTTTTTTTATACATGCCCTCTACTCGCACTTTCTGAATGCTTTTGCATTGGTTTTGGTTATAAAGGCAGTATTTTTTAAAATTACTATTTATAGAAGACAGGCAGCTGCCCTGCTTATGGGTATATCTCTAATTGTCTTATCTAATATCATGTACATTTCGGGTCTTAGCCCTGTGCAGAGATTTGATATTACCCCGGTTTTTTTCGGACCTGCCGGAGTTATAATTGCCTGGGGCATTTTTCGCTTCAAACTGTTTGATGTAATACCTGTAGCAAGGGCTACAGTAATTGAGACTATGGATGCAGGGGTTATGGTATTAGATTCGCAGAATCGTGTATTGGATATAAATCCAGCCTTTGAAAAGATTGTGAATATGACTGCCCCCAAGGCTTCTGCCAGGCCGGCAGAAGAGGTATGTGCTAGAATTCCGCAATTGTTAAATGCCTGTACAGATCCAAGTATTAATTATGATGAGTTTTCTGTTGATATACTAGGAACACCTAAGGCTTATGAGGTATTGCTTTCTCCTCTTTCCGACAATAAGGGTATGTTAGCAGGCAGGCTTGTGATTATTAATGATATAACAGAAAGGAAGCAAGCACAGCAAAAGTATATGAAACAGCAATGGAAGTTAGCTGTTACAGAAGAGAGGGAACGACTCGCCAGGGATATGCATGATAATCTAGGACAGATGCTGGGCTTTATCAACCTGCAGTCACAGGGCATCAGGCAGGAACTCAAGAATGCGGGAGTAGAAATTGCTTTAAGTAAACTTGATAAGCTGGTGGATGCTGCTAGATCTGCACATGATGACATGAGACAATATATCAGTAATGTCAGACATGCTAAATTCATGGACAAAGATTTTTTTACGGCCCTTTCCAAGGATATATATAATTTTAAGGAGCAGTCTGATGTTAATGTAAAACTGGATATTCCTTCTGACTTTACAGGGGTAGAACTTAAACCTAATGTGCAAATTAATATTTTGAACATTCTCAAAGAAGCTTTAAATAATGTCAGGAAGCATGCAGAAGCTGATAATGTAAGGGTGTCTTTATCGATTTCCAAGGAGTATCTGTGCGCTGCAGTAGAGGATGACGGCAAGGGCTTTGGCAGCGAACATCAAGATGACAGCGCTAAGGTTAAATATGGCCTTAGTATAATGCGGGAACGTGCTTCAGAGATTGGTGCACAAATCGAGATAGCGTCAATTGAAGGAAAGGGAAGCCGGGTAGTTTTATATGTACCTGTGAAAGGGCTGGAAAATGAAAATGAAAATGAAAATGAAAGTAAAAGTGATGTTGGTAGATGACCACTCTTTATTCATGGAGGGTCTTCAATATCTCCTTGAAACCCATGAAATTAATGTAGTGGATACAGCTAAAGATGGCAGGGAGGCTTTTACTAAAGCTATTGCATTGAAGCCGGATATAATTCTAATGGATATAAAGATGCCTGAGTGCAATGGTCTGGATGCTCTAAAGCTAATCAAGGCTGAAATGCCGGATATTAATATTGTAATGCTGACTACATCTGATGAAGATGAAGATCTTTTTGAAGCTATAAAGTTTGGGGCATCGGGATATCTTTTGAAAAATACAAACGCCAGGGAGCTTGTAGCCATGCTTTCCAATATAGAAAAGGGAGAGGTCCCTCTTTCGCCAGGACTTGCCATGAAAATTTTCAAAGAATTCAGGCACAATAACCATTGCGCTAATTTCCCACATCATGCAGTAAAGGATTCCATGGGGCTGCCCCTTACAGAGCGGCAGTTAGAGGTGCTTGAGATGGTAGCCAGGGGGAATACCTATAAGGAAACTGCAGCCACTCTAGGATTAACAGAAAGAACCATAAAGTATCATATGGGAAGAATCATAGAACTATTACATATGGAAAACAGAGCTCAATTGATAGCTCATGCAGGGCGTATAGGGCTGGTAGAGGGCAGAGAGAGCAGGTAATAAAGATTAAACAGCTTAATAGATGGCTTATTAAAAAGTGCAGTCCAGCAGTACAGGAGACTGTACTTTTTTGTTAGCAAGACTGTCCTTTGGCACATTGCAAAGAAAGATAAAAGCCGATACCATGTCAGATATAAGCTAATAACGGCACTTTTTGGTATTTTAAGACGAAAACTGTCAAAAAAACAATCAGAAAATTCTTTTTAATATTCTAACGCATGATTATAAAGATTTATTGGTTAACGGCATTTTTTAGAATACTAGCCTATGAAAGGGAAATGCAATGATTATGCTAACTCAGGCAGAGGAAAAATTAATAATAGCTCAGGATAATGATACTAATGCATTCGCTGAGCTTTACAAGAACTACTTTCCCAGGATTTACAATTATGTACAATATCGTGTAGCAGACTTCCATACCGCTGAAGATTTAACCAGCCAAATCTTTGAAAAAATGGTGGCAAAATTTAAATACTACCAGCCGGAAAAAGCTGCTTTTTCTGTTTGGTTATTTAGCATTGCACGTAATACCATAACGGATTATTATCGCTCCCAGATGCGTTCAAATTGTACTTCCCTTGAAATGACATTGGAAATAGCGACATCTGATCTTGACCCTTCTGATATTGCAGCTTTTAATGAAAAGAAGCAGTATTTGCTAAAGGCTTTGGCCTCTTTGAGTCATAGAGAGAGAGAAATTATAGCCCTTAAATTTTGGAGTGGATGTGCAAATAGAGATATTGCTAAAATTATTGACGTTAGTGAAAGTAATACTGGAGTAATATTATTTCGAGCCATGAAACGGTTACGATTAATTTTGGAAAGCCAGGGGATGAAGACTTGTGACTGATATGAAAAAGGCAGATATTTACTTGGACTACTTGGATAAAATACTAGCAGGTAAAGAAGTTATTGGTGCTGTTGAGGATGAAGAAATAGAAAAGCTTCTTCTCCTTGCAAAGGCCATGATAGCTGCTGATTTCAGTATTGGCAGCAAGATTAAAGAAAATTTGAAAAAACAACTTTTAGAGCAGCTGGCAGAAATGAATGATGATGAAGAGCTAGATGAAGAAGATTTAGAGCACGTGGTTGCTGCAGGTTCAGGTCAATATGGGGAGCAAAGGGATATTTGCCCTTACTGTGGATCTAAAGTGTTTGCTGGAAAATGTATTCTATGCAATCATGTGTTGGGAAAATAGTCTGGATTTTTAGGTTTCAATATGTAATACAATGAGCAGAGAAACGTATTAGCTTTTGAAAGGTTCAAGAATCTTGTTTTTTCAATATAATAAGGGGGTAATAGAATTGAGTATTGAATCAGCAAAAGCATTTATCGAAAAAATGAAGACAGATGAGGAGTTTAGTAAAAAGGTTCAGGAGTGCGTGGATGCAGAGGAACGTATGGCCTTTGTAAAGGAAGCAGGTTTTGATTTTACTAGCGAAGAACTTAAGGAAGTTTCGGAGAATTTAAGTGATGATGAGCTGGATGGGGTGGCTGGTGGCATTTGTTTGACGGATATATGCAGTAAAACCAAGTTTATATAGCTTCATTGTAATACATTGATGAAAAAAACGTATTAACTATTGAAAAAGTGCAAGGAAAGAAAATAATTAAAAGGAGGCAATTAAATGAGTGTTGAATCAGCAAAAAAGTTTCTGGAAAAAATGAAGACGGATGAAGATTTTAACCAAAAAGTTAAAGGGTGCGTGGATGCAGAGGAACGTATGGCCTTTGTAAAGGAAGCAGGTTTTGATTTTACAATGGAGGAGATTAAGGAAGTATCAGAGAACTTAAGTGACGATGATTTAGATGCAGTTGCCGGTGGAATGTGTTTAACAGATTGGTGCTCCCGTGGGGCTATATTATAAGAAATAGACCACAAAATATTAAATCCGGTCGTTCAAGTAACGGCCGGATTTAATATTTTAGGAGGAGGCTAAAAATCAAGGGGACAGGGCTTGGGAGTAAAAATGTTGTGTTCTAAAAGAAAGGACAGGTCTTTTGGCTCAAGACTACTGACGATACTTGCTGCCAGCTCAAACTCGCGGCATCTCAATCGGCACATATCTTCTGATGGTGCTGCCATAGACCCACAGGAACTGACGTTATCATGCCTGCATCCACCGGCACAGTAATACCTGGCAAAGCAGGCAGAACATACATCATTTTCTGCTGCAGGACTCTTTTGATATTCTTCCCGAAAAAGATTATCCTCGAAGACATTTCCCAATTTATATTCTTCCTTTCCCACGAAGCGGTGACATAAGTAGACTTCTCCTGAAACTGATATTCCCACTAGTCCCCGACCTGCACCACAGGCATGGTGTCTTTTGCTGTTATGAAGCAACAAAACCAAGGCCCTATCTAAAATACTCTTATTTTTAAGGATTTTTAATCCATCACTATCTTTGTTTTGGACAAGGGCCAGCCATGTATCAGCCTCTTGCTCTATTGCTTCCAGAAGAGCCTGGGTGTCTCGCACTGCTGTTTTTTTGTCCGTGTCTTGGCTAAATAGAGATCTGGATGCAGGCATAACGGATACCTCTGCAAAACCTACTTCTTGCATTGCGTCTTTTATTAATTTGGGATCATTATCTCCTACTAACACAGCATGACCGGATATATTGGGCAGAGCTGTCAGTAATTTTTTGATTTTAGGCACAACAATATCATATGACCCTTTCCCACTGGCATATGGCCTTTGTGCATCTTGAATTTCCCTGGGACCATCAAAACTTACCATAGTTGATATCTTGTATTCTTTAATAAAGGCAATTTTTTCATCGTCAAGCAAAGTAGCATTTGTAGTACAATGAAAGGCCACGTCCTTTTCCACCTCATGAGCTTTCATTTTTGCATACTCTGCAACTGATTTCATCAGGCCAAATTTTAAGAAGGGCTCCCCTCCAAAAAAGCCTATGTGTATTTTTTTCATTTTTCCCGATTGTTCTATCAGCCAATCCACAGACCGAAAGGCAGTTTTCTCTTCCATGCTTCCACCCGTGCCATATTCACCCCCATCTCCATAACAGTAAACACACTTAAGGTTGCAGGATTGTGTTAGAAAAAGTGCCATGCTGACAATGGGCACTGGTTCTTTTTTAAGTGGTTTTTTATTTTTCTCTGGGTATTCGCAAATCAACCCTAATTCTTTAAGGCGTTCTTCCATATGGAAGGGTAATAGTGTTTGTGGGTCAGTGATAAGCTTGGTAAGAGCCTGGGCTGTTGCTTCATCAACAGAGCTTGCTCGCATGCCGTCAATATTAATAACATAGTGGTGATCCCCATGGAGAAATAGATGAAAAGGCATAATGTGCTTTGCTTCCATAATAACAGTCCCTCATTTCATTGATTATACATTTAATACGCTTAATTAAGGATATCATTACAAAAAGATGTAATACTTTCTTAAATTTTTCGTATTAACAGTAAAGCCGTATCATAAGATTTTTTCAAATCAAGGAAAAGGTGTGGAGTTATGCTAAAAAATACCATGCTGTACCAGTATATGATTTTATGTGCAGTAATAATTTTTCTGGTCACAGGCTGTACACAATTGAGAGAACCTCAAGAGATAATCATAGGAGTAGCTTGGCCATTTGGAACAGACACCAGTTTATTTCACGAGGGAATTAATCTTGCAGTCAACGAGATTAATGATAGCGGGGGCATTAACGGTAAAAAATTAAAGTTATTTAAAGAGGACGATGGAGATAATCTTGTAAAAGGCATGGCCATAGCCCAGTCTTTTGCAGAAAACAAATCAATACAAGCTGTGATTGGCCACAGCAATTCATACATTTCTATTCCTGCCTCCGCCACTTATAATAATGCAGGGATTGTAATGTTATCACCAACCTCAACAGCAGCGGAGCTAACCCAAAATGGTTATAAACATGTCTTTCGTAATATACCTAATGACCATGAAATTGCAAGGCAATTAGCAATCTATCTAGCAGAACTAGGACATGGGCGGATGGTCATATATTACTCAGATGATTCCTACGGCAGGGGGTTGGCAAATTCCTTTGAAGACCATGCAGCTTCTCAGGGAATAATCATTGTTGATAGATTTAACTATTATAATGGTTTGGAAGATTTAAAGCATTTACATAACAGGTGGAAAGCCTTTGGCTTTGACGGAATTTTCCTTGCTAAAGGCTTGATTGGTGGTGCCAGATTTATAGCTGATGCTGGCCAAGCAGGTATCAAAGTGCAGTTTGCTGCAGGTGATGCTCTGGATTCTCCTTTGCTGTCAGAAATAGGTGGTACATCTGCAGAAGGGACAATTGTAGGCTCGGTATTTAATCCATATCAAGATCGTCCGGAAACACAGAAGTTTGTGGCGGATTTTTGGGAGGAGTATAATGTGATGCCTTGTGCCTACGCTGCGTTGGGCTATGATGCGGTAAAAATGCTGGCAGCTGCCATAGGAAATTCTGATTTGCTTGACCCCTCTACAGTTGGAAAAGAGTTAAGAAATTTAGGCAAATGGCCAGGTGCAGTCGGTGACCATGAATTTAACGAACAGGGAGACAACACGGGCAGATTGGTTGTACTTAAAAAGCTGCACGCAGGTAACTTTGAATATATTAAGAGGTGAGAATATGATCAAAGAAAAGGGATTATTTCGAGAAGTATCCCTGAAAAAACTTTCTTCACCGGAACAGTTGGATCAACTTATTAAAGTGACTTCCCCAAAAGCCTGGTTTGCCTTGATAGCCCTAAGCTGCATACTTCTTAGTGCCATTGCCTGGGGTTTTTTAGGCAGCATTCCTGTCAAAATAGGAGGGCAGGGTATCCTTCTCAATGATGGAGGGGTTTTATATATTAAACATCATACCTCCGGGCAGGTTATTGATAAAAGATTTAAGGCTGGGGATACAGTTAAGAAGGGTGATGTGTTAGCTAGAATAGAAGTACCACAGCTTGTTTCGGAAATTAATAACCTGCTGCAAGAACTTGCTGAAATGGAGGGCAAGGAAAATACCCAATCTGCCCAGTACAAATTATTGGAAAGTCAAATACTTCAACTTCGGTCAGAACTAGTTCGTAAATCTCAAATTGTGTCTCAAATTGACGGACGCATTATAGAGCTGCATATGAATAAGGGAAGCATTGTTCAACCAGGAGAGTCCCTTGTCACTCTGGAGCGATATGGTGAAACAGTAAAGATGGAAGCAATCATCTATGTTCCTGCTGAACAAGGGGGCATCATTCTGCCCGGTATGGAAGCCCAGATCTCGCCTGCAATAGTAAATAAAGAAGAGTATGGCTTTATGCTGGGGAGAGTTATTTCCGTTTCAGAGTATCCTGCTACCATGCAGAGTATGATGCAGACTCTTGATAATGAGCATCTAATTTCGCTCCTGGTGGGGCAAGGTGCACCTCTAGAGGTTCGTATTGACTTAATACCTGATTACAATACTGAAAGTGGATACAAGTGGTCTTCCCCAGAAGGGCCCCCCATGTCCATACATAGTGGTACCATTGTGCAGGGTGTGGTTATTACCGGCAGAGAAAAACCTATCCATAAGGTAATGCCTTTTCTTAAGAGAGTCAATCTTTAAAGTTGGGGAGGTGATAAGGTGAAATGGAAAAAAATAGCAAAGGTACCCACTGTATTTCAAATGGAGGCAGTGGAGTGTGGGGCGGCTTCCCTGGCCATGATTTTAGCATATTATGGGAAATACATACCATTAGAGGAATTAAGGGTAACCTGTGGTGTTTCTAGAGATGGCAGCAAAGCAAGCAATATACTGAAAGCTGCTAGAAAAAACGGCTTGGAGGCAAAAGGGTATCGTAAAGAAATTGAATCTTTAAAAATGATGCAAATGCCCGTAATTATTCATTGGGAGTTTGGCCATTTTCTGGTATTAGAAGGTTTTTACAAGGGCAAGGTTTTTTTAAACGACCCTAGCTCCGGCAGACGGACCATGAGCATAGAGGAGTTCAGTCAATCTTTTACGGGCATAGTCCTGAGCTTTGCACCCACACCGGAGTTTCAGAAAGATAAAAAAAAGCCTAGCATTATTAGTGCGTTAAAAAAACGTCTTAAGGGCTCCGAAATTCCTTTATTATATATAATCCTTGTGGGTTTAGCCTTGGTAATCCCAGGATTAGCTATTCCTGTATTTGCAAGAATTTTTGTGGATGATATTTTGCTGGATGGAAGAAGCTCCTGGATAATACCACTTATGATTGGTATGGGAATGACAGCAGTTTTGAGAGGAACATTAACATGGTTACAGCAGTATTACCTGCTAAGATTAGAGACTAAAATTGCTTTAGTAACATCCAGCCAATTTTTTTGGCATATTTTAAGGCTGCCTACAGAATTTTTCTTTCAGCGTTCTGCAGGGGATTTAACTTCTAGAATGCAGAGCAATGACAGGGTAGCAAAATTGCTATCAGGGCAGCTTGCAACCACAGCTCTAAACTTTGTAATGATTTTTTTCTATTTTGCCTTAATGCTTCAGTATAATATTATTTTAGCAGTAACAGGCTTGGTAATTGCAATTATAAATGTATTGTATTTAAAGCTAGTTTCCGCAAAAAGAGTAGATCTAAACAGCAGGCTCTTAAAAGAGAGAGGTAAATTAATTGGCACAGGCATGTCAGGTCTGCAAATAATAGAGACATTAAAAGCTACAGGTTCGGAATCAGATTTTTTTGCTAAATGGTCAGGATATCAGGCAAAAGCACTAAACTCTGAGCAGGAACTGGGTGTTTCTTCTCAATTTTTAACAGTATTTCCTGCATTTCTTACAGGAATAAATAATACAATAATACTTGCCCTGGGCGGATATTTAATTCTGGAGGGACAAATGACCATAGGGATGTTGGTGGCTTTTCAAAGTCTCATGGCAAGCTTTATGGCTCCTGTGACAGGAATTGTAGGATTAGGGGCTCAGCTTCAAGAAGTGATGGGAGAAATGAATAGATTAGATGATGTACTAAAATATCCTATTGAACAAGAAGCTGAAATAGAAGAAATAGATCTCAGTACAACAGACAAACTGGAGGGATATATAGAAATTAACCGGCTAACCTTTGGTTACAGTTCCCTGGAACCGCCATTAATTGAAGACTTTACTATATCTTTAAGACCAGGATCTCGAGTAGCACTTGTAGGGGGTTCCGGTAGTGGGAAATCCACAATAGCCAAAATAGTTGCAGGAATTCACAAACCCTGGTCCGGCGAAATACTCTTTGATGGTCTGCCACGAACATCCTTTCCAAGGGTAATAATAAATAATTCCTTGGCTATGATAGATCAGGAAATTAGTATTTTCCAGGGGACAATAAGAGAAAACATAACCTTATGGGATGAGACAATCTCTGAATTTGAGATGATTCGTGCAGCAAAGGATGCCTGTATTCACGATGATATTACTGCCAGGCCTGATGGATATGACCATTGGCTGGAGGAAGGTGGGAAAAACTTCAGCGGCGGGCAAAGGCAAAGGCTGGAGATAGCCAGAGCTCTGGTTCAAAACCCAAGGATCATCGTAATGGACGAGGCAACTAGTGCCCTTGACCCTCTAACAGAAAAAAAGGTTGATGAAAATATACGACGCCGTGGCTGTACCTGTATTATAGTGGCACACCGTCTGAGTACTATTCGAGACTGTGACGAAATTATAGTCCTTCAAAGAGGAAAAATCGCAGAACGTGGTACCCATGAGGAATTAAAGGATAGCGGCGGCATCTATGCAGGGCTAATTCAAGCTGGCTAATAATGATATTAAAGCAGGTGAGTAATTTGAAGGTTAGGGATCTTTTCGTTCAAGAGGGAACTAAAATATCCATTGTATGGAACAAGCCACAAATCCTGGATGACGATAAACACGTATGGATGGTTGAGCAGGGGAAGGTTTCTATTTTTTTAACAACCCTGCCAAAGGGGAATATGATTGGGAGAAAAAAATTCTTGTTTGACGTAGAACAGGGAGAACTGCTTTTTGGTGTTACTCCTGAAGGAGTACCCCCTAAAGGTTTCTTGGCCTCGGGATTAGTCGGAACCAATATTTTGCGTCTTGAGATAAACAAGCTTAGAGAGCTATTTGAAAAACAAGTATCTGAAGAAGCTGCATCTCTGGTGGCGAAATGGCTAGAAGCCCTAGCTAAAGTCAGCATTAAAGAAGAGGAGGCTCATGAAGAAACTGCTTCCGCTAAAGAGCGGTTTAATGAGCAAGAATATTTAAACGACCCAATGTACATGAAATATTATCACAGCCAGATCCTCCAGTCTGCCTATAAAATGTGGCAGGATAATTATACTATTGAAAAACAACGACTACAAGAAAAGGTGAGCTTCGATAGCAGGTTGATGGCAAACTCTATATCAAAGCTGGTAACTATAAATAGTAATGAAAAAACCATAAGCCTAAACGAGGTTAGTGGAGATAATCTGCTGGATGCCTGTCGATTAGTAGGCAGGGTCATGAATATGGACATTGAGCCTCCCCCGGCTAATAATGCTGTAAGTCAGAGTATTATACAAGTAGATGATATTGCTCGAGCATCTCGTATCAGAACCAGAGAAGTAGCTTTGACAGGACAGTGGTATAAACAGGATTGCGGACCTATCTTGGGTTACTTGGAGGAAGATGATAGACCTATTGCCTTAATACCTGCATCACCGAAAAAATACATAATGCATGACTTTGCCGCAGGAGAAAAAAAGGTTGTTGACAGGGAAACTGCTTTAAAGATTAAACGTTTTGGTTTTGTATTTTACCGACCTTTCAAAAATGAGAAGATTACCTTTAAAGAAATTATATCCTTTGGTTACCAAAGCTGTTGGAAAAGAGATCTAGTGATGATAGCTATTATGGGTATTCTTGGAGGCATACTTGGTACTGCTATTCCCCTGGCAACGGGAATTGTCTTTAGCAGCATCATTCCCGAAGGCCAAAGAGGTCAATTGCTGCAAATTGCTTTTTTTCTTGGAGCAAGTGCCCTAGCGGCTATGCTTTTCCAGCTGGTTCGATCCATAGCTGTGCTGCGCATGGAGGGCAAAATGGAGGGTTCCCTTCAGGCTGCTGTCTGGGACCGATTGCTTAGTCTGCCGGTACCCTTTTTTAAAGAGTTTTCCTCAGGAGAATTGGCTATGCGGGCTATGGGTATAACACGCATACGGATGATTCTCTCAGGAGTTACTCTAAATACAATACTCTCCAGTATCTTCTCAGTCTTCACCTTTGCCCTGCTTTTTTACTATGATATACGCCTGGCCTGGGTAGCGGCTATACTGGTGACAATGGCTATTGTTGTTATGATCTCTTTAGGATACTGGCAGGTACGTTACGAGCGTAAAGTACTAGAAATTTCTAATAATATATCAGGTATGATGCTGCAGCTCATTGGAGGAATCTCTAAATTTCGGGTATCTGGGGCAGAAAGAAGAGCCTTTTATCAATGGTCAAAGGATTTTGCGATACAACGTCAATTAACTTTTAAAAGAGAGACCCTGGCCAACTGGCTTGCAACATTTAACGCATTTTTCCCCATTATGGCCAGCATGGTTATCTTCTATACTTTGACTTCATCAAACAGCAATTTGTCACCAGGGCAGTTTATAGCTTTTAACTCAGCCTTTATTGCTTTTATGCTTTCCATGGTTTCTTTGTCGGAATCCTTAATTAGTGCAAACATAATTATCCCCTTATATCAAAGAGCCAGGCCTATCCTGGAAACCTTACCTGAATATGATGATACCAAAATCAACCCCAGACCTCTTACAGGTGCTGTAGAGGTTAGCCATGTGTCTTTTCGCTACAAAAAAGATGGGCCATTAATACTCCAGGATGTCTCCTTTCAAATTAATAAGGGAGATTATGTCGCCCTGGTAGGGACTTCGGGATGCGGCAAGTCAACTCTGCTTCGAGTATTGTTGGGCTTTGAAAAGCCGGAGACAGGGAAGGTCTATTATAATGGGCAGGATCTATCTAAAATAGATATTCGCGCTGTACGGCAGCAGCTGGGGGTTGTATTGCAAAATGGGCAGCTCATGTCGGGAAACATATTTAGCAATATTGCAGGTGCCAATCCGCATCTGACTATAGAGGATGCCTGGGAAGCTGCCAGGTTGGTTGGAATTGAAGATGATATCAGGGAAATGCCTATGGGTATGCATACATTCATAAGTGAAGGGGCAGGTACAATCTCTGGAGGTCAAAAGCAGCGTTTAATGATAGCCCGGGCCATCATTAATAAACCAAAAATTATTTTTTTTGATGAAGCCACCAGTGCGCTGGACAACCACAGTCAAGCCATAGTCAGCCAAAGTCTTGACCGGCTGCAGATTACCCGAGTGATTATTGCACATCGTCTCAGCAC
Source organism: Desulfitibacter alkalitolerans DSM 16504 (assembly GCF_000620305.1). NCBI lineage: Bacteria > Bacillati > Bacillota > Clostridia > Neomoorellales > Desulfitibacteraceae > Desulfitibacter > Desulfitibacter alkalitolerans. The sequence goes on along the minus strand of NZ_KK211100.1, from coordinate 961,033 downwards.
CATTATCAACTGCAATAAGATTATCGTTATGGATCAAGGAAAAATTGTAGAGATGGGTACTTATCAGGAGCTCATGAAGAATGGAGGTTTTTTTGCCAACTTGGCAAAAAGACAACTAGCTTAGAGTCAGGGTCCAAATGGGGTCAGGCTGAGCGTCCGAGATAGGTCATATAAAAGCAACTACGTGACTAGTTACTTTTTAAGTATAAGCAAAGCTACAATTGATAGTGATGTTGACCTGGCAGTTTTATTGGAAAAAGATTTTTTCCCAAGCAGCAACTTTGAAGCAGGAAAACTTAAAAGAAAGCTCATACGAGAAGTAACGGGGCTATTAGAATCATCCAAAATTGACTTGGTACTGCTTAACAAGGCTTCCCCTTTATTATGCTTTCAGGTAGCTAAAACCGGTAAGCTGCTTTACCAAAGAAATCCAGGTGATTTTGCTGGATTTGCTTCTCTAGCTTTACGTCGCCATAATTCCAGTTCCGGCACCAGGGACGATAGAGAAATGGTTGGTGAGGATAGACGGTGAAATCCGTAAAAAGTTAAATATTAAAGATGTTGATAATGAAATCCGCAAGGACAGTTGATGTTGACCTTGTGGTTTTTTTAGTTTTAAAAAAGCATTGGTAATATAATTTTATATACAAAATCACCCGAATGGGTGATTTACAATTTTTAGATAGCTGTATATTTTAGAAACATAATCAACAAAAATTGTAAATACAAACACGTCAGTTGTAGTGGAATGGACTGGTTCAGAGTTCAGGCAGGCCAACTGACATGAAAAGGGAGGAAGGGGCTTTGCAGCAGGAAAGGGTTTCACTTTTCAGAACAGTCATTGGAATGATGATTAGCCCGGCAGGGGCACTGAAGTCGGCACTTTCTGGAAAACGTTGGTATTTATCAATTGTTGTTTCAGTGCTGGCATTCGGGTTATTTTTTCTGCAAACAGGTTTAGACCTGTATAAGACCGGTCAAAAAGATTTTAGTTTTGTTTTTGTTGCGCTGGGAACAGGGGCAGCCTATGGGCTTGTTGTGATTCCACTTGTGGCGGTGTTTATCTGGATTATACTAAAAGCCGCGCGCATTGAGGAAACCATGTTTCAGGTGGTATCGGCTTTTTGTTTAAGCTACAGTGGTGCACTTATTTATGGGATTATAGGCACCATTGTTTCCTTGACCTTGGGCTGGAAGACGGCAGTTGCTTTTGGCGTGACAGGGGTTGTCTGGGCAGTTGGGCCGATGATGTATACCATCAGAGAGCTGACTAACGGCAAGACCTACTTGAGTATCTTTATTTCGGCAGTGGTGGGCCTTGCAGTCCTGGTTTCCTGGGGCTATTTAGGTAATTTGTAGGAGGTGTGGGCTGTGGGTGATATTTATGACGAGAAAAAAGCCCTGAGAAACTGGATACGGAGGTTTTCCTTCATGCTGCTGGGTGCCAGCGCCTTTGCCAATCCAGTTGATAAGCTAAATCCGTATAACCTTATAATTGGTATGATAATAGGGCTTTTGTTCAGCTGGCTGTTTAAGAGATTTATGTATGGGTTTCTTGGTATGGTAAATCGAGCAAAGGATAAATATCAGGCCAGGCGCCTGGTCCGGTATGCAGCGGATGTTGGGATGCTGTTTCTTGTACCCTTTGCATTGATGCTGGCAACTGCTGTGTTTATTATGAACTGGACTGTTACATCAGGACTGATCTCAGCTGGAATGATGGCGGTGGGCATAGCAGCTTCCATTGAGCTTGGAAAGTTAAAGGGCAAGCAGGAAATACGCAACACATTGACCACTTCTTTTGTTGCATTCTTGTTTTCCATGATCTGGATTGTTGGATTCCAGTATGTTTCAAGGGTACCTGTATGGGTCGAGGGGGCCGTGATTTTTATCGGTTCTTTAATGTCGGGGGGAGGGTTTCCTCTATGAAAAAACATCTGGCGCGTGGAGTGCTTCTTTTAATGCTATTTATGCACATGTTCAGCTTTGCATCTGGGGTTTCTGCAAACAGCGGCCGCATGGCAGAACCTGAAAAGCCCTATGAAAAGGTCGTGGCAAAAAAGGGCAGCTGGTATGCTGACAGGCTTAATTATGATGGAAAGTCAAATCTGGTGATTGGTTATACGGGAACCTATGAAAAGACAGTGCCTGCAAGTGAAATGAGTTTCAGTCTCTCAGAAAAGACTGTTCTTTCTGGCATTTATGTACCTTATGCAGGTCAGGATCCTGGTGTAATAGAGTTAATCATTGTAGACAGCAAGGGCAATGTCTTTCATGGTTTTAATGCTGTTCCTTCTTATATGGGAGGGTTAAAAGAGGAAATTTCCTCTGAAGTCGTACTTAGAGTTGAAAGCAACCTGCTGTATACCTTTGTCCCTGAATGGGGTGCCACCCTGCCAAAGGGAACCTATACCCTCTATCTAGAGGGCGGTTCACCACCTGTGGATGCATACCTGGTCAAGGGCTACAATGCTAGTGCCTATGAAAAATATTTGGATGAGCTAAACCAACTTGCCGCACCAGAGGAGTCTCCAAGACCACAGCCACAAGAGGAAGAGGTCTATATTTCAGAGGGTGATGAATCCCTATGGGAGCTCTGGCAGCAGTTTGTCACTGGGGAAGGAGAAAATTCCTTTGACGGGGACTGGTCCTTAGAACCTTCCCAGCGTTATGCACCCATGTTCGAGCTTGAAAGTGAAATGTCGCTGGATACCATTCTTCTAAGTATGTGGAATGATGGTATGGGTGCGCAGCCAGGCTCCATCATGCTCCTTGATGTCAGCGGGACAGCCATTGCAGAATTTAAAGCCCAGGGTGCCAGTATGGGAACGGTAGCTAATGCCCTCTGGACAGCGGAACCCAGGATGATACTGCCGGCTGGTGTTTATTATATCCAGATGTCGTCACCAGAAGCCCTTGCTTATGATGAAACTGGTGAACCGGTATTTTACGTTGGTCTCTCAGCACCCGTGGCGCCAATGACCAATTTTACCGGGACATATAAAATCTGGCTGGATATGCACAAAACCAGTACCCTCATGGGACCTGTAGCAGGTAAAGAGCGAAACTTTTACCTGGAGGATTATGAACTGACGGTTCTGGATAAGGGAGCTTTTATAGAACTGATAGGTATTTATGAAGGCATGACCTTTTCTCAAAACTGTGAAGTAATAGAGCGAAGTGAGCAGCAGGTGACAGCACGTTTTGATTTTAGAGCGGACCTGACAGGCCTGCCATACAGGGCAGAAATTGCCGCTGCAGCTGCCCTGACCCTTTCAAAACAGCCTGCAGGGCGTATTGACATTAACATGACAGGCACAGGCTACTATTCCAGAGCTGCAAGCAAGGATAAGGGGGCAGATGAAAACACCTATTCCCTGTCGCTGCGCGGCAACCGTGTTAAGACAGATCTGCCGCCATTTGTCATGGCAGCACTGTCTAAGGCGGGTGGCGTTGGAAACATCCCTGGTCCAGATAGTCCCTATGAAGCTGCTGCCGGGATCCTGTTTCCGCCCCTTGTGGGTGTGGTGGTCAGTGTACTGACCAATGCGCTAAGACCAAAGGCACTGCCTTCAAAATCCCAGGTGAAAACAGGTGAACGCAGCCCATGGGCAATCCTGGCAGAGGCCCTGGCCAATTCAGATGAGCCTGATGATGACCCATATTCTGTAGGCGATAATGAAGCATCATCGGGTTACAGCAGTGGCGAAACAGACTATGGTTCAACGGATGGTGATACAGGCTATGATGCTTATGAAACATCATCTGATACCCCAGATGAAGATCTATCCTTTGGCAAACCAGATGTGCCGGATGAATCAGCAGCACAAACCTCCACGAAGCAAACACAAATTCCGGAAGCGCCGGCAGCCACTGTGCCTGTTGAACCTGAAAGCATGGTGGTTACCACGTCAGTGGGCGGTGCCCAGACATTGATTGTCAAGGATCCCGCCACAGGCGGCTGGGTTAATTCAGAAACAGGAAACCCCTTTGACCTTGAAAAGCATGCCAGGGATTTCCCCCAGCAGGTCAAGGACTATGAAGGGTATAAGGCCAGGAATCTTGAACTGGAGGCAACGGGAAAAACTGCCATGCAGCAGAAGCTTGACCAGATTGCCAGGGCTGGCGAGGCGGACATTGCCGCCATCCAGAAGGAGATTGATGCACGGCGCAGGGAGCAGCTGGAACGGGAGCAGCGCTGGAAGGAAGCCGATATGGAAATGGCCCACAAGCTTTCTGGATACGGCAGAATCATTGGCGACACTGTGAGAAACATTGGAGACGAGCTTGTTGAGACTGGTAAAGACATCTATACTGCTGGGGTATATGTGGGCGGCAAGATGGCAGAAGGCGGCGTAAACGCCGCGAAGCTGATAGCAGATCCGAAACGTCTGGTCAATGAGCTTGGCGAGCTTCAGAAGATGAAGGATAAAATGATAAATCAGGCAATTAATGAGCTTGCTCAGATTGGCAAGGACATTTACAACAATCCAGAGATTATAACCAATACACTGAAAGGGTCACTGCTGACAGGTGCGCAGATTTCCGCCGGAATTGTCAGAAGCGTCAAAACCACCATCACCGATCCCAAGAAAGCCTGGGAGTGGGTCAAGGACAATGTGGGCATCCAGAATTTTGAAAACTCCCTGGATCCCAACAGAAAGCTGATTGACAGAATAACCCAGGTGGGCATAGGTACCATAAAGCTGGGAACGTCTCTGGCATCTGCAGGCAAGGCAGCTGCTGCCATTGGAAGCAAGCTGGGAGTCACAGGTGCTGGAACAGCAGCAGGCACTGCTGTAAAATCCACACTGGCCACGGGTAAAAACCTTGTTAATCCGCCAAAAGGCATTGCACCCAAGCTGCCGGTTTCCACAGGCAAGAATTTTGTGACCAGTGCTGATGCGCCAAATATGAAAGGTATTACTAATAATTCCCAAAAAATTATTCAGAACAAGGCGGATGATTTTGGCCTTCAGGTTCATACAAGGCCTGTTACAGAAAATGCTGCAAAATACATTGACGAGGGCAAGGCTATTGCCAAGAAAGTGGATATGAAGGCCAAAACCCTCAACAAGTATGATGAGCTTCTAAGTGGACCCAAAAACAGCGAAGGCCTGGTGGGATATTATAAGCCGAAATGGCCTCCAGAAAGCCAGCTCAAGGGTATGTCTGCTGATGAGATTAGTGAGCTTAAGAAGCAATTTACAAAACGAACAGAGGAATACTCAAAGCTTTCCAATCAGATGATTGATTATGAAATGCAGGGCAAGTATGTGGTCAAGAATGGCCTTGTAGTGGATGTCAAAACAGGCAAATATATTACCGGTGACGTGGATATCTATGACATTACCAACTTTGACGGGACACCAGTAAGCGATAAGGTTAAAAAGATGTTCATAGAATCTGTAATGAAGGAAAAGGGGTCCAATGTTTTGCATGAGGATCTGATCTCCTGGGCCAGTGATGATAAGGCATTTAATCTTGAGGCCAAGATCAAAATGATCAAGGAGGCGTCTCAAGGCGAAAAAGGCATTGTCACCTTCAATCCTTTAAACAATCCAACCAAGGGTTACAGTTCCCTTGATGCAAAAGACATAGATGCTGTGCTTAACCACTTGAGCAATAAGAGCTCCAAGCTGACACCTGACCAGCAAAAGCTGCTCATCAGTCTTGTGGTCCGCTCTAACAAACCGGTGTAAAAGGAGATGAACCTGATGAAACAAGTAGAACGAAAGGAACTCCTGGAGAGGATCTTTAAGCTGTCGGCACAGTATGACCAGGCAGCCATGGAAGAACATGACAGTCAAGAACAGCTTGAGCAACTATCTGCTGAAATGGCTGCCCTGGCACAGGATTATTTGGCCTTGGTCCCTATGCGTAAGCTTTCGCGCTGTCCTTTCACGGGGGAGGCCCTAACAATCCCAATTGACGATCAGGGATTGGATGGCCTCTGGTGGAATAATGAACGCCCCATGAGACCATCAGCAGCACTATCAAATACTTACTTTGCTCTGGATGGTGCTTTAAAGCTCCAGGGTGTAGTGGAGGTCTTTCCCTTTATCTGTGCACCTGGGCCCGATGTACCCTATGTAATACCCCGTTTACTTGGGGCATATGTCCAGGTAAAGGCAGTGATATCTAGTTTCAAGGTAGGGACGCATACAGCCTATGCCGTTACGTATTTTGCAGATCCTCCCCTTGACAGTGTGATGCGTGTCAATGACTGGGGAGCCAATTACTACTGGGAATCTGGCACGCCATTTCCGGAAATGCTTTCACCAGGCCAGCGCATACAGCTGACGCCGGATCCCCAGGAGTGGGATTTTGACCTTGCACCGTGGATCAAGGCAGGTAAGCTCTTGTGGATTGCACCGGAGGATGAGTTACTGGTGCTGAGGAGCACTATATATGATTGTCCCTATCTCAGCCTTCCGGGCAGCCGGAAGCCAAAGTACATTCAAAATGGGAAATTCTGGGAGTTAACTGAAGAGCATCTGGAAGTTGATATTCAGCCAGCAGATTATACAGGAAGGGGAGGGCATTAAATGGATAGCTTTAAGTTACCAATGACCTTTGAAATTAAAAAGACTGATATTCTCCGTCTGCTTATTGGAGAATTGAAGCATACAATCCAGGAGGGCTCTTTTTTCAAGGGCTTGAATGCCCCTGCAGAAGCAGGCGTTTCCAGCCAATATGGAGAAATCATGGAGAGTCTGGAACTTAAAAGGGCCGCAGCTTTAATTGCAGCTCCAGAAGCCTATGCTGTTTTGAGAAGCGGCGGAGGCAGTATGCCCCTGGAAGAGCTCTGGATTCATCTTGGCAGTGCTGAAAACACTCTTGCCACGGCAGCCGCAGTTGTGACTGAGACCCAGGAAAACTTCATGATTCAATACTATGAGCGTTACCAGGATTTCATTTTGTCCTGGTGCCAGGCCTTTGCCACAGATCCTGAAGAAACGGCGCCAAACTATATTCCGCCAAAGGTTGAGCTTGAAGCCTTTCTCTTTGTCCTGCACAGCATTGACGCTTTCAGGCGTGCCACCTTTAGAAATTTGCTTGATTATGCCCTGACAGAAGCGCCGGCAATAACTTTTTCTGAATTCACTTCCACCATGGGTGATGCCATTAGAAGCGGCGACATACGCTGGCTTCTGCCGGCATTTATGGTGGTGACACCGGGGCTGCATGAAGTCAATATTGACCTCAAGCCGTCTTATGCCTCTATACTCACAGACAAAAGCTTTCTTGTCCATGCCCAGACTGACAAACCAGATAATGACGTCCTGGTTTTTGGTGAGGCAGGCAGGGTGATGGGTGTTGAGTTTTACAGAACATGGCTGCAGTGCTTTGGCTTTGACCTCAAGGTCAAGGAAGGCTCAAAGGGAAATGATGCAAGGTTCAAAACAGCCGGGCGGCTTTTTGTGGCACCCACGGCCCTGGCCAACCACCTTGTCAGCCTTGAGATGACCGGGAACGGGCGTGCCATGGTTAATCACCAGGCTTACATGAAGGAGCAGCTGGTTCACAAGCTCAATGAGGTTTTCGAGGCTGCGTTAAAGGGCATCCCTGGAGAGACAGCTCAAGCTGGGCCTGAAGCAAGTGCTGAAGCAAGTGCTGAGTCAAATGCTGGGGCAGCTAAATCAACAGTTGTGGAAACAAAGGTAAAAACAAAACTGAAATTCTGTGGACAGTGCGGGAAGCCTTTTGCTGAGGCAGCACTTTTCTGTATACACTGCGGCGCCAAAAGAGTATAGAACAAGAGCATGAAAATACTAGACCTCCCATTTTCTCACTGGGAGGTTTTTATATGATATAAAATCAGCACATGGAAGGAAATAATAATCATTGTGGAGAATTGATAAACATAAATTAAAGAAACTGTCTATTTAAGCTTTTTTACACTAGTCAGAAAGTATAACTTTTAAATGCAGATAGTATAGGTGCCCCAAGGGACTGGTATTTCTACGCATTAAAAAATGCTTGAACTACTGGCGCAACTAAGGCTTTCGCTGGCGCCAAAAGGCTTGGCGAAAGCCAAGTTTTCTTTAGAAAGGGAGGCTGTACCTTGTCCGTAATAACAATTTCCAGACAGTTTGGAGCAGGTGGAGGAACTGTTGGAAAAGATGCAGCAAAAAAGCTTGGGTTTCTTCTAGTAACTCAAAATGTTATAAATGAAGGATTATCAAAACTGGGCTTATCACCGCAAGCCTTTTCCTTTGAAAAAAATGTCAGAAAAGACCCGGTACAGGAAAAAAAGCGAATCTTTTATAGAACTGCTCTCCATGATTTGATCATGGAACTGGCCGCCAAAGAATCCATTATTTTATTAGGTCGGGGTGGACAGTTTTTATTTAGGGACCACCCAGATGCTTTTCATGTGCGAATTCAGGCTCCCATAAATCAGCGTGTACAATGGGTACAAGAGATTTATCAATTAGATGAAAAAAAAGCTTTGCGCATGATCCAAGAAAAGGATCGTCTTAAGAAACGTTTTACCCAGGAGGTTTTCAAGCATTCCTGGATGGACATGGAGATGTTTGACCTGGTAATTAACACAGGTAAAATATCCCCGCAAAGGGCTGCAAAATTGGTTGTCCAGGGATTTAAACTTAGGAAAAAAGAGCTGTTATCTATGGAAAGTGAAGAAAAAATACAAAAAAACCTGCAAGAGAACAAAGAAAAAGTTAATTTTATGCACCCAAGTGAAAAAGAGTTTGCCAGGGTACTTGATTTTTATAAAATACCATGGGAATATGAGCCCCGGACATTTCCCCTGCAGAGGGATAGTGATGGAAAGATTACAGAAGCTTTTTCGCCGGATTTTTACCTTCCGGCTTCTAACCTTTTTGTTGAGCTCACTACTCAAAGGCAAAAGCTAGTGGGGAAAAAGAATAAGAAAATACGGAGATTAAAAGAATTGTATCCAGACGTTAATTTCAAAATAATTTATGGCAGGGATTACCATAATCTTTTGAAAAAGCTTGGTCTGGATAAAGGTTAAGAAAAGAATACTGTTTAGGGGTGAAAAAATTGAAGTATGGCTTAGACATAATCATAACACAGGAGAGAATTAAACAGAGAGTTAATGACCTGGGAAGGCAGATATCTGATGATTATCATGGTAAAAAAATGGTGCTTGTTTGTGTTTTGCGAGGAGCAGTTTACTTTACAGTAGACCTTACTAGAAGCTTAACAGTTCCCTTTGTTCTGGATTTTATAAGCATTTCCAGTTACGGGCGGGAAGCAAGCCCCCAGGGTATTGTAAGAATTACAAAGGATCTAGATATTTCAGTGAACGAAAAAGAAGTCCTGCTGGTAGAAGATATTGTTGATACAGGGCTGACCTTAAACTATCTGTTAAGAAATCTAAAAACCCGCAATCCCTCGGGAATACGGGTTTGTACACTGCTTAATGTACCTGCCAGGCGTATAGTCGAAGTTCCCATTGATTATGTTGGCTTTGAACTTCCGGATGTTTACGCAGTGGGTTATGGATTGGATTATCACGAACAATACCGTAACATGCTTGATATTGCAGCTCTAGTTGAGGAAGCTGGCAATTAGCTGTATTTTAAAAAATAAAAAAACGCAATAAAAAACCAGAGTTCCAACAGACCTTCCGTTCCCCGGTAGAATACTTCCCTTTATGCCACTTTCAGTCCACCGCTTATACAAACGGCTTTCTTCTCTGGCCAGGTACAGTATTTCTACTCCGCGTACCTAACTCCTTTCCTGGATTTCTCCAAAAAACTTGCTTCGATACGCTTATACCTTACCCTTACACACCGCATTGCTTTTCTCACAATTGTGATACTTAACCTTACACTGCTGCCGGGCTTGGTCCGGTTTCCTTTTTGCCTCTCGGAACCTGGTAACATCATTATTACATAAATAAGCATAACTTGTCAACAATATTTTTTAAAATATTCGCACTTTTTAAATTATCCAAAGTTTACCAATAGTCATCTTGTTAGTGCAAATCTTTGATACATTTTTATATTTGGGCAATATAACTCATACATCAGCATTTTTGTTATTCATAAGTTGAATTGTAAAAAAGGATTTTGCCCATAATATGGCTAATACTATAAAGAATTTACTTAAAATACTAGGAAACGGGGAATTGAACCATGCCAAAACGTACTGATATAAATAAAATTTTGATTATTGGCTCGGGGCCTATTATAATAGGACAGGCTGCTGAATTTGACTATGCAGGAACTCAAGCCTGCAAAGCCTTGAGGAATTTAGGCTATGAAATTGTCCTGGTAAACTCCAATCCAGCCACTATCATGACCGATCCGGTTATGGCTGATGCAACTTATATTGAACCGCTAAATGTAAAAAGACTAACTGAGATTATTGAAAAGGAGCGACCTGATGCACTGCTTCCAAACCTGGGAGGCCAATCTGCTCTAAATCTCTCCATTGAACTGGACAAGGCAGGTGTCCTTGATAAATATGGTGTTAAGGTAATGGGTGTGCAGCTGGACGCCATTGAAAGAGGAGAAGACCGTATTGCTTTTAAGGAAACCATGAAAAGGCTCAATATTGAAATGCCAAGAAGTGCACCAGCTTATAGTGTTGAAGAAGCTGAAGAAATTGCCATGGAGCTTGGCTTTCCTGTGGTTATTCGCCCTGCTTATACCATGGGCGGAACTGGAGGTGGCCTTGTATATAATATAGAAGAGTTGAGGCAGGTTGCCAAAAGAGGAATTACAGCAAGTATTGTAGGACAAATCCTTGTAGAGGAATCAGTACTGGGCTGGGAAGAATTAGAACTGGAAGTAGTTCGTGATGCCAAAAACCAGATGATCACAGTATGCTTTATAGAAAATGTAGATGCTATCGGTGTTCATACAGGTGATTCCTTTTGTACAGCACCAATGCTGACCATTAGCAATGAACTGCAGCAGCGTTTACAAAAATATGCCTATGACATTGTAGAGGCCATTGAAGTAATTGGAGGCACAAATGTTCAGTTTGCCCATGACCCAAAAACAGGGCGTGTAGTGGTTATTGAAATAAACCCCAGGACTTCAAGATCCTCTGCCCTAGCTTCAAAAGCTACAGGCTTCCCCATTGCACTAGTCTCTGCCATGTTGGCAGCCGGCCTGACCTTAGATGAGATTCCTTACTGGCGGGATGGTTCCCTGGACAAGTATACTCCATCAGGGGATTATGTTGTTGTTAAGTTTCCCCGCTGGAATTTTGAAAAATTCAAGGGCTCTATAGATAAGCTGGGGACCCAAATGAAGGCTGTTGGTGAAGTAATGAGTATAGGCAAGAACTATAAGGAAGCATTTCAAAAAGCCATTCGTTCCCTGGAAATAGGGCGTTACGGTCTGGGCTTTGCTAAAGATTTCAATAAAAAAACTTTGCCCGAGCTGCTGTCATTGCTAGTTGGACCTTCAAGTGAACGCCAGTTTATTATGTATGAAGCATTGCGCAAGGGAGCTGCCATAGAAGAATTACATAAACTTACCCACATCAAGGCATGGTTTATTGAGCAAATGCAGGAGCTGGTTTTATTGGAGGAGGAGCTGCTGCAGTATAGGGGCAAGTCTTTGCCTGATGATTTGCTGATTCGTGCCAAGAAAGACGGTTTCGCCGATAGATATTTAGCCATGCTGTTAAACCTGCCTGAGAAAGAGATTAGGGAGCATCGAATTGCCCTGGGCATAACAGAAGGATGGGAACCTGTGCCCGTAAGTGGAGTCCAGGATGCAGCTTATTATTATTCAACATATAATGCCCAGGATAAGACCATCTCAAGCAGCAATCCCAAGGTAATGATTTTAGGTGGAGGGCCAAATCGCATTGGCCAGGGTATAGAATTTGACTATTGTTGTGTTCATGCAGCCATTACTTTACGAAATTTAGGATATGAAACCATTATGGTTAACTGTAATCCTGAAACAGTATCTACAGATTATGACACATCTGATAAATTATACTTTGAACCACTCACTGTAGAGGATGTATTGAGTATTTATTGGAAAGAAAGGCCAATGGGGGTAATTGTCCAGTTTGGAGGGCAGACTCCATTAAATATTGCAGGAGAACTGGAAAGGGAAGGTGTCAAGATACTTGGCACATCTCTTGAAACAATCGACCTTGCAGAGGATCGTGATAGTTTTAGAGCTGCCATGGATAAACTGGGAATCCCCATGCCCAAGGCCGGCATTGCCAGCAGCCTGGATGAAGCCCTTGCTATAGCTCATGAGATTGGTTATCCAGTAATGGTCAGGCCCTCATATGTTTTAGGAGGGCGGGGCATGGAAATCGTTCATGATCAGGAAATGCTCAAGCATTATATAGATGAAGCAAGAGATGTTAACCCTGAGAAACCTATCCTTATAGATAGATTTCTTGACAATGCTGTTGAAGCCGAATCAGATGCCATTTCTGATGGGATAGATGTTTTTGTACCAGCAGTCATGGAACACATAGAGTATGCAGGAGTTCATTCAGGGGATTCGGCCTGTGTTATACCCCCAATTAGTATTTCAGATGAAAACCTGGAAACTATCCGCAGCTATACCAGATTGATAGCTCAAGAGCTAAAGGTAATAGGGTTGATGAACATCCAGTATGCCATTGCTGGGAACCAAGTTTATGTATTGGAAGCAAACCCAAGGGCATCCAGGACAGTCCCAATAGTATCAAAGATTTGCAATATTTCCATGGCCCGCATTGCTACTGAAATAATTATGACCACTGAAAAGGGAAGCAAATATAATATCAATGAGCTGGCGACAGGGGATATTCCCTACTTTGGTGTGAAAGAAGCCGTCTTTCCCTTTAATATGTTTCCAGAGGTAGATCCTCTTTTAGGTCCGGAAATGAGATCCACTGGAGAGGTTTTAGGAATGGGCGATTCCTTTGGAATAGCTTTCTTTAAAGCCCAGGAAGCTGTCCAGAGTCCCTTGCCCACTTCAGGAACTGTCTTGATCACTGTAAGAGAAGAGGATAAACAGGCAGTACTGCCTGCTGCACGCAAATTTGCTGAGCTGGGTTTTGCAATAAAGGCAACAGAAGGAACCCAGAAGTTTTTAGCTGATAACGGCATCCAATCTGCAGAAATCTATAAGCTGGGAGAAGGCAGGCCTGACATAATCGATAGTATAACCAATAGAGAAATTAATTTGATTATCAACACACCAATTGGTGAAGGCGGTAAAAAAGATGATTCTTATATAAGAAAGGCAGCTATCAAGCATAAAGTGCCTTATATAACCACAATTGCTGCTGCTGTTGCTACTGCCAGGGGGATAGAAGCTTATCTGGAAGCTAACATAACTGAAACCAAGGTGAAAAAATTACAGGAATATCACCTGCGAATAAAACAATCAACCCAGGGTCAGGCTTGACAAATTGACAAATTGACAAAATTGACATTTATATTGAAAAATATATTTAGCTTGAAAGGTTTAATTTTTAATTGCCCTTAAGCTTTTGTTTTACAGTAGGATACCAATCTAAATTGCTGTGAGGCATAAACAGGCCGGCAGTAAACTTACTCATAAATTTCCCATGGGTGCCTATTTCAAAATATGTTATATTTTTAACAATTTCTTCTAGCTCCTTGATTTTTTCCTTATCAAGAAGGGCAGCCCTGGCACCCTCAACTGAGCTATTACCAATAAGGTGGATTTTTTCTCTTGGCATGTCAGGGTACAAGCCAATGATTATGGCTGATTCTGGGTTGATGTAATTGCCAAAGGCCCCTGCAGCATAAAAATCTTGAATATCTGCTAGTGAACAGCCAACACTTTCCAAGAGCACCTCCAGTGAGGCATTTACTGCCGCCTTGGTTCTGAGAAGATTTCTTATATCAATCTGGGTAATTATTATATCCTGACCATGGGCAGTATCTTCAGCCTTTACTACAGTAAACTCCCTGCTGTCATCTTTAAAATGTCCAGAAGAATCAATGATCCTATTGATGAAGAGTTCAGCCACAGCGTCTACAAGACCAGATCCGCAAATACCCTTGGGTTTTTCATTACCAATTGTAGTATAACGAACCTTCCTTGTCCTGCCACCAATTTGTATGCTGTCAATTGCGCCTGCTTCAGCTCTGATCCCAGCTGAAACAACTCCTCCCTCCAGGGCAGGACCGGCAGCACCAGCGCAAGCTACCAACCACTGGTTATTTCCTAGTAATATTTCTCCATTTGTTCCGATGTCCACTATTATTGATATAGTATCCCTCTTATGCATTTCGCTTACAAGGATGCCTGCTACAGCATCACCTCCAACATAACTTCCTATGCTGGGGATACAGTAAATTATGCCAAAGGGATTAATAGCTATATTAAGCTCTCTGGCTTGCAAGAAACCAGGTTGGTTAACAGTTGGCAGATAAGGCTCCCTGCACAAATGAGTTGGGGAAAGACCAAGAAGCAGGTGTATCATGGTAGTATTTCCACCAATGACAGCCCCTGAAATGTGGTTATTAGTAATACCAGCATCCATGCACAGACTATTAATTAGAACATTTAGAGTTGACACTATGGCCTGTGTCAGCTGGGCAAGATTTTCTGGAGAACTGGCAAAATGTATTCTGGACAAGATATCCTCGCCATGGATTACCTGCTGGTTATAATCTGATTCTACTCCCAAAATATCACCGGAAGCTAAATCCACAAGATATACAACAACTGTGGTTGTGCCAATATCAATTGCCAACCCGTAATGCTTGTCTAATTGATTACCTTCTTCTACAGCAATAATTTTATGGCAGGGTGCTGTATCAGCAACAGTAACAGTAACCCGCCACTTACTGTTATGGCAGGCCCGGACAATGGCATCCATTAAAGGCAGGGGAACTGTAATATTTGGAAAATCCTTGTGCAATGCTTCCTTCAGGCGGTCAATTACTCCCTTGTTATTGTTTAAGCTTGGTGGTTTAAGCTCAAGGTAAACCTTTTTTGTGATTGGATTGGGATTAATAATTAGCTGTTTGCCTCTTATTAAAATAGTTTGGTTTTTCATAGGGTTCCTTTCCCATGTTAAATAATTAATTAACATTATACCATAATACTAAAATGAACACTTGCTGATGTAAATTAGCAAGCCAGCATAAAGGTAACTGGATTTCAATGTCGAATTATTATTTAAAAAACCTAGGAGGTGACTTTAAATGTTGGTTAAAGATATAATGACAACACAGGTAATTACTGTTAGCACTGAAGATACTGTGGAAATATGTGCCAATTTGCTCATGGAGCATAAATTTAGCGGTTTACCTGTTTTGAATTCAGAGGGAAACCTGGTGGGCATTGTTACCGAAGGTGATCTGATTCGACGTGCATCTCGTATCAAGGCACCGCCTGCCCTGGCTTTGTTAGGAGGTCTAATCTATTTAGGCAATCCTAAAAAATTTATTGATGAAATAAAACGGGCCATGTCCCAAAAAGCTGGTGAACTCATGAGCAAAAAAATTATCACGGTACGCCCAGATGATACCATAGAGCATGCTGCAACGCTCATGATGGATCATAAAATAAAAAGATTGCCTGTTGTCAATGAGGAAGGAAAACTAGCAGGCATTGTTTCCAGGCGGGACATCATGGCTTACTTGTACCCCGGTAAATAAAATTAATATGACCAGGATTGTAAAACAAGCCCAAGAAAGGTTAAAACTTTTTTGGGCTTGTTTTTTCATCTAACCAGAGCAACCAGAGCAACCAGAAGAACCGTCCCCCTGGTTAGATGAATATTTATTGTTTTGATTGAAAACAATAAACTGAATTAACAATTACCAGGAGACTTTTTCAAAAAGGGGTTTATATGGAAATATTAATCAGGGAAAATGATAAACAAAAATTTCAAAAGTTAGACAAGGTCATTGCCAGGTACAATGTTGAAGCGGGCATGTTGATTCGTATCCTGCAGGAAGCCCAGAACATTTTTGGTTATCTGCCTGCAGATGTACAATCCTACATAGCTAAGGAACTCAAGCTGCCCATATCAACCATAAATGGTGTAGTCAGCTTTTATTCTTTATTTTCGCAAGAACCCAGGGGCAAATATGTCATTGGGGTTTGTATGGGGACTGCATGTTATGTAAAGGGAGCTCAAGAAATATTAAATGCTATTAAAGAAGAACTGGCCATAGATGTGGGGGAAACATCTGTGGATAAAATGTTTACCTTAAAAGCAACTAGATGTATTGGTGCATGCGGCCTGGCACCTGTCATTACCATCAATGAAAATGTTCATGGAAGGCTGAGCCCTGCAGACATCCCAAGCATTCTATATCAATATACCAAGGAGTCCAGACAGACTGGGCTCAGGAATTAGGGTGGAGTGAATATGAAAAACATTAAAATAGAAAATAAAGAGAAGCTGCAGGAACTTAAGAAAAAAACCTATGAAGGTATTAAAATTCGTTTCAAGGAACACACCATGGGAAATGCTGCAGAAAAGGAAATTGGCAAGTATCACATGTTAGTCTGCTCGGGGACAGGCTGCATTGCCTCAAAAAGCTTACTGGTCCAAAAGAAACTTGAAAGAGAGATAAAGAAACGGCACTTACAGGATGATATAAAGCTGTTTAAAACAGGCTGCTTTGGATTTTGTGAGCTGGGACCCATTATTGTTGTTCACCCTGACCGAACCTTCTACTGCAAGGTTGATCCCGATGACGTGGATTACCTTTTGGAAGCCCATATTCAAAAAAAAGAGATTTATGACAAATTCCTTTGTACAACTCAAGATGGTAAGGTCCAAAGGACACTGGAAGAACTGGATTTTTTCAATCACCAGATGCGTATAGCTCTGAGAAATTGTGGGGTTATTAATCCCGAGGATATACATGAATACATAGCACTGGATGGATATTCTGTCCTGGCAGATATTTTAACAGAAAAAAGAGACCCCAAAGCCATTATAAATGAAGTAAAAAATTCCGGCCTTCGAGGACGCGGTGGCGGTGGATTTTTAACAGGCTTGAAATGGGAGTATACTGCAGGCTATAAAGGACAGAAATATGTTCTCTGCAATGCAGACGAGGGGGATCCAGGTGCCTTCATGGATCGCTCCATATTAGAAGGTGACCCCCATAGTGTTCTTGAAGCCATGATTATTGCAGGCTACTGCATAGGTGCCGATCAAGGATATGTATATATTCGGGCTGAATACCCTGTTGCCGTGGAACGGCTGGAAACAGCCATTACACAGGCCAAAAGGGCAGGTTTTCTTGGCAAAAATATTTTAAATTCAGGCTTTGACTTTAACCTGGATATTCGCCTTGGTGCAGGGGCCTTTGTATGTGGAGAGGAAACTGCACTGATTCAATCTGTCATGGGTTTAAGAGGAGAACCAAGGCCAAGGCCTCCCTTTCCTGTAGAATCAGGACTCTGGGAGAGGCCCACATTGAACAATAATGTGGAGACCTACGCCAACATTCCAATTATCCTGCAAAAGGGGGCAGATTGGTATGCCAGCATGGGAACAGAGGACAGCAAGGGAACAAAGGTTTTTGCTCTAGCCGGTCAAATTAACAACACTGGCCTTATTGAAGTTCCCATGGGAACCACCTTGAGAACTGTAATTTATGAAATTGGAATGGGCATACCAGATGGAAAAGCCTTTAAAGCTGTGCAAACAGGAGGACCATCTGGGGGCTGCATTCCTGAAGCACTGCTGGATACGAAAATTGACTTCAAGTCCTTAACAGACATAGGCTCCATGATGGGCTCCGGAGGACTGATTGTCATGGATGAAACTGACTGCATGGTGGACATTGCACGGTTTTACCTTGAATTTGCCCAGGATGAATCCTGCGGCAAATGTGTTCCCTGCAGTATAGGGACTAAAAGAATATTAGAGCTTCTAGAAAAGATTACCCAGGGAAAAGCTGATGAAAAGGACCTGCAGATACTAGAAGACCTTTGCCATGATGTGAAGGATTCCTCTCTGTGCGGTCTGGGACAAACAGCGCCCAACCCTGTTTTAAGTGCCCTTAAATATTTTAGAGAAGAATTCCAGGCACATATCAAGGAAAAGAGGTGTCCTGCAGGGGTCTGCAATGCCCTCCTGCAGGTGGTAATAAGCGATACAAAATGCATTGCCTGCAATATCTGTGCAAAAATTTGCCCGGTAAGTGCCATAACAGGGGAAAGAAAAAAACCTCCCTATCATATACATCAGGATATCTGCATTAAATGCGGGGCCTGTATATCCAAGTGCCCGACAGACGCAATTTACAAAAGATAAGAAGGGATAAATCCATGGAAAATATCAGAGAAAAGCAAGAACAACAGCTAAAGCACGAGGCTGTGACAATCAATATTGACGGCAAGGATTATCAGGTGCCAAAGGGAATGTCTGTGCTGGAAGCAGCCCGGCTGCACCACATTGATGTTCCAAGTATCTGCTACCTAAAAGACATAAATGAAATTGGCAGCTGCCGGCTCTGTGTGGTGGAGGTTGAGGGCGCAAGAAATCTGCAGCCTTCATGTGTGTATCCCGTAAGAGAAGGCTTGAAAGTTGCAACAAATACCCCAAGGGTAAGGCGCGCCAGAAAAACAGCAGTATCCCTGCTGTTGTCAAATCACCATAGAGAATGCACCACATGCCTTCGGAATTTAAACTGTGAACTGCAAAACCTTGCCGATACACTTTTAGTCAGGGATATTCCCTTTACAGGAGAAATGTATGACCAGGGGTTCCATGTTAATAATCCAGCCATTCAAAGGGATTACAACAAGTGTATTAAATGCAGAAGATGTGAAGCCATCTGCAATAAAATTCAAGAATGCTATGTTTATTCAGCCCTCAACCGCGGCCTGGATACTGTTATTGCCCCTGCCTTTAAAAAGGACTTAATTGAGGTAAGCTGTATCATGTGCGGCCAGTGTGTCATTGCCTGTCCAACTGCATCCCTGACCGAGAAGGAAAGCATCGGAGATGTATGGGATGCTCTATCTGCTCCAGATAAGCATGTAATGGTGCAGACGGCTCCCTCAATTCAGGTTACCCTGGGAGATGACTTTGGCATGCCTGTTGGAACCTTTGTAGGAGGAAAGATGGTGGCAGCCCTTAAACAGCTGGGCTTTCACAGGGTCTTTGCCACTGATGTCACTGCAGACCTGACAATTATTGAAGAGGGCAGTGAACTGGTAGAAAGAATCCTGCATGAGCCTGAGAAGCTTCCCCTGCTTTCATCATGCTGTCCAGGCTGGGTAAAATTTGCAGAGCACTTCTATCCGGAATTCCTGCCAAACCTCTCCTCCTGCAAATCACCCATGGAGATGTTTGGCTCCCTATCAAAGTCCTGGTATGCCCAAAAATATGGGATCAATCCTGATAAAATTATCAATGTGGCTATCATGCCCTGTACTGCAAAAAAATATGAAGCAGCAAGACCAGAAATGGGAACTGGAGAATACCAAAATGTTGATTTTGTATTAACCACCCGGGAGCTGGCAAGGATGATACGTAGTGTGGGCATTAACTTTGCCCAGCTTGACGACATGGAGTATGATGAGCCTTTTGATCAGCACAGCGGTGCAGGAGTTATCTTTGGAGCCACAGGAGGAGTCCTTGAGGCTGCAGTGCGTACTGCCCATTATTTCATTACCGGAGAAGAGATGAAGGTGCCAGACTACAATGATGCCAGGGGTCAAAGGGGATTAAAGTACGGAAGGGTTACTTTAGGAGAAAAGACCATTACCATTGCCATTGCCCATGGTACAGGAAATGCCAAAAAGGCCCTGGACATGCACAAAAAGGGCGAAAAGACATTTGACTACATGGAAGTAATGGCCTGTCCCGGCGGCTGTGTGGGAGGGGGCGGGCAGCCAATTCTAGGTGGAAGGGACCACAAGGCCATATCCCTGGATTATCGCCATAACCGGGCTGATGCCTTGTACAATATTGACAGGGGCAGTAAAATCCGCCAATCCCACCAAAACCCCCGAATCCAGCAGATTTATAATGAGTTTTTAGGAAAGCCTTTATCCGAGGCTGCCAAAAAATATCTTCACACCACCTATATCCCCAGGGGAGAATACCCATACCTGCACACAAGGGAGTAAAAATTATAAGGCAAGTTCAAATGCATAACATCTTGAACTTGCCTTTTGTTTTCAGCCAGGCTGCAGTAAAACTTCATAGAATCTTTAAATCTAAACCTTACTTAATATGGTAATCTATTTATAGAAATATCCTTGTACATATTTTACTTAAAATGTAATAATGGCTTTAAGATTAGGAAAGAATCATTTTGAACTGCAAAAAACTAAAAAAACTAAAAAAACAAGAAGGAGTGATTTCATGTTATCTGTAAGATTACTAGATGAATTTAACGAACAGATCAAGCTTGAACTCTATTCAGCAAATATTTATTTAGCAATGGCTGGCTACCTGTTTGACCAAAACCTTGACGGTTTTGCCAAGTTTTTCATGGTCCAGGCAGAGGAGGAAAGGCAGCATGCCCTAAAGTTTTTTAACTTTATCAACGACAAGGATGGCAGAATAGAGATAAGGGCAATGGACAAGCCGCAAAATGAATATGAATCAGTGCAGGCAGTATTTAAAACTGCCCATGAACATGAACAATTTGTGACCAGGCGTATCCACCTGCTCATGGATATTGCAGTGGAAGAAAAAAATTATTCAGCCATGACATTCCTCCAGTGGTTTATCGAAGAGCAGGTTGAAGAAGAAGCCACAATGAACAGTATAGTAAAGAAATTGGAAATGATTAAAGATAATATAAGTGCACTTTTGAATTTAGACAATCAATTGGGCAATAGGACCCTAGAATAACCATTCTAGAATCTTGCAAAGTATTAAATAAATATCCACTAAGAAAAGTTTAAAATCTTGAGATTAAATAAGGAGCGAAAGGGAACATGTCTTTAAAAGAATATTTCGAGGAAGCCAAGGGCGTTGGTATCTTATCCACTGCTGATGAAAATGGGGTGGTGGATGCTGCTGTTTATGCTACACCCCATGTTTTCGATGATGAAACAGTTGCCTTTATTATGAGGGATCGCTTGTCTTATCATAATGTTTCAAAGAATCCTAAAGCATGCTACCTTTTTTTGGAGAATTCTCCTGGTTATATGGGCAAGCGCCTATACTTAACCAAGATACGTGAAGAAAAAAATAGTGAGCAGCTATTCATGCTTCGCCGTAGAAATAATGCTTATGATGCCACAAAGGAAAACCTATTTTTGGTCACTTTTAATGTAGACGAGGTCCTGCCGATAATATGTAAAGAATAAAGGAAGTAGCAGACTTAATAGATTTTATTAGACTTTATAGAATATAAAGGAAAAAAATAATGATTTAAAAGCAAATGACATAACATTAGCAAGTGAAAAAAGTTTGGCGAAAGATTGGCTTAAACCCGAGGAGGAAGAGGCATGGAAAGATCTATAAAGGGAGATATTTTGGTTGTGCCTTTTCCCTTTTCGGATTTATCTCAATCTAAAAAAAGACCTGCACTAGTTATAGCCAATATAAAAGAAGGTAATGACTTACAGGTTTTAACTGGCACCCCGGCCACCGCCTCCGCCGCCTCCGCCGCCACCGCCGCCACCGCTGGAGAAGCCGCCGCCACCTCCAGAGGATGAAGAACTGCCGCTTGATTTCAAGGCACTATTAACTGTACTAAAGGCTGTATTCCAGGTCTTTTCCATGGAGGCTGCCATGGTAGCCATATTGTTAAGTGCTGCACCCGCCATAAATTGGCCTTGACTTGCTCCCAGATGTCCTCCAATCCCAGTGTAATACCAGTTGTAGCCAAATCTTGTCTGGGGATCATTTAATTCAGGATAAACAATAGGCAGCTGGGCTATGACTTCCTTTGCTACTCCAAGGATAACGGCATAAACCAGATAGTGCTCCCAGAGAATCAGGTGAGGCAGGGTGGCCCTATCCAGATTAGAGAAGTCTCTCAAAAACCTTCTAAACCCCTTCCATAAGGCTAACTGGTTTTCCCCATGCTGGCTGCGCCTTTTCATATTCATTCCGGCTATGATTGCACCAGCTAGACAGACAAGCATGCCAATGGCAGGATAAAAAAGATTGAGACCTATCATTATAAAGGCTCCTATGAAAAAAACAACAGCAAAAAGCACCATGGCTACTTGAGCCTTTCCAGAGCTGCTATCAAAGAAGTCCAGTCTCAAGGTTCGTTCATCAATTTTTGATTTCCACATGGACCAGAAACCCCTGGTAGCTTGGGGTCTTTTCCTGGCATAGGTATTTAACGCATTTAATGAAACAAGGGAGCTGCCGCCTCCTACCTGGTTGAACAGAAACTCAATGAGCACCTTTTCGTGGGGAAGAATGCCGTTGTCAATGCTTTTAAGCAGACGGATGTTTATATTCTCCTGACTCTTTCCAAAGAGCTTTCCAAGGCCCCTTTGATCCTGGATTGTGGGTTCAAGTCGCAAATAATCACGGCGCGCGAGATCCATTAGAGTTGCAGCTATGGCAGTAGTCTTGTATTTGTTAAAACTATAAAGAGCTTCTGCTTCTGCTGGAGAATAGTCTCCCGGCAGCTCTCGGTAATAATCTACAGCCAGCTCAGGCTTGAGCCTTTTACCCCATGTAGCATATATTCCAAGAATTATTGCCAGGCCTATTACACCTATTAAAAAGCCGCCAACAATCTCCAAAAGGCTCATCATGCGCTCTTTTTTGGCCTGCTCTGCCCATATCTTTTCTTCTGCAAGGATTGCAGCCAGGGCAGGACTGCCTGTTTTTACCCTGCCGTCAGGTATCAGCTCCAGGGGAAACACTACTCGGCCTTCAACAAAGGTTTCAGGCGGAAGATTTTTAACTGTAAATAAAATCCTTTCTGAGCTGACTATTTTTACATCTCCCTGGAGTGGTCCATGTCCCCATGCACGAATATCCTTTACGTCAGAACCTGGGGGCAGGGAAAGATTGATTGTGACGGATTTTGTCTTTACAGGGTTTTCATCACCGATGAACTTCCAGTAAAGCTCTGCTGCATCATCATGAAGCTTTACGCAATCCATTACCTGGTAGCTTAAATTAAAGGTGCGGGTTTCTTTCCTGGCTGAATAATACCATTCAATGTTGTACCTGTTATTATCAATCCAGTAGGCATAATGGTTAGCAGGCCTATGGGCTGCCCTTTCAGTGAGAGTATAAGGCGTGCCGGCCTCTGATACTTGAATGTTTTTTAGCTCAGTAAATCCATCTATGGGTATATCCAGATAGAGTCTTGTAAAGGTTCCATTAAAATTAACCACCCATTTTTCATTGACCATCATTGAACCATCCGGCAGAACTTCTGCGTCAATTACAAACTCTTCAAAGTAATAGCTGTCAGGAGCAAAAGATACTCGGCTGAGGTCAACTTCATATATAAAGCTTCCAATGGCAAACATCAAGATTAACACTATCACAATCTTATACAGTTTCCTTAACATTTTAAAGTCCTCCTTGCAATTTCATGCATCCATTATCATCAGTTAAAATTTTACCTGTATATTGTTTCGTGCTTGCTCCTCTGCCATAAAATAGGGAATGTACTGGAAGCCTAAAAGGGAGGAAAAAATGTTGGTTGGAAAAGTCTGTATTTTTGTATTATATTTCATGGTTGTGTCATTATAAAACTGTCTGGCAAAGGCTATTTTGCTTTCCAGATCACTCATTTCCCTCTGCAGTTGAGAAAAATTCTGGCTGGCCTGGAGCTGGGGATAAGCCTCAGCAACAGCAAATAAAGATTTTAATGCCCCTGAAAGCATGTTTTCTGCATTTTGCCTTTCCTCCATGGTACCGGCTTGAGCGGCCATGGCTCTTGCCCTGGTAACATTTTCAAAGACCTGCCTTTCATGGGAAGCATAGGCCTTGACTGTTTCAACAAGGTTAGGTATTAAATCATACCGCCTTTTAAGCTGGACATCAATCTGATACCAGGAATTGTGTACCATGTTGCGTATTTTTACCAGCCCATTATAGAGAATTATTAAATATGCTGCCATGAGTACTGCAAGGGCAAGTATTATTGATATAATTCCAATTATAAATGCTGTCATGTATAAAACCCCCCTTTACATTTAAAGAAACTAATTGCGTGCTTTATTCTAGAAATTTTAATGGTCTTAGGGTACCTAAAATACCCTAAGACCTATCTGCATTATTTCACTGGGGTGCCGCATCCGGCACAGAATTTTGCTCCTGGAGCAAGATTTTGCCCGCAGTTTTCGCAAGCCTTTGATCCAAGCTTTTGACCACAGCTGCTGCAAAAGGCTGTGCCCTCCTTTTCCTGGTTGCCGCAATTAGGACATGACACTAAAGGTGCTGCACCAGTGGCTGCCGCCTGGCTTTCCTCGGCTTTCATTTGGGTATCCAGGGCAGCAATCTGATTTTCTAGATCCTTGATTTCTACACATAATAATCCAACTGCCTCATGGATTGGCTCCTCATCTGCAAGATAGGCAGCATATATTAGATTTCCTATTTCAAGCTTCTTATCCTTAACCTTTCCTTCCAACTGCATTTTTTCCATTTTAAGCTTTCCTGTAGTCACCAGCTCAGCAGACTTAGCCCCAAGTGTGGTTGCGGTTGTTTTGGCAGTTTCCGTTAGCTTT
This sequence comes from Desulfitibacter alkalitolerans DSM 16504, assembly GCF_000620305.1. Taxonomy (NCBI): domain Bacteria; kingdom Bacillati; phylum Bacillota; class Clostridia; order Neomoorellales; family Desulfitibacteraceae; genus Desulfitibacter; species Desulfitibacter alkalitolerans. Next base: position 936,437 of record NZ_KK211100.1, on the reverse strand, counting down.
TTAAAAAATGAACTCATAAGATTACCTCCTGTAATTTGATTTTTTGTTTTATTAACTCAGTATCTTTTACCATCCGTATATGGAAGTCCAGTCCACCTTCCACTTTCCATCCTCTTTTAACAATATTACATCTATAGTTTCGCCGGCTAATGAAGCTAGAACTCTGGCCCTATCACCACTTTCCTCAGTTAATTGATAGGTAATGCTTTTATGCCAATCCTTGCCATAATCTTCGACTCCATATGTATTTATCCAATACAGTCCATCTGCTACTTCCTGCTCAAGTGTAATGCTTGGATCCAGCATGTCTGCTTTTATAAACTCAATAGATTCCGCAGTAATTAAGGCAATGAAACCCTCCACATCCTCCTTGCCTATAGCTTCAAATAGTTCTTCTACTGTCTTTTCAGGGCTAGACTTCAGGCCAATACTGCCCAGTAAATCAGTGGAAGGCAGGCTGCCCTTGGTTAAATCTGCTGCAAAATACACATAGGCTAATCCAATAGCCGAGAGAATTATGATTAATAGAACAACTACTAATATACCTATCAGACACCCCTTGCTGGATTTTTGCTTCTGATTAAATTGAGGATTAAACTGCTGCCCGGGAAAGCCCTGACCAAGTCCTGGTCCGGTACCAGGTCCAGGACCATGATTGTACATCTGACCTGGTGGTGGATGACCAGGCATTGGTTGTTTCCCGGGAGCTGCCTGATGTGCCTGGGAATATGCTTCTTTGCCTTGCATCATGCCTGCTGCCTGTGGGGGCGGAGCCATTGGTGCCCTCGGTGGGGGCGGAGTTGGTGCGTGTGGAGTGCCAGATGCCCTATTTTCTGCTCCAGGTTCTGTTTTTTGCCCACAGCTGCCGCAAAATTTGCTGCCCGGGTTCAGTTTAGCACCGCAATTATGACAAAACATTTACATCTCCTCCAAAATATTAATTTTCTAGCATATTAACGTTCCTTGGGACAGATTAAGGATCTTTCCCTGTACTGCCATGGCTTCCCCCTGATCATGGGTAACAAATATTAGCGACAATTTATCCATGGTAAATATCTCATTAATTAATTCTAAAAGGGTAGATTTTAATTTATAATCCAGATTTGTTAAAGGCTCATCCATGAGAATACATTTGGGCCTGGGAGCCAGCGCCCTGGCCAGGGAAACCCTCCTTGCCTCACCTCCTGAAAGCTGGTCTGGATATCTTTCACTCAGGTGTTCCATTTTCATTCTTGACAGTAATTCTAAAACTTTGGTCCCATTATTCTTATCTGGTTCCATCCCAAAGGAAATATTTTCTTTAACTGTCATATGGGGCCAAAGGGCTGGGGTTTGGAAAACAAAGCCCAGGCGTCTGAGATGTGGAGGCATAATGAATCTTTCATCACTAGCCAGCCTATCACCTAGATAAATACTGCCTTGATCAGGAACCTCCAGTCCGGCTATCAAACGCAGGAGTGTGGTTTTTCCGCTTCCTGAAGGACCCATGATAACAACACAGCTTTCTTCCTCCACTTTAAGAGATAGATTTTGTAAAATCTGTGTCCTGCCATAGCTTTTTGAAATATTATCCACATGAACCAGGGGATTAGTTTGCATATTAGCCTCCATTATATCTGCCTCCTTAAACTGCCCCTGCCCATTACTATTCTATAGGCAGCAAAGCTAAAAATCATGGAAATAGCCAGCATAGCCAGACACAAGCCTGCAATGAGGTCTGAAGATCCGTAATGCATAAAGTTATATATACGCATGGTCAGCGTTGAATACCCAGGGGGTACAACAATCAGGGTTGCTCCAAGTTCTCCGGCGGTTAATACCAGGGTAATTATAAAGGCTGCTGCAAGACCGGGAAGGAGCAGGGGCAGCCTTACCCGAAAAGCACCCTGTAATGGGCTTCTCTGGAAAACCCTTGCTGCATCCAGCAGGTTGCTGTCAAATCTTTTAAATTGTACTGCCAGAACAATAGCAGCAATAGGCACAAACCTTACCAGGGCTGCCATTACAGGCATCAAAAGTGATCCGTAAAATACATTTAGCACTGGTTTGCTGTATAAAGCTGCCATACCTATACCCACAAGAGGTGCAGGTACTGCCAGGGGAAGGGCTGCAAGAGCCCACCAGATTTTTTTCCCTTTTGAGCCGGCCAGCTTAAGCCCTACACCTGCTGCCAGGACAATAGCAGCAGAGGCTGCCGCTGTTGAAAGAATTATGGTGAAAATTATTTCCCTGCCTGCAAGCTTAAGGGAGAGGAAAAAGCTTTCGAGACTTCCTACCTTAATTAATAGGCTCAATATGGGTACGGATACCTGTAAAAATATAACACCCAAAAAAACTAGCTGGAGAAGCTTAAACCATATTGGAAAAACAAGGGGTAAAGCTTCTTTGCTTTGTGCTCTAGTCAATCCGCCGGCAATGCTGGGGAAAACTGCTGCAATGTAATAAACTACCAGGAATGCAACCCCCATTAACGGCAGTGAAAGCAAGAGTGCTCTAACAGGCTGATTTGTTGCACTAAATTCGGCAAATATCTCTAAAGAATAAATGTTAATTAAAAAAAGTGAAGGAACGCTGTAATCCAGCACAGTTAAAAGAAAAGCAAAAACTCCTCCTGCTGCAGCAGTTGGCAGGGCAAGGGGCAGGATAATCTTGTGAAAAACAGTCATGTCATTTTTTAGGACACGCCCCCCTTCTACTAAACCATTGTCTATACACCGAAAACCAACCAGGGAGAAGCCTAATCCCACAGGAATTAATGCCATGAGCATTACCCACCAGCTTACAATTATGCCCTGCACCTGTAACATCCCAAGACCTGCTGATGCCAGCTTTGAAAAAATCCAGTAGATAGCCGATGACCACGCCAAGGCATGGATGTAAGGGGGAACCAGCAGCATTATCAAGCTGAGGCCAAAAAGCACCTTGACAAAACTAATAAAACCCTTTGATTTGTAAGACCAGATTATACTGCCGGACATAATCCCAACCAATACTGTGCCTATGCCTACAGCGCCAGCATAGCCTATGGTTCTTAAAAACAGTGTTAATCGCCGCCCCGTGGGTACTGCCAAGGTTAATAAATCCATCTTTTGAGCTGCTAAGGTTATTCCGTCAAAGAAAAGTACTGTTATGGGGAAATACACAATGGCTGCAAAAAGGACTATGACTGCTTTGTGCAGCAAACCTTCCCAATGAATATATGATCTATACATTTTATCTTACAAACATTTCTGCAAGATCCCTGTTTACCAGATCTCTTTGGTCAAATATTTGTTTAAAGGTTACATCCATATTTTTTACTTCTACAGGAGGGATGCAGCTGTTATCGCTAGTGATGGGACGAACGGGAATATGGCTCCAGCCATGGTCAATTAAAGTCTTTTCCATCTCTTTGGTCAATAACCAGTCTATAAGAACCTTACCCTCCTCTGGGTTTGGGCTTCCCTTTATAAGGGCAACTGTATTGGGAATCACCAGGGTCCCAATTCCATCCTGATCAGGTATTATTATCTCTACTGGGTCACCTCTGTTTACTGCAATACATGCGTCATCTGTATCTGTTAGTCCAATGTGCAGCTGTCCACTAACCACCATGTCACGGACTACTGAATTTCCGTCAACCACCTTTACCCCATTGTCTCGCAGCTTTTCAAAAAATTCCCGAGCCTTTTCCTCTCCATAGTAAGCGTAAATAGCTGCAGATTGGGTCAAGGTAGTACCAAAAATTGGATAAGCTATGCCCATTTTAGAACCATCTCTGTTAGGGTCAATCAAGTCAAATATAGAAGTGGGATATTCCTCGGGTTTGACCAGGTCTGTATTTACAAATAGAACCCTGGCCCTGCCGGCATAACCGGTCCAGTAGTTATCTGGATCCTTGTATTTATCAGGTATGTCACTAGCAGAGGGTGAAGCATATGGTTCTAATATACCTTCCTGGGCAAGTACTATTGTCATGATAAATTCACCACTCCAAAAAACATCACATTGGGGCCGGTCTTTTTCGGCAATGAGACGATTGGCAAGACCAACGCTCTTGGTAGCTTCCACATCAAAAACCGGGCGTACCTTAATTCCTGTTTCCTGTTCAAAATCCTTGAGAATATCCTCTGCAAAAATCTGGTCTACTGAGGTGTAGATTACAACCTCCTTCTGGGATGAAGATTGACATGCTGCAGTAACAAGTGTAAAAAGAACCATCATTAGAGCTAGAAATACAACTAACATAAGACGATTTTTGCAATAACCTGGATTTACCATTAAATTGCTCCTTTCTGAACCTTTATTTTCAAACTTTTTTAAATTATTATTTTTGCAGCCCAATTATATAAAAAAAGCTCAATAGTTAATATCACCCGAAAGGGTGATATTGTGCAAAATCACCCTTTCGGGTGATTGTAAAAATCCTTGATAAATGCAAACATGTTGTTATATTAAAGAGTTATGGAAAATGTTGTTTTTACAGGTGGTGAACCATTATTAATAACAAAAGAATTTCTGTAAAAAGCTGGATTTTTGTAAGTCTGCTGGTTCTAGGAGGATTTTTTCTGGTTTCTGCAGGAGGTGCTTTCCTGGCTGGAATGGAGCCTGAAAGGGACCTCCCAGAGGGCTGGAAGTTAATTCGTCCACCTGGTGAGACCTATGCAATGATAGAAAGTGGGGATTACATCTGGACCGGAGGTCAGGCAGGAGTGTATAAGATTGACAGAGGTAAATTCGAGCTCATAGAACATCTCTCCCTGCCCAGAGAGGTTGACTATGTTAAAGCTTTGTATATGGATAGGGAAGGAGCTTTGTGGATTGGACATTTCAATGGCCTGACAGTTCTTAAAGAGGACGGCAACCTTATTCTGGAGGTGAATGAGGGTCTGCCTGATAAGCGGGTTAACTGTATGTATGAGGACAGCCAGGGCAGGCTTTTAGTCGGAACCTGGGGAGGTGTGGCCATCTTTAACGGTCAAAGCTGGGAAGCAATTACCAGGGAGAATGGTCTCATGGAGGACATGGTAAATGTAATCATGGAAGACAGTCTTGGCGGATATTGGTTCGGACATTATGTTGCTCCCAGGGGAGGCATTAGCTATTTAAGAAATGGTAAGTGGCAGTACTTTTCAGTGGAAAAGGGGCTTCCCCACAACAATATTACTGCCTTTCATGAAGATACCCTTGGATATGTCTGGGCAGGCATGGGATTGTTTGAACGTGGAGGGGCCGTTAGATTTACATATAATGGAAATGAATGGGAGATTGCAGCTGCTCTGCACAAGGAACAGGGGTTAGCTGGTGAAAAGGTGCGGTTTATTTTCCAGGATCATAGAGATGTATACTGGTTTACTTCTGAATTTGATGGAGTTGCAGTTTTTACAAAGGAGGCCCTGCTTGGTGGGGGTGAGAGCCATATTTTAACAGAGGAGAGGGGTCTTGCAAACTATGAGGTGAAGGTAATACTTCAGGATGCAGACGGGGTGTTGTGGCTTGGAACCCATTATGGGGTTAACGCCATTGAGAAGGATGCTTTAAGTCGGCTTCCTTGACCTGGCATGAATATACTATATAAACTAAGCTTTAATAAGGGGGGAAAAAATTGGACTTTAAGAAGGCTACTGCGAGATACAAGGATTTGCAAAAGCAGCTTAAAAAGAAAAAAATAAATGAGGCACAGTTTGCAGCTGAAATAGCTAAACTGCAGCTCCAGGATGAGAATGGAAACTGGTGGCATATAAACCAGACTGACGGCAGCTGGCTCATGTGGGATGGAACCAATTGGGTACAAGAACAGATACCAAATAATGAAGCTTCCAGCAATAAAGAACGCTTCCAAACAGCACAAAGTCCCCAGACCTTACTGCAGTTTCTGGCATTAATAATAAGAGGCATAATAAAAAATATTCCTAAAATGCTTATTAGGGCTGCTGTAATTGGTTTTTTGGTATGGGCAGTTCATACCTATCTGCTTGTTGTAGTCAATAATGGCTATCTAAAAATCAGCAGCTGGGCGGCTGATATCCTTGCGTTAAAATGGCATAACCACAACAACGTGGGCAGGGCCACCTTTTTTTGGACAATAGCAGGATGGCTGGCATCTTACATAATCTTTGTTCGAATTCTAGGAAATGGTCCTGTAAAATTCCTCAAAGAAATAATCTCTACACCAGGGTGGGTTTTAAAGGGATTTAAACAATTGGGCAGCAGAAATATTGGTGTTTTTTTAATTACCATGGCCATAGTTCTAGTCGTGAACATTATGGTAAAGAACATTTATATTTCATTTATCCTGGTTGCTGCGTTCTTTTTACTGTTAACCTCTCGTTATGAAGGGCTTATGTATATTGCCATTAAGCTGGCTTACTTTGATTGGCAGCGCATTTTTATGAGTAAAAAGCCTGCAAGACCATTTAATGATGGGTATTTAATAGTCCTTTTAACAGCTGTAGTACTGGGAGGCCTGGCATTTATATTTTTACCCTTCAGGCCGCATAGTGCTTACCTGGCTGCTGCTTTGCTCTTGGGAGGAGGCATTTTCCTAATGGCAAAGACAAGAAATGCTGCCATAAACGTTTTTTTTACCATGTTTTTTGGAATTAATATTATCTGGTTTTTGACAACGGGAGCTTCAGCCCATGATGGGGGTTGGGATGAATATGGCAGGGATTTTGGAACATGGTGGGTAAGTCAGGGCAGAAACGAAGCCGTGGCTGCCGGTGCTGCACCATCCATAGGAGCAGCAGCCGGTGCAGCAGTGGGCGGGGCAGGTAGTTCGAGCATCCCAACAGCCGTTGCAGATATTCCTGGCTCAGATATTGGAGCTCCACCTCAAGATTCACAGGTTGATCAACAAATGCCAGGCCAGGATATTTCAATTCCCTCAGACAGCCTGGGTGGGCCTGGAGACAATCCCAATACAATATATAATGGATCTCAAGGAAATTGTGGCCCCTAATGGGAAGCTTATTTACAAACCCCAAAATATTAATCTTTTCAGTGGCAGCAAAGGGATAAGAATTTTAAGGTATATAAAGGTAAGAATTTAAAAGAAGGATGGGAGGGGCTTGGTTATGAGCACATTTGGTCTACCCAAATATATGATTAATACTGCTGCTCTAGGTCTTTATGTCACGGACAGGAAGTTTTACCATAAAGGTTTAGGGCCGGCCATAGATATTAGCTTTAATTATAATTCACAAGCTGGCAGCAACAGCAGCTTTGGATATAAATGGTCCTTTGCCTATGAGAGTTACATTGAACTAAGTGAAAATAGAGTTGTTTTGACTAGAGGATCTGGACAGAAATTGGAATTTACAATGCCAGAAATGAGCCAGCATCCAATAAAAACTATCCCGCCTGAGGGCAGATTTGATAAGCTGACTGATTATGGCGATTACTGGCTGTACCAGGAGAAGGGCAGCAAGGAGCTTTATCGCTATGACAAGGTTCCGGGCACTGTTTACAGTATGCTGACAGCACATATGGACACACATGGTAATGCAATAATGGTTCATTACAATAAGGATGGAACAATTAAAGCTATTACTGATGCTGCGGGCAGAGAAATAATTTTTACCTACAATGCTCAGGGATATTGTTCCTCATTTAGCCTGCCCGATGGTAGAAGGGCTGACTTTAGTTATAATGACAAGGGGTTCATGGTTAAATCCATTAACTTTGAAGGAATTGAAGCTGACTATCAATATGATGCTGATGGATATATGGTGCAAATGATTATTGGGAAAGGACGCAGAACAACCACCTTCAAGTATACAGAAAGGGGCAGCCACAAAACCATTAGTGCTGTTACTGATGCCCGGGGAAATACCACAACCTATGAGGTCACTTCTTTAAATCCTCGTATTGTGAAAATGGTTAATTCTGAAGGAGTGATAACCTTTTTTCAGAGTAAGGATGGTCTCACTGAAAGAATTACAGATGCAGAGGGCAGCTATTCTGCAACAAGCTATGAGAAGGGGCTTCCAGTCAGTTTTAGAGATAAAAGGGGGAATATAACCAGATACCAGTATGACCCTCGAGGTAATTTACTTAGTGTAACTGATCCACTTAATAATGTGACTAGATATGGCTATGATGAAAGGGATAATTTGATAACAGAGACAAATGCTCAGGGTCATAGCAAAACCTACATTTATGATGATAAAGATAACCTGGTAAAAATCATAACACCTTCAGGTAATGAATCCATATTTGAATATGATGAGAAGGGTCAACTAACCAGAGTAAAAGTAGAAGGCAGCAGAGAAGTGATCTTTATCCATGATAAATATGGAAATGTTGAAAAAATTACTAGTGCCCAGGGTGCAACCAGCACCTATAACTATCTTCCTGATGGTTACACCAGAAAATCCATAACAGACACTATGGGCAATGTCCATTTATATGAATATGATAAAAACAACAGGGAGAAAAAATATATTTTCCCAGATGGCGGCACCATTATCAACGAGTATGATTGCTGTGCAGGCATTCAAAATATAGATGAAAATGGAAATGTAAACTCCTTTGTAAGAGATGAGCTTTCTAATATTGTACGCATTGTGGATGCAATGGAGAATACTACCTATATGACATATAACGGAAGCAACATGCTTGTAAGGCTGGTGGATCCCCTTGGGAATGAAAGGATTATGATTTATGATGCAGTTGGCAGGCTGCAAAAAAGCACCGATCCAATGGGCAGCAATACGTCTATGAGCTTTGACCCAGAAGGCAATGTGCTGGAAATAAGGGATGCCCGTGGAAATACAATGAAATATGAATATGATGCAAACAATCAAGTAAGCAAAGTAATTAACTCTTTAGGTTATGAAACCTCGGTTATTAGGGATGGGCTTGGCAGGATGAAGTCTTTAATTAATGGGAGAGGTAATATAATTAGCTATATTTATGACCAGGACGGCAGGATTGGGAAAAAGCTGTATGATGACCAGGAAGCGGCCTCATACAATTATCTATATAAGGATGATATATTAAGGATCCATGATGTTTGGGGAACCAGGGAAATATCCGTAAATAAAAACTATCAGCCAGTAAAAATAACATATCCAAATAATCAGAAAGCTTCATTTAGTTACACACAGTTGGGCTATTTGGAAACGATGCAATATGGAAACGGCCTGGAGGTTAAATACTATTATGACAAACGAAGCAGGATAACCAGGGTTGAATTTAATGGATATTTTCTAGAGTATTCGTATGATGGAGTAGGTAATGTCCTGGCAGAGACAAGATCTAACGGAACTAAAACCCTTTATAAATATGATGCAGCTAATGTATTAGTTGAGGTAACACATAAACGGGGAGAGGATGTATTTTCACAGTTTATTGTAGAAAGGGATGGGTTAAATAATATAATAGCTGAAAAAATAATCAGCCCTATTGAACTGCAAAGCTTAGATGCTGAAATCAGCTATAAAATGAAATGTAACTCATTTAATCAACTAGTTGAGTTAAACGAAGCCTCCTTAAGCTACGATGCAGATGGGAATCTTACCGCTAGTTCAGATGGTAATTGGAAAGCAGCCTATGATTACGATAATAATATGACTGAGTTTATGTATGGTGGAGTTAAAAAAAGATTTCTCTATGATAGTGATGGAGACAGGGTGAGGGTTACAGATAAAAAAGGGACCAGGTATTACAACTATGATACAGAGGGCAGGCTGCTTTTTGAAACATATGAAAATGGGAGCATTCTAAATTATTGTATTTATGGCAGGGGGCGTATTATAGCTGCATTAAAGGAAGATGGAGCAGTACGGTTCTATCATTTTGACAGGTCGGGCAATACTACAGCAATTACAGATGAGACAGGAAAACTGGAAGCAGCCTATGTATATGAGCCTTATGGAAGTATAGTACAAAGTCTGGATGAAGCATTTGATAATACATTTACCTTTGCTGGAGCCTTTGGAGTTGTGGATGAGGGAAATGGTATATATTTTATGAAAAACAGATATTACAATGCTCAAGCAGGAAGGTTCCTTCAGGATGATCCCATAGGTGTCCTGGGTGGTATTAATCTATATGCATATGGAAACGGTAATCCATTAAAATATGTGGATCCCCACGGAACAAATGTTATCAGTACCACTCTCTTTATTGGGTCTCTTCTTACAGTAGGCTATGGTGTATATGAAGGAGTTCAAAAGCTTAGAGGCACTGCTGATGCAGTTAAAAAGGCTAATCAAACAGTTGAAAAGCATAATGCAGCTTTAGAACGATTGAAGAGAGGGGATGATTCCCCCCAGAATCTTGACAATGCCCGTAACACATATAATGCGTATAGGAGAAATGTCCACCAGGCATATGTTAAAGGGGGAGATGCTGCTTTTACTAATGTCAAAAATATAAATTCAATACTAATTAATCCTCCTAATCCCTATGATGCAATTGGTAATGCGGGTTCATTAGTCCAAGCTGGATTAGAAGAAGTAATTAATGCTGCTGGAAAACCTGGCAATGCAAGATCCCCCCAACCACAGCAGCCTTCTTCGGCAAAGAGACGCACTGCTGCAGACAGTAGACCCTGTACTCCTCCCAGCAGCCAAAGCAATATCCAAAAGCCATTTGAAATAGATTGGTCACTATTGGATGATGGTCTCAGTGATGAAGAAGCATCAAGACTGCTTGACTCTTTAGATAAATAATAAAAGTAATAATGGTTACCAGGAGGGAGAAATGATGAGCAAAAAATTTTCTTATTCAGTTTCATATACCTATGATAAGCTTAACCGTCTAACCTCGGCTGTATATAGTAATGGTATAGCCTTGAAGTACTCATATGACCAGGTGGGCAATTTGATATCTATTGATAAAAAAGCTCTGGGCTTTAGTGAAACAAAAGCAGTGGCTTCAGCTGCTAATAGCTGTAAAAATTGCAAGGCGGAGATTCTGCCTGGGACTAAATTCTGTGTAGAATGTGGAACTCCAGTACCAGCATCAATGGAAGCTAAAAGTGATAAGCAGGCTGCATACTGCACCAGCTGCGGCCAGGAAGCACCTTCGGGCAGCAAATTCTGCATCAACTGCGGCAGCCCGGTAAAATAAGGGCCAATATTCTTTGGCTCGAATAAACCAAAATACTTTGCATTGGGAGGGTTTATCATGTATTGTCCAAGTTGCGGAACAAATAATAAAGACCAGTTTAAATATTGTCAAGGTTGTGGGCATAATCTGCAGGACCAGACAGTAAGTGCTGCACCTAATAATGTTATCAGTCAAAGCTATGGACGGGATTATAGTCAAAATTACATCCAAGGTCACGGTCAAATGGGAGTGCATCCTGGTTATGGCACAGGTTATGCGCTGGAATATGCAGGCTTTCTTAGAAGGCTGGCAGCGTTGGCGGTGGATGGCATTCTTCTGTCAATTCTTTTCTCAATACTTAACTGGATTCTCGGTTCAAGTCTTGCTAACTTTATCTTCTTTTTTGCCGGAGCAGCCTATTTCATACTCCTTGAAAGCAGTCCCCAGCAGGGTACCATTGGGAAGAAGCTGATGAGGATAAAGGTAACTGATATTAACGGTCAGCAAATATCAACCACCCAGGCAGCCATCAGGTATTTTTCTAAAATTATCTCGGCAGTAATACTATATATTGGCTTTATCATGGCAGCCTTTACAAAACAAAAGCAGGGACTTCATGACATAATTGCCAAGACCCTGGTAATAAAAGGGGAGTAGCTCATAGGAGAATAATTTTATAGTTAAGGGGGAGGTTAAGAGTTTTTCATGGTTAGTCACAAGGGGTATTTTAGCAACCACAATTCTAACAACCATAAGCTAGAATGGGAGATTGCTGTTCCACTGCTGGCAAATAAGCATATATTAAAGCAGTTATTCTGGATTTTTCAAATTGCAGTAGGGTTTGTGCTGATACTTCTTTTTCTGATACAGGCTCTGGATCCCTTCACAAAAATTACTCTAGACTTTATAAAATTTTTAGGACAGCTTTACTTCATATTGATGGCTATACTATCTGTATGTCTTATTCTAGGCTATTTAATTATAATGGGAGCACGTTATGATTTCATTTTTACCCTGGATAGCAATGGAGTAATGGAAAGCCCTGGAAGAAAGCAGGGCAGGAAAAATGCCATAACTAATACAATGCTTATAATTGCAGGTTTGCTTTCCAGAAACCCAGGATTGGCTGGAGCGGGAATGATTGCCCAGTCACGACAGCAGAACTATATTAGCTGGCAGGACATTAATAAAATGGAGGTTGATCCCCGGTCAAGAACCATCATCTTAAAAAGAAATAGACGTCCCCTTATGATGGTGTTCTGCACAAAAGAAAATTTTGAAGAGGTAAAGGATAGAATAAAAAACCACCTTGAGGGTCAGGCTTGACAAATTGACATTTTACTTAGGCAACTCCTCCTAAATATAAAATTATGGCCCAGTTGCGCTATAAGAAGCAGCTGGGCCATAATTATTGCTGTTCCTATTATCTTGTCAATGATCTTAAGATCTTATTAGTCTAAATTTAACGAGAACTTAATTAAATAGTGTTACATTTTAATAATAAAACCTAAATTTTATGTTTCATGTTGCTGATGCATTAAAATGTTATAATTTAATTTCATATAATCTTACTAAAATTTGTTAGATTTTAATAAAAAATAACTTTAATTTTATTAATTGTAAAAAAAATATTATAAATAGAAGGATTATCCAGTTAAAAAATCTAATTATTATATATAAAGCTTTTGGTGAAAAGGGGGTTTTATAAAAATGAATACAGAAGCAGTTAATGAATATAATGTATATCTGTTTCATCAAGGTACCAACTATCAAAGTTATAAAATGTTTGGTGCACACCTTACGGAACTGAATGGGAAAAAGGGTGTTTTATTTAACCTTTGGGCACCAAAAGCAAGACTAGTAAATGTTGTGGGGGAGTTTAATAGTTGGTGTGGAAAGGACCATTATATGACAAGGGTGTCTGATTTGGGAATATGGTCTATTTTTATTCCTGGACTTGAGGAAGGCACTTGCTATAAATATGAAATTCACACCTATTCTGGTGATATTTATCTTAAGGCAGACCCCTTTGGGGTATATGCGGAAAGAAGACCCTGTTCTGCTTCCGTTGTATTTGATTTGGATGGGTTTACGTGGACTGATGGTGATTGGTTGGAGCGAAGGAGCAGGTCTAATGTTTACAATGAACCCCTTCTCATCTATGAGGTGCATCTTGGATCATGGAAGAGAAAGGAAAACAATAATTTTCTTACCTATAGAGAGCTGGCAGAAGAGCTTGTAGACTATGCAGCCGAAATGGGATACACCCACATTGAGTTAATGCCTGTAATGGAGCACCCCCATGATGGTTCATGGGGTTATCAGATAACAGGGTATTACTCTGTTACCAGTCGCTTTGGCTCACCTCATGATTTCATGTACTTTGTTAATAAATGTCATGAAAAGGGTATTGGAGTAATACTTGACTGGGTACCAGGACATTTTTGTAAAGACGGTCATGGACTGTTCAACTTTGACGGAACGCCAATGTATGAATACCATAACACCATAAAGAAAGAAAATGTTCAGTGGGGAACAGCTAACTTTGATTTGGGCAAGCCTGAAGTTAGGTCTTTTCTCATATCAAATGCACTATTTTGGATGGACATGTATCATATAGACGGTTTAAGAATTGATGCTGTGGCCAGCATGCTTTATCTAGATTATGCTAAAGAACCTGGCCAGTGGGAGCCAAACCAATTTGGCGGCAGGGAAAACCTGGAAGCAATAGAATTTATGAAAATGTTAAATCAAGCTGTTTTTGAAAAGTATCCTAATACCTTGATGATTGCAGAAGAATCCACGTCATGGCCCCTGGTAACCAAACCAACGTATATGGGAGGATTAGGCTATAACTATAAATGGAATATGGGCTGGATGAATGACATGCTAAAATACATGGAAATGGATCCCATATACAGAAAATGGCATCATAATCTAATTACCTTTTCATTTTTCTATGCTTTTTCCGAAAATTTTATTCTTCCCCTATCCCATGATGAAGTGGTCCATGGCAAGAAATCCTTGATTGATAAAATGCCTGGAGATTATTGGAGGAAGTTTGCAGGTCTTAGAACTTTATATGGTTATATGATGACCCACCCGGGTAAAAAGCTTCTTTTCATGTCAGGGGAATTTGGTCAGTTTATCGAATGGGATGAGAAAAAAAGCCTTGACTGGCATTTGCTGGAGTATGATATGCATCAAAAACTCCACAACTATGTAAAAGCCCTTAATCACCTGTATTTAAAGGAAAAGGCTTTATGGGAACAGGACCATGAATGGCAGGGATTTAAATGGATTGATCCCAACAATTATAATCAGAGCATTATAGTGTTTTTAAGGTACTCTAAAACTCCGGATGATTATTTAATTGTCATCTGTAATTTTACTCCAGTTGTATATGAAAACTACAGGATTGGAATCCCTGAGCTAGTTGAATATAATGAAATTTTCAATAGTGATAAGGACGTTTTTGGAGGTTCCAATCAGTTAAATAATGCAATTAACATGGCTGAACCTTTAAGGTGGCATAACCAACCTTACTCGCTCCAGATTAAGGTTCCTCCAATGGCTGTGGTTATTCTAAAACCTGTAATAAACAGTTGCCTTGAATACAAAGGAAAGGAGTGTTAGACCAAATGAGGAAAAAAGAATGTGTTGCCATGATACTGGCCGGTGGGCAGGGAAGCAGGCTGGGAGTCCTTACAAAAAACATAGCTAAACCAGCAGTTCCCTTTGGCGGAAAATATAGAATAATTGATTTTACTTTAAGCAATTGCAGCAACTCTGGGATAGATACTGTTGGAGTGCTGACCCAGTATCAGCCTTTAATCTTGAATTCTTATATAGGAATAGGCAGCTCCTGGGATCTAGACAGAAACATTGGCGGAGTAACTCTTTTACCACCTTTTGCCAAGGAGAGGACCAGGGAATGGTATTCTGGTACAGCTAATGCCATCTATCAAAATATTAATTTTATAGATTCATATGATCCTGAATTTGTTCTAATTCTTTCAGGAGATCACATTTATAAAATGGACTATTCATTAATGCTGGAATTCCATAAAAAGCATCAATCCCAGGCAACTATTGCTGTTAAAGAAGTACCCTGGAATGAAGCCAGTAGATTTGGAATCATGAATACAGACGTGAATTACAAGATTACTGAATTTGAGGAAAAGCCAGAACAACCAAAAAGCAATCTGGCATCCATGGGTATCTATATTTTTGACTGGAAGCTGTTAAAAGAATATCTTGAAAAAGATGAGAATAATCCTAACTCATCAAATGACTTTGGCAAGGATGTAATACCAATGATGCTCTCTGGGGGAGTTAACATCTTTGCTTATCCCTTTAGCGGTTACTGGAAAGATGTAGGTACCATTGAAAGCCTCTGGGAAGCAAACATGGAATTGATATCTGAAGAATCCCTGCTTAATCTGCGGGATGTAAAGTGGAAGATTTATTCGGCAAATGGATCCCATCCTCCCCATCTTGTTGGTCCAGACGCTAAAATAACCATGGCCCTTGTAAATGATGGATGTGCAATCTGGGGACATGTGGAGCATTCAGTGATTTTTACTGGTGTCCATATTGGACCAAACTCTTATGTAAAAGATTCAATAATCATGCCTCATGTTAAAATTGGTGCAAATGTAAGGATTAACAAGGCAATTATTGGAGAAGAAACAATTATTGAAGATAATAGCATCATTGGATTTTTTGACGATAAACAGTCTAAAGAGACTTCAATGGAAAATGATAGCAAGATTATTGTAATTGAAGAGCAAATGATTATCAAAAATGATACCATGATTAAAAAAAGTACTGCTTAGGAGATGGAGCATTATGAAAAATGTTATGGGAATTTTAAAGCTTACTGAAAGTGAAAAGTATTTAAGGGAAATAACAGCTCATCGTGGTGTTAGTTCAATTCCCTTTGGCAGCAGGTATCGGCTGATAGACTTTATTTTATCAAACATGGTTAATTCAGGGATTAGCAATGTGGGAGTCTTTACCCATGAAAAATCACGTTCCCTTGTGGACCATCTTCGTTCCGGCAAATGGTGGGATCTCCACAGGCTAAACAACGGGTTATTTATCTTGCCAACTGAGGCAATTAATCAACCTCGCATTCCCTTAAGGGGAGACCTGGAAATATTTCAAGCTCATATTGACTACATAAACAATAGTCCCCATGACTATGTGGTAATAGCAAACAGTAATATGATTTGCAATATTGATTTTAGAAGGGTATTTGACTTTTACAAAGAGCAGGATGCCGATGTGGTACTAGTCTATAAAAAAGACGGCCTTTACACAGATGACTTTTATCATTTGACCCTTCTGGATATTAATGAGAATCAAAGAGTTGTAGATATTGAATACTGTCCTTTGCAGCCGCGGTTTGACAATGTTTTCATGGACATGGCAATTATGAAAAAATCCCTGCTTTTAGATATTATTAACACGTGCTGCGCCAGGGGCGGAGCTGATCTTCTTAAAGACGGTCTTATTAAAAATATTGATAAGCTTAAAATTTTTGGTTTTCACCATGAAGGGTTTTTAGCTAGAATAACCACCATGGAGAGTTACTTCAAGTATAGCATGGAATTGCTTGAGCCTGGGGTATGGTATGAATTATTTAATAGTTCAAGGCCTATTTATACCAAGGTAAAAAACTCTCCCTCCACTGAATATCATAAGACGGCCATGGTAAAAAATTCGTTAATAGCAAGTGGGTGTTTAATCCAGGGAGTTGTTGAAAATAGTATTATCTTCAGGGGTGTTGACATACATCAAAATGCTGTAGTAAGAAACAGTATTGTTATTTCAAAAAGCAAGGTTGAAGAAAATGCTTATATTGAAAATGTTATATTGGACAAGGATGTTACCATATCTAGAAGTAAAGTACTCAAGGGTGACCTCAGGCATCCCATTTTCATTGGTAAAAAATTTGTAATCTAAAAAAGAAGGTGATTTAAAAATGAAAGTACTTTTTGTTGCTTCTGAAGCTACTCCCTTTATAAAAACCGGAGGACTTGCAGATGTGATAGGTTCATTACCACGTGAACTTAAAAATCATGGTATTGATGTACGGGTTATCATGCCAAAATATGGTGAAATACATGACACCATTAAAAAGAAAATGAAAGTAGTAAAAAGATTCACCGTACCCATAGGTTGGCAGAGCCAATATTGTGGAATTGAGACACTAACATATAAAGGCATAGTATTTTATTTTATAGATAATGAACAGTACTTTAAGAGGCCAGAGCTTTATGGCTACTGGGATGATGGTGAAAGGTTTGGTTTTTTCTGCAGGGCTGTAATAGATAGTCTTCCCTACTTAGATTTTAAACCTGAGATAATTCACAGCCATGACTGGCATGGAGCCCTGGTCAATACTTTGCTCCACATTCAATATAAAAATAGTGATTTCCACAGCAGCATAAAAACAGTCTTTACAATCCATAACCTGCATTATCAAGGCATATTTCCCAGGGATATTCTTGACCTGTTTGGAATAGATTATAGTCATTTTAACGTTAATGAGCTTGAATTTTATGGAAATGTAAATTTTATGAAGGGTGCACTGGTTCACTCTAATATATTAACTACTGTCAGTAAGAGTTATGCCGAGGAAATTCAAACACCTTATTATGGACATGGGTTAGATGGACTATTAAGAAAAAGAAGCAATGACTTGTACGGAATTATCAATGGAATAGACTATGACGAATATAATCCAGAAAGTGACCAGCACATTTTCAAGACCTATTCCAGCAGGTCTATCAGCAATAAAAGAATTAATAAATTAAAACTCCAGAAACTGCTGGGACTTCCTGTAACAAATTGTGTGCCAATCATGGCAATAATATCCAGGCTGGTGCCTCAAAAGGGTTTGGACCTTATAAGTCATGTTCTGGATGATATTTTAAATGAAGATATCCAGTTAATTGTTCTGGGAACTGGACTAAAGGAATATGAAGATCTGTTTAAAAAGGCGGCCAGTGAATATCCTGATAAAGTTTCTGCCAATTTCATGTTTGATGAAAAATTAGCCCGTAGAATTTATGCAGGCTCTGATTTCTTTTTAATGCCATCCATATTTGAACCTTGCGGCATAGGCCAGTTAATAGCCCTCCGCTACGGCACTATTCCCATTGTCAGAGAAACTGGTGGCTTAAAAGATACAGTAACTTCTTACGACGAATTGAATACACATGGTAATGGATTTACTTTTGCGAATATAAATGCCCTCGATATGTTATATACTATCAGACGGGCCATTTCATACTTCCAAAATAAGCCTGAATGGACAAAAATAAGAAAAAATGCAATGGAATGTGATAACAGCTGGAATAGTTCGGCTTTACAATATGTAAACCTATATACCAAGCTGCTTGGAGGGGAGATATAAAGGATATATAAATCTTAACTAGGGGGTACAATAGTGTTTACTAACAAACAAGTTTTTAAGGAGGCCTTCTTAAATAAGCTTGCCAGCATCAGGGGAAAAACCTTACAAGAGGCCTCACCCATGGATATTTATCTTGCCTTTGGAAAACTAATTATGGATTATACCAGCAAGAATTGGGCCCAGACAAATCTGGATTATAAAGAAAAAGAAGCAAGACAGGTTTATTATTTTTCCATGGAATTTTTACTGGGTAGACTCATGGGACAGTATCTGGTAAACCTTGGCATTAGGGAGGTTTGCCAGGAAGGCTTTAAGGACCTGGGAATAAATCTAGAAGAAGTAGAAAGTCTTGAACCAGACGCAGGGTTGGGTAACGGCGGCCTGGGCAGGTTGGCTGCTTGTTTCATGGATTCATTGGCTTCTTTAAATTATCCCGGCCATGGATGTGGTATCAGGTTTAAATATGGACATTTTGAGCAAAAAATAATTAATGGCTACCAGGTTGAGCTGCCTGAAAACTGGTTAAGAGAGGAAAATGTCTGGGAAATTAGAAGGGCAGACAAGGCAGTTGAGGTGAGATTTGGCGGCAACGTCCGCATGGAAGTAGTAGAAGGTAAAATGGTATTTCACCATGAAGATTATGAACCTGTTCTGGCTGTACCATATGATGTGCCCATTATTGGCTATGACAACAAGACTGTAAACACACTGCGTTTATGGAATGCTGAAATTGCTGATAATGACTTTGACTTTCCATCTTTTACCCACGGCGATTATTTAAGGGTCATTGAATACAAGCGGTCTGTGGAAGCAATATCTCAGCTTTTATATCCTGATGACAGTCACCACGAGGGCAGGGTGCTGCGGTTAAAGCAGGAATATTTTCTGGTGTCTGCCGGCCTGCAAAGTATTATCAGGACTTACAAGAAAAAATCCAGATCTCTAGCCTATCTCCATAAAAAAGTAGCCATCCACATTAATGATACTCATCCTGCCCTGGCTATACCTGAACTCATGAGAATCCTCATAGATGAAGAAGGAATGGGCTGGAATGAGGCCTGGTCAATAACCACTGAAACCATCTCTTATACTAATCATACTATCCTGGCTGAAGCGCTAGAAAAATGGCCGGTGGATATTTTCAAGTCACTTTTGCCAAGAATATACATGATCGTTAATGAAATAAATGAGCGTTTTTGCGGCCAGCTTTGGAACAAATATACTGGGGACTGGCAAAAAATCAGGGAAATGGCCATAATTGCTGATGGATATGTTAAAATGGCCCATCTTGCAATAATCGGCAGCTACAGTGTTAACGGTGTTGCCAAAATACACACTGATATATTGAAAAAATATGAGTTAAAAAACTTCTATGAATTTTATCCATATAAATTTAATAATAAAACTAATGGAATTACCCATAGAAGGTGGCTGTTAAAGGCTAACCCTGCATTATCGGATCTTATTATTGAATGCATTGGCACCCAATGGATTAAAGAGCCTGAAGGGTTAATTGATTTTTTGAAATACAGGTCAGATAGTAGTATTTTAGCCAGATTAGAGGAAATTAAAAGAAATAACAAAATAAAGCTGGCAGAAATAATAAAACAAAATAACTTAGTTAATGTGGATTGTGATGCCATTTTTGATATTCAGATAAAAAGACTCCATGCCTATAAAAGACAGCTTCTAAATGCTCTCCATATAATGCACTTATATAACAGGCTCATTGAAAATCCTGATTTGGATATAGTGCCAAGGGTATTTATTTTTGGTGCCAAGGCTTCTCCCAGCTACCATTATGCAAAAAACATTATCAAGCTAATTAATTCCATTGCCCTTAAAATCAACGATGATAAAAGGCTCAAAGATAAGCTCAAAGTAATCTTTTTGGAAAATTACAGGGTTTCTTTAGCAGAAGCTATCATACCAGGAGCTGATGTAAGTGAGCAAATATCCACAGCAAGCAAAGAAGCGTCTGGTACAGGCAATATGAAGTTTATGATGAATGGAGCAGTCACTATAGGTACATTAGATGGAGCAAATATAGAGATATTAGATGCTGTAGGCAGTGAAAATATTGTTACTTTTGGTTTGACTGACAGAGAGGTTTTAACCTTTTATCACCATGGTGGTTATAATTCCTGGGAGATTTATAATAGTGACGAAAGAATTAAAAATATTTTAGAACAATTTGTAAGTGATTTTCTCCCTGCCCCCCAGGGGGAATTTACCACTATATATAATTCTTTACTCCACAACAATGACGAATTTTTTGTGTTAAAGGATTTTGCTCCCTATGTGGATGCCCAGAACAGAATTGATAAGCTATACAAAAACAAACAAAAGTGGACTCAAATGTGTTTAGTAAACATAGCTCATTCAGGAAGGTTTTCTAGTGACAGAACAATTAATGAATATGCAAGGGAAATATGGAACATAAAGCCCTTTACTTCTAAGTAAACTTAAAAACTACTCAAGCCTTGAGTTAAGTGAATCAAAGATTAGTTGAGTCACCTGTAATGTGTTATAATTCACCTGTAAGGAATTATGACAATAGGAGTACTGCCGCTATGAAAGTTGCACAAATTAGGCTGCTAATTTATGTTTTTTTGTTTTGTGGAACAATCCTGTCCCTTTTTGCGCCACAATTTCCTAAGGTTATAGAAGCCCTTTATTCAACTGGAATATATTATTGGCTGGTACGGCCGTATAGTCTGTTAACAGGATTAATTCCCTTTTCCCTGGCTGAATTGGTTGTTGTAGCTCTTGCCATGTATATAGTTTATAAATTAGTGAAGGTATTTATAGTACTCTTTAGACAGCCCAGGATTTTTATAAAAGCTGTGCCTGGAAGGTTTATTAGAATAGGCCTTGTATTATTTGCCGTATATCTAGCTTTTAACCTCATATGGGGCTTAAATTACAGCCGCGCAACCTTTGCCGACATATCTGGTCTGCCTGTAGAATCTGCCTCTGTAGATGAGCTGGCAGAGCTTGCCCTGCATTTGACCCATAGGGCTAATGAACTCAGAGCAAAGGTAGATGAGGACCAACAGGGAGTTATGATCCTTTCCAATGGGATTAAAGATATGCTTAATCGAGCCCATATAGGATATGAGAGAGCCGGGGAAATTTATCCGGAATTAGCAGGGCGCTATGGCAGGCCTAAGGGGGTAATGCTGTCTCCCTATTGGTCTTATACTGGTATTGGTGGTGTATTCTTCCCCTTTACTGCTGAAGCCAATGTCAATATCCACATGCCTCATTTTATGCTTCCATCTACAACCACCCATGAGATGGCTCACCAGAGGGGTTTTGCTAGAGAAGATGAAGCAAATTATATAGCTTACTTAACCTGTATATTACATCCAGATCCTGATTTTCAATATTCGGGAGTTGTTTTAGCATTGACTTATGTAATGAGAGAGCTGCGCAAATCTGATTCGGAGGCATGGAAAGAGATAAGACTGAAGTATAGTGAAGGGGTTAACCGAGATTTTGAGGACTGGAAAAATTATTGGGCTCGTTACGAAGGGCCTGTTGATCAGATATCCACCAACATAAACAATACCTATCTTATGGCCAACAGGCAAACAGATGGAGTGAACAGCTATGGAAGGATGGTTGACCTGATGCTTGCTGAGTTTCGTGCTGCATCTTCAAATTAAAATCGAACATTCATCTGATTGGATCGTGGAACGTTCGATAATACCATTGACCTTTTCTCGAAACGTATTGTAAGATATACATGGTACAATTTTATAATATAGTTCATATAAACGCAGTAATATGGTCTGCAAGTTTCTACCAGACTACCGTAAATAGTCTGACTATGATCAAAAGTGTATTAAGAGACAGGGACCCCGGGGGTGCTGGTTTACTCACTTTGTTCAAGTGGAAACCACCTACCTGGGGTTTATTATCCTATGGGCATGCCTCTTTCGTGGTGAGGGATGCCTAGTAGATGGTTGAGACATCTTAAGCCTTGTTAGTAAGTTAACTTTTAATTCAGGGAGGGGCAACTAAAAATGCTTTCCATACAAGAGTTTGTACAGCCAAAAACAATTGAGGAGGCATATAGCATTCTAGTAAAACGGCAAAACAATGCAATTCTAGGGGGATGTGCTTTTTTAAGACTTGGCTCAAGGAAAATAGAAACAGCAGTAGACTTATCCTTGCTCGATCTAAATTACCTTAAGGCACAGGGTGAATATATAGAAATTGGAGCCCAGACAACCTTTAGAGAGCTGGAAACCAGTGCCTTGCTGGCAGATAATTTTAATAATATACTTGCTAGAGCAGTAGAAAGTATTATCGGGGTGCAGTTGAGAAATATAGTTACAGTGGGTGCTTCAGTCTATTCTAAATATGGATTTTCTAATCTAATAACTGCCTTATCAGTTTTAGAGACTGAGGTGGAGCTGCATAAGGCAGGAAGAATGTCATTAACAGAGTTTTTGGACATGCCCAATAACAACAGGGATATTTTGACCAGAATATTTATAAAAAAAGACGAGAGACGGGCCTCCTATCAGGATTTGAGGAAGTCAGCCAGTGACTTTGCTATTTTAAACGCTGCAGTTTCCAAATATAACAACCACTGGACAATTGCTGTGGGAGCCAGACCACAAAGGGCAGTCATTGCGCAGCAGGCTTCCAGGGAATTATCTGCCTGGTCAAGCGTAGCTGCTAACTTAAATGCCGTTTCAAAACCTGAGGTAAATCCTCAAGGAGATTTTAATATTGAGCAAGTGGCACAGCTAGCTGCCCGGGAAGTAGCCTTTGGAACCAATACCAGGGGCAGTGCCAGCTACCGACAGGAAATGTGCAGGGTGCTGGTCAAACGGGCCATAAGGGAGGTTTTAGCATGCTCATAGATGTTGTTCTTAACGGTAAAAACGTGTCTTTGGAAACAAAAATAGGTGAATGCCTGGCTGATACCCTTAGAAACAATGGGGTTAAAAGTGTGCGCAGGGGCTGTGATACCACATGCTGCGGACTCTGTACAGTATGGCTTGATGATAAACCGGTTCTATCCTGTGCAATTTTGTCTGTTAAGGCAGCGGGAAGGGAAATTACCACCATGGAAGGTGTTGAAATGCAGGCCAATGAATTTGCCAGGGTCCTTGTGGCAGAAGGTGCAGATCAATGCGGTTTTTGCAGCCCGGGTTTTATCATGACTGTACTGGCCATGAAAAAAGAACTGAAAAATCCCACAGAGGAAGAAATAAAACACTATTTAACCGGCAATTTATGCAGATGTACAGGCTACGTGGGCCAGCTCAGGGCAATAAAAAAGTATATGGGGGTGGCATAATATGAAGTATATAGGTAAGGCCATACCCAAAATAGATGGAATAGCCATTGCTACTGGCAAACCTGTTTATACAGAGGATTTAGCAGTACAAGGTGCTTTGGTTGTAAAAATCCTGCGAAGTCCCCATGCTTTTGCCAGGATAAAGTCAATAGACGCTTCAAAAGCCAGGGAGTTAAAGGGAGTGGAGTGTGTACTTACCCACAAGGATGTACCCAAGGTTAGATTTACCAAGGCAGGGCAATCCTATCCCGAACCGTCGCCTTATGACAGATTAATATTGGACGAAATAGTAAGATATGTAGGTGACGAGGTAGCAATTATAGCAGCAGTAGACGAGGAAACTGCAGAAAAGGCCATGGGATTAATTGAGGTTGATTACCAGATTTTTGAGCCTGTTTTAGACTTTGAAAAAGCCCAGGGCAATCCATCAGTTGTTCATCCTGAGGAGGATCTTCATTGTAATTTTGACATTGGCATGGACCTCAAGAGGAATGTTGTTTCCTCCCAGAAGGTTGAGGTGGGCAGTGTTGAGGAAGAAATACAAAAATGTGACGTGGTAGTTGAGGAAACCTGCTATACTCAAGCCCAATGCCATGCTATGATGGAAACCTACCGTGCCTTTAGCTATCTTGACCATACAGGAAGACTTGTAGTAGTAAGCTCAACCCAGATTCCCTTTCATGTCAGGCGACAGTTGGCCAGGGCATTAAATATCCCTGCAAGCAGAATAAGGGTCATCAAGCCAAGAATAGGTGGGGGATTTGGCGGCAAGCAGACAGGAATAGTGGAAGTCTTTACAGCAATTGTGACCCTGACTACAGGAAAACCAGCAAAGATTATCTATGACAGAAAAGAAACCTTTACCTGCACAACAAGCCGCCATGCCATGAGATTAAAGGTAAGGCTTGGGGCAGATAAAGAGGGCTTCATTAAAGTTGTAGATATTGAAGGGTTATCGGATACAGGGGCATATGGTGAGCATGCCAGCACCACCTTTAGTGTTGTAGGTGAAAAAACCTTACCCCTTTACAACAAGACAAAAGCTGTCAGATTCATGGGAAATGTGGTATATACAAATAAAATGCCTGGAGGGGCCTTTAGGGGTTACGGTGCAACCCAGGGCACCTTTGCCCTGGAAACTGCTGTTAACAAGCTGGCAGACACGCTAAAGATGGACCCAACTGAGATCAGGATGAAAAATCTAATTAGAGAAGGGGAAACCTCTCTAATCTATATTGAAAACGCCCTGGGCAGCTCTACCCTGCACAAATGCATAGAAAAGGGTAAAGAACTCATAGGCTGGAATGAAAAATACCCAAGAAGGGAACTGGATAATAACAAGGTCAGGGGAATTGGCATGGCAGTTACCATGCAGGGCTCCGGCATTGCGTTTATTGACACTGCCGCAGCTGAAATAAGGTTAAATGATGATGGAAACTATACCCTGCTCATTGGCTCTACTGACATGGGGACGGGAAGTGATACCATATTAACCCAGATGGCAGCTGAGGTGCTTGAGACATCCATGGAAAATATAATTGTCAATGCAGCTGATACTGACGTATCCCCATACGATCCCGGTTCATATGCTTCAAGCACAACCTATGTGACTGGCATGGCAGTAGTAAAGGCTGCAGAGGATTTGAAAAAGCTGATTATGGAGTGGGGGGCAAGGCTTATGGGCCTTGCTCCTGATGAAGTAGTTTTTGATGGCGTTAATATTTCATCCTTAACTGGAGAACATACAATTAGTATAAAAAGTATAGCCCAGGAAATGGCTCTGGCCCTTAGTGCTAATACCCGTCAGTTAATTGGTTACGGCAGCCACGGCAGCCCAATTTCTCCACCACCTTTTATAGCGGGATTTGCAGAGGTTGAGGTAGACAAAGATACTGGAAAGGTGGACCTGATAGACTATGTGGCTGTTATTGACTGTGGAAAGATCATGAATCCTAATCTTGCAAGGATTCAGGCAGAGGGCGGCCTTGTACAGGGTATAGGTATGACCCTTTATGAGGATGTAAGATATGATAATAAGGGAAGAATGACAACAGATTCCTTCATGCATTACAAAATTCCCAGCCGTAAGGATATAGGGGAGATCCGGGTAATTTTTGAGGAAAGCTATGAACCCTCAGGGCCCTTCGGTGCAAAATCCATTGGAGAGGTTGTAACAAATACACCAGCACCAGCAATTGTGCATGCTGTGTACAATGCAGTTGGAGTAAGGATTACAAATCTGCCAATAACACCTGAGAAGCTTTATATGGCCATGCAGGACGGGCAAAAATAATTGCACTATAATATAGATAGGCAGGGGTTTTTAATGAAGAGGCTTTATTTTATTAGTGAAATGAGGTGATCAAATGCCAACCATTACCTACGACGGCCCAGCCTTGTCCATAGAGAATAAGCGTATAGCTGCCAGGGAAATTACCGATACTATTTGCAGGGCAACTAATTTGCAGCCATCGGACATTGTAGTGGTTTTCAAGGAGAATGCTCCTGAAAACGTTGCTGTAGCCGGCAAGCTTATTGCCGACAGGAAAAAGATTTAATTTCTAATATTGTTTAGATACCGTTAGGGGATGATTAGAATAATAATCATCTCCTTTTCATTTCCCCCGTGAAGTATTTCCTCATGTATAGATTTGTCAGTTTATGCTTAATCTAATAAGAATACTAAATAGTGCACCTCCTCGCAGTGGCCCCTCGGTGTCAAACAAGCCCTGACATTGGTTAACAGGTCAAAACAAAGCATTAATTCTTTACAAAGGTGGTAAATTTTCATGTTTGAATTTTTCAAAATAAATAATAAACATGTCTTTAATAGCGGATCGAATACCTGACGACCAGCTAATCTTTGAACAGTTAACTGTAGGTACCAGGGGCAGGAAGAAAGTGGTAATAGCATATCTCAAAGATCTGGTAAATCCGCAAATTCTTTCTGAAGTGAAGGAAAGAATCAATAGCATTAAAGCTATAACTCTTCTGGATATCAGCTACCTGGAGCGCAATATAGAAAATTCAAATATAAGCCCCTTTCCCCAGGTGGAGGTATCCACCAGACCGGATATTGCAGAAGGTGCATTATTTCAAGGACGTATAGTTATTCTCCTGGAGGACTGTCCGGAGGTTCTATTGGCACCTGCCACGTTCTTTGACCTTATGGATACTACAGAAGATGCTTATACAAGGTGGTTTGCAGCAGCCACATTTTTTCGGATAGCCAGGTATATTATGTTTGTTTTATCTGCCTCACTGCCAGGCTTTTATATAGCACTAACATCCTTTAATCCAGAAATGCTGCCAACTACCCTGGCATTTTTAATAGCAGCAGGTGCAGAGGGTACGCCCTTTCCTGTATATTTTGAAGCTTTTGTTATGATGGGTGTTGTAGAAGCTGTAAGATTAATCTTAATCAGGATACCAACTCCAGTTGGAAATGCCATAGCAATTTTTTCAGGAATTGTCCTGGTAGCTGCCGGTCTGTTTGCTAATATTTTTGGGCCCGCAATAGTCATCATTGTTACACTTACAATTATTACTTCCTTTGCAATTCCAAATTATGACTTACGAACTTCTGTGCGAATTATCCAGTTTTTCACAATGATCATGACTACAATGTTTGGAATGTTTGGTTTTGCAGTTGCCTTTTTCTATATTGCAATTCATCTGGCAACACTAAAGTCCTTTGGCATCCCATATATGGCTCCCTTGGCACCCCTGGAAGCTAGTGGATGGGGACATACTATTTATCGCAAAAACAGTGTAGACATGCCTCAAAATGAAACCTATAAGCCATTACCAGGGGTCAATAGGGGTAAGGAAAAGGGTGAAGAAAATGAATGAACAGCAGTTAAAGGGAAAGTCCTTGGACAAGCTTGATGTTAGGCTGCTAACTATAGTGATTATACTGGCAGTTTTTGAATTTGAGCTATTTTCCTTTGCCAGGGGTTTGGTTGAATTAGCCGGCCAGGACGTATGGTTGTCTGTGCTGCTGGGCACCTTTGCTTTACTAATGGTCATTTATTTATTAGTTAAATTAACCGGCAGATTTCCCAGGGAGGATCTATTTCAGTACAGTAAAAGGGTGTGGGGAAAGCCCCTGGCTTTTATCATATCTGTGAGCTATCTTCTTTACTGGTTTGTTTTCTTAGCTGTGCTTTTTAACGATTTTAGTCTGGCAAACAGGTTATTATTCCTGCCTGAAACACCACTATTAATTCCCATGATGCTAATAGGAATTGGAGCCTTGTGGCTGGCTGCCTATGGATTTACTGCACTAGTGAAGTTTTTTCAATTAATGTTTCCCTTTATGGCAGTGTTATTGTTTATAGTGGTTGGATTAAGCTTAAAAGAAATAAGTTTTGATAATTTTCTTCCGGTGTTTAGTAACGGTTATGTACCAATTTTCAAAGGGGCACTTTTTTATTTAGGTCTTTTTCAAGGAGTTGAAGTTATACTTTTTTTGGCTCCCTTTTTGTTTAAACCTCAAAACGCTGTAAAACCTGCATTCCTGGGAATAGGGGTTTTGAGTATCTTTGCCTTTACAAGTGCTGGTGCAGCAGTTGGAACTTTAGGAGTTGAAAATGTAAAAACCACTGTGTGGCCTGGACTTGCCACCGTAAGTATTATTCATCTTCCGGGATTTCCTGTAGAAAGATTCGAGTTATTCCTGACATTACCATGGTTAATTGCTATTTTCACAACTATTTGCTTGTTCATTTATTTATTATCCCATGGGATCATGGAAATCTTTGGTATTTCCAATAAAAAATTAGTAATTTTCCTGGTTACTGCTTCTGCTATTGCTGCCAGCTATTTAATTCCTAATCAGGCATGGACAATGGTAATACGTGAATACTTTAGCTGGTTGACTATATTGTTTATAGCTGTAATTCCAATAAGCACTTTAATTATAGCAATAGTACGAGGTAAGGAAGGTGAAAGGTAAATGATTAGATTTGTTATTACAGTCATGTTGATATTATCCATAATATCAATGGGAATAGGCTGCTGGGACGTACAGGACATCACTGATAGGGCCTTTATCACAGCCATTGGCTTAGATGCTGGTGAAGCAGGCAATAGTCTTAAATATAAGGTTACATTTGAAATAGTAAGGCCCTTTGCCTTAAAGGCCCGAAATCAAGGCATTAGCCAGGAACATGAACCTGCTGCAATTGTTCAAACAATAGAAGCCGATAGTATTAATATGGCTTTTGAACAGCTTCAGGCAAGAATAGCCAGGCCGTTAACCTGGGCTCACTTAAGGCTGGTTCTTGTTGGAGAGGAGCTTGCACGACAAAGCTTTTTGGATATTGTTGATTTTTTTAATAGGCATCCGGAAACCCAAATGCGTATTCAACTATTATTTGTACAGGATGGACAAGCCAGGGATATGTTATACATCAAACCTTTATTAGAGCCGTATGCATCTGCAGAACTTGTTGCCATGGCACAAGTGGAGTTGGATTTTTCCCTTGTGAGGAGCAATCCCTTCTTTAATTTTGTGGAGGATCTGAGAAGAAGGGAAGGAAGAGGTTTTGTGCCCAGAGCTATTGTATCCGAAGAAGGAAACGCTGCAATTAAACATGGGGGAGCAGTATTTAATAATTGGAAGCTTGCGGGATGGCTTAGCAGCAGCGAAACCAGGGCTGCAAATTGGATTACTGGACGTGCTGCTGCCAATGTTGATGGTAATATGGAAGGAGGCACCTATACCTATTCTGTGGACAGAAGGTCTATAAGTATTATTCCCCACGCTGAAAAGGGAGACATAAGCTTTAATGTAAGACTAAAAACTGATGGAACAATGGTCCAACGCCAGGGGAAGCACCTGCATCTTTCTAATCCTGAGAATATTAGAAAGTTAGAGATTCTATTTTCCCAGATCATAAAAAACCAAATAGAAGAGGCAGTTTACAAGGCCCAAAGGGACTTTGGCGTGGACTATTTAGGATTTGACATGGCCATGAAAAAACGTATGCCTAGGATTTATGAAGGACTAGACTGGGAGGAGACCTTCCCAAACATTCCTATAAATGTGGAAGTCCAGGCCCACATTACTAGATTTGGACTGGCACCATGAGATTGCCTGCAGAAGCTACTTTATAAATCTTCACAAAAAATTCAGTTCTTATGATAAAAAAACTATGCTATTGTATATATTATAGTGGTGCTGCATAAAATACCCTTACCCTGCGGCCTGAATCACTGTAATTTTTTCATTTCCTGCATAAATAATGATTACTATTATTATTAACAAGGCTTGTAATTCAGTAAATAAAGGGGGTTAAAATTTCTTGATTAATTCAATTCCCCAATCCTCGGAAGCCAGGACAGAATCTACATATTATGTTGGCATAGGCGCATCTGCTGGCGGACTTGAAGCCCTTGTATCTTTTTTTAAAGAAATGCCTGAGGATACAGGCATGGTTTTTATAGTAATCCAGCACCTTTCTCCTGACTACAAAAGCTTGATGAATGAATTGCTCGCACGTCATACCAGGATGTCCATTGAAATTGCCCAGGACGGTATTGCTGCTCAGCCTAATACAATTTATCTAATCCCCCCCAGAAAGAATTTATCTATCTTTCATGGCAAGTTTTATCTAGAAGAGCAAAAGAGCAGAGGATTAAACCTGCCAATAGACATCTTTTTCCGTTCCCTGGCAGCTGACAAAAATAAAAATGCCATAGGAGTTATCCTGTCAGGTACTGGCAGTGATGGAACCCTGGGCATACGTGCAATCAAGGAAGCCGGCGGCATGGTTATGGTACAGGATGATCAGAGTGCCAAATTTGATGGCATGCCTCGCAGCTCAATTTCAACTGGGCTCGTTGATTACATTCTTCCTCCTGAAAAAATGCCGGAGGAGCTGCTAAATTACATTAAACACCCATTTATTAAGAAAAGTGCAACCCTGGATAATATTATGTCCAAGAACATAGACACCCTTACCAAAATAATCCTTATGCTGAGGGACCATAGTGGTATTGATTTTTCTTTTTACAAGGAGAACACCATTATCCGCCGTTTGGAGCGCAGGGTAAGCATCAACCGTTTCAATACCCTGGAAGAATATCTGGTGTTTTTATCAGAGTCAAGCAAAGAAAAAGACATCCTCTACCGGGAGCTGTTAATTGGGGTGACCAGGTTCTTCCGTGACCAGGAAGTTTTTAATAGTATCAATGAAAAGGTTTTACCAAAGCTGACATACGGTAAAAAGGCAATTCGTATTTGGTCTGCTGGCTGTTCTACAGGGGAGGAGGTTTATTCCCTGGCCATGCTCTTTAGTGAATACATAACCAAGAATAAGATTGATTGTGAGATAAAAATCTTTGCTACAGACATAGATCGTGATGCCGTTGAATTTGCTGGACAGGGGCTTTATCCAGAAAGCATTGTGGCAGATGTTGACCCGGTTCTCCTTACCAAATATTTTACTCGTAAAGAAAATGGATACCAGATAAATGATACAATTCGCAAAAAGGTTGTATTTGCCACCCATAACCTATTAAAGGATCCGCCCTTTTCCAAACTGGATTTGATTGTTTGCAGAAATCTCTTTATATATTTAAAGCCCGAGATGCAGCAAAGGCTGCTGGCAATGTTCTATTATTCCCTGAATTCAGATGGATTTTTAGTGATGGGCAGCAGTGAATCCATTGGAGAAATGAGTGAAGCTTTTCAAGCAGTTGATAGCAAATGGAAAATATATAAATACAAGGAAGGCTATAAATCACCTTTAATAAGGGACTTGCCAATTCCAAGGAATCATGCCTATGAAGGTTTGGGATATACCAGCCTTGCAAATTCCCCCAAGTTTAAAATGGAAAAATTAATGGAGAGTGCCATTTCTGCAGTATTACCCCCAGCAATTATAGTTGATGATGAGGATAATATAATTCATGTGGTTAATGATGTTAGCAAATTTTTTCAGATTAAGCCCGGGCGGTTTTCTCAAAACCTTTACTCTAATTTAAACAATGATTTATCAATAGTGGTGAATAACCTTCTAAGGCGTTTAAAAACAACAAACAACCAGGTTATTTTTGAAAAATACAACAGCTCTAATGGTCTTGAGAAATATAAGGTTATTATTGAAGGACGAGTCATATATCTGGACAAGAAGGCCTTCTATTTGTTGAGTTTTTCTTCTGAGGAAGTAAAACCCAACAAAGCAGAAGAGTTTACTGTAACTGTGGATATGGGTATTGAAAGCAGAGTGGAAGAATTAGAAAAGGAGCTGCAGATTACTAAAGAAAGTCTTCAGGCAACTGTTGAGGAGTTAGAAACCTCCAATGAGGAGCTGCAGTCCTCCAATGAAGAGCTCATAGCCTCCAATGAAGAATTACAAAGTACAAATGAAGAACTTCAATCTGTAAATGAGGAGCTCTACACAGTTAATTCTGAGCACCAGACCAAAATCGAAGAGCTGATTAGATTAAATAACGACCTGGACAACCTGTTGAAAAATACTGAAGTAGGTGCTCTGTATCTGGACCGTAATCTCTGCATACGCAAGATAACACCACTGGTCACCAGTATTACCAACATACTGCCTGGAGATATTGGCAGACCAATATCACACATATCTGTTATGAATCAATACAGTGATTTGCTCACTGACATATATAGTGTAGTAGAGGAGTTAAAAAGTGTAGATAAAGAGATTCGCGATGGAAAGGGTAATGTTTGGCTTGCCAGAATACGTCCTTATCGTACTGAATATAACTCAGTAGAAGGAATAATGATGACATTTTTTGATATCAGCAGGATAAAGGAGTTAGAAAGGGAGCTTAAGCACAACTGTGATTTGCTTGAAAAGGTTCTAGAGAATAGTCCAATAATCAAAATCATGACAAACTCTGAAGGATTTATTACCTATGCCAATAAAAAGGTTGAGGATATTTTTGGAAAATCTGCCCGAGATGTTGTTGGAGCCTTTTCCTTTCCAAAAGAATTTGCAATAGATTTGGAACAAGAAACCCCCTTTGCAGTCCTAAAAAGAACCTTACAGCCATTAAATGGATATAAGTATTATATGAAAGCTGCAGGAAACGAAAAGCTGCTATTAACAGTTAATGCAGTACCTGTAATGGGACACAATGAAGGGTTTGATGGAGGGGTCTTTACTATACATATTGAAAAGGGAGGCATATCATGAAAACCATAGACCACCGAAAAGTTGATCTGCATAAAAAAATTGATGAGATATTAAAAACAAGAAAAATTGACGCAGCTTTTTTAAGCAGTAAAACCATGGATGAGATTCTAGAAGAAATTTCAATATACCATCAAGAACTTGAGTATCAAAACAAAGAATTAATGCGCATACAAGAGGACCTGGAGAAATCACAAAAATACTATTACAGCCTCTTTAATGAGGCGCCTATAGGATATGTAACCTTTCATAAGGACTATATTATTCATATGACTAACCTGGCTTTTGAGAATATGGTTGGTCTGGATAAACTTGAATTGAGGGATATTTCCTTTGCAAGGCTTATTAAAGAAGACTATCAGGATGCTTTTTACTTTCATATTAGAAAGCTTCTTAAGCAGCAGTCCCCTCAAAGTGTTGAGCTGGTTTTGAAGACCAGCGGTCAGGATATATTTGTAAAAATCAAAAGCAACATCTTGAAAAAGGCTGATTCGTCTTTAATCAGGTGTGCCGTTTTAGACATTAGTATGGAAAAAGAAGCAGAAAGGAAGCTGCGGGAAAGTGAGGAAAAATTCAGAACCATTATTGAAAATTCCAATGACATAATCTATGCATTGTCATTACAAGGGGACTTGTTATATGTTTCACCTAACTGGAAGGGCCTCTTGGGACACGAGGTTAACGAGGTTGAAGGATACAATCTAGCTTTTTTTATCCACCAGGAGGATGTGAATAGGGTGCTGGCCTGTATTCACAGGATTGCTCTAGATAATTGCCCAATAGAGCCTGTGGAGTTTAGAGTTCGTCATAAAAATGGACAGTGGCGGTATTATGAAACCAGGATATCCATAGTGGAAAAGGATGCCGGACACTTATTGCTTGGTATTGCCCGTGACATAACAGAACGTAAGAAGATGGAAAATGTATTAAAAAAAGAAAAAGAACTTCTTAGAATCACCCTCTCATCTGTGGGAGACGGGATTATTACCACTGACAAAAATGGCAGTATTACCATGATGAATCAAGCAGCCCAAAAGCTTACTGGCTGGAACAAGGGAGAGAGTATAAAAGAATATTTACATGCAGCAGTCCATATTTTTGAAGATAGAGAACAGATAAGCGCAACAAATAAATTTAGTTTTTTATTAAAGAGAGATGCAGCAGAAAAATACATTTCCTGCAGTGCAGCTCCCATAAGGAATGAGCAGGACGAAATTCAGGGTTTAGCCTTTGTACTAAGGGATGTTACAGAGGAAAAGAAAAAGCAGGAGGAAATAGAATTTTTAAGCTATCATGATCAATTAACAGGCCTTTATAACAGAAGATTTTTCGAAGAAGAGTTGAAGCGGCTTGATACAGAAAGGAACCTGCCTCTTTCGGTGGTCATGGCTGACGTGAATGGGTTGAAGCTGACAAATGATGCCTTTGGCTATAAGACGGGTGATAAGCTCCTGAAAAAGGCAGCAGAAGTTATTAAAAGTGAATGTCGGGCTGATGAGATAGTAGCCAGGTTAGGGGGAGATGAATTTGTAATCCTGCTGCCTAAAACCAGTCAAGAAACAGCAGAGAAAATAGTGGATAGAATCAAGCAGTCTATTTCAAATACTAAGATGGAGCTCACTGGCCTATCAGTTTCCTTTGGATGGCACACAAAGGTAAGCACCCATGAGGATGTTAGTGAAACCCTAAAGAACGCTGAGGATTTACTGTTTAGGCATAAACTATTTGAAAGTCCAAGCATCAGGGGAAAGACAATCAGAACAATTATTAGTACCCTGCACGAAAAAAACAAAAGAGAGGAGCTGCACTCTCAAAGGGTCAGCTATTTATGTGAGGCAATGGGGGTGGCAATGCAGCTAAGCAGCAGGGAAATAAAGGAGCTTAAAACAGTAGGGCTGCTTCATGATATTGGAAAAGTATCTATTGATGATAATGTGCTCAATAAAGTTGATTCCCTTACACAAGATGAGTGGAATGAATTAAAGCGTCATCCTGAAATAGGATACAGGATACTAAGCTCAGTCAATGACATGTCTGAAATAGCAGAATTTGTGCTTGCCCATCACGAAAACTATGATGGAAGTGGTTATCCCAAGGGCTTGAAGGGAGACGAGATTCCTTTACAGGCAAGAATTATAAGAATCGTGGATGCTTATGATGCAATGACTAACAATAGAACATATGGTAATATTCTTGATGAAGATAAGGTGATAATTGAACTTCAAGAAGGTGCAGGTACAAAGTATGATGCAGGCCTTGTTTCAATATTTATCAAGCAAGTTTTAACGAATCTAGAGCTTATAAAAAATTTAAATGGAAAAACTTCACAAAATGTTTAAAAATTAATTATTATATTTATGGTAAGCTATAAAGGAAATACAAAATCTTTTAAAGGAGTTGTTTAGTAATGAAGGATTTAAAAGGCACAAAAACAGAAAAAAACCTCTGGGAAGCATTTGCTGGCGAATCACAAGCTCGAAACAAATATACTTACTGGGCCAGCGTGGCCAAGAAGGAAGGCTATGAGCAGATTGCGGGAGTTTTTCTAGAAACTGCCGACAATGAAAAGGAGCATGCTAAAAGAGCATTAAAATTTTTAAATGGCATTGGAACCACAGAAGAAAATTTAGAAAAGGCTGCTGCCGGTGAGAATTTTGAATGGACAGACATGTACAAGCGTATGGAAAAGGAAGCCAAGGAAGAGGGCTTTGATGAAATTGCAGAGTTTTTCCACGAAACAGGAGAGGTAGAAGAAGAGCATGAAAAACGATTTAGAGCTCTTTTGGACAACATCAAAAATG